>NZ_PENV01000003.1:0-335342 GCF_003144375.1 Proteus genomosp. 4 str. ATCC 51469
CGCGTATATGCGCTATTACAACCTAGAAAGGCTTCATACTGCCAACGGTGATCTGTCCCCCATTGAGTATGAACAAAATTCCTTAAGAAAAGTGTCCTGATTTAGTTGCGCAGAACAAGGATACTCTACGTCAGGCGCTTGAAAGGAGGTTTATCAACAACACAACCTATTATAGAAGAGGAATATGATGCGCTAGTTAACTGGTTGAAAAAAAGGGAAACATGGAGAGAATCTGACTCAGAATGGGTCTTTTTATCTCAAAAAACAGGTCCAATCTCTCGTCAACAAGTATATGGATTACTTCGCCGTTTAGGTAAAGAAGCTAATGTATCTATAAGCCCTCATCCCCATATGTTACGCCATGCATGTGGCTATGCGCTTGCTGATTTAGGTAGAGATACGCGTCTAATTCAGGATTACTTGGGACATCGAAACATTTCACATACTGTTATCTATACAGCAAGCAATTCAAAACGTTTTGTTCACATTTGGGATATAAGAAATTAACATTTAGTTTTTAATTAATATACTTACTGAGAATTAATACACTAAATAGAGTAGGCTATACTTTTTCAATAAGAATAAAGTTAATTTTAATCTAATTAAGAAAATTAGGAATTGTTTTATATTAAATAAATAATCACGATTACTGGTATTAATAATTTATTAATAATCGTTTTCCAGTTAAAGAATAATTTAATATCGATATTCTTTTTTTGATTATCTTTATTGGGAGAGTGTGAATTTAATATCAATCTTTATTTATAAAAAATATTAAACATTCTTTGTTTGATTTTTAATCAGAAAATAAGGGTCTTATTTAAAAAAATTTCTATTCTTAAAGTTTTTATTCATTTGCATTCCATGCACACGCTGTCATATCTCACTATCCCCTACGTTACTGTTAGGGGATAGTTATGAATTACCGTAAAAAAGTACGATTAACCTTTTACACACACCACCTGTCTTAGTGTATGAACAACTTCAACCAAAGATGATTGAGCCTTCATAACCGCATCAATATCCTTATAAGCCATTGGAATTTCGTCAATGACATCTTTATCCTTTCGACATTCCACATGAGCTGTAGCTCGGATCTGATCTTCAACACTAAAGGCTTTTTTAGCCGCCGTTCGGCTCATTACACGTCCTGCACCATGGCTACATGAACAAAAACTTTCAGCATTTCCTTTTCCTCTTACAATAAAGCTCTTAGCACCCATTGAACCAGGAATGATCCCCATTTCACCACTTTGTGCTGAAACAGCTCCTTTTCGTGTTACCAATACCTCTTCACCAAAGTGCATTTCCTTTTGCACATAGTTATGGTGGCAGTTCACTGCTTGTTGTTGTGTCGTAAAAGGTTTAGTGATTTGTGTTGATAATGCGGCCAACACACGTTCCATCATGACTTCTCGATTATGTCGTGCAAAATCCTGAGCCCATTCAACCGCTTCTATATAGTCATCATAGAAAAGCGTTCCTTCTTTTAAGTACGCTAAGTTTTTATCTGGCAAATTAGCAATATGTTCTCTCATATCTTCTTGTGCCATTTGTATAAATAACGTACCGATAGCGTTGCCAACTCCCCGTGATCCACTATGCAACATTACCCAAACGTTATCTGATTCATCAAGACACAACTCAATAAAGTGGTTCCCTGTTCCTAATGTTCCAAGATGACGATAATTATTAGTATTTCGTAAACGTGGATACTTATCAGTTAAAACCTTAAAACGTCCTTCAAGTTGTTGCCAATGTTGATCAACAAGTTTAGGTGGGTTCTTCCATGAACCACGATCATTCCCTGATTGATAACTCGTTCTTCCATGAGGAACAGCTTGTTCTATTGCTGTTCTTATCGCAAATAAATTATCGGGCAGATCATTTGCATGTAATGATGTTTTCACTGCTATCATTCCACAACCGATATCCACACCAACAGCCGCTGGAATAATCGCACCTTTGGTTGGAATAACACTGCCTATTGTTGAACCTTTGCCTAAGTGAACATCAGGCATGACCGCCATATGTTTAAAGATAAAAGGCATCTTAGCGGTATTGATAAGCTGCTTTAGAGCATCGGCCTCAACAGGCACACCATTTGTCCACATTTTAATTTCAGCAGTCCCTGCTTCTTTTACTATTTGGTGATCCAATATCATGCTTGTGCTCCTTTAATTTGGACTAATCCGTTTAATACTTGATCTAAACCGCCATAAACGGAGATCTTATCAATACGTTCTGCAATACGTTCTACCGTTTCTAGCTCTTTTAGCCTTAAAGCGACAGGGTTATTTTCCATCACTTTCGCAGTATTTAATAAAGAACGTGTTGCTGATGTCTCTTCTCTTCGACGAATGACATTAGCTTGTGCTGATTTTTCAGCTTCAACGACTTGCGCTAAAATCGTTTTCATTTCACCCGGTAAAACGATATCTTTTACCCCTAATGAAGCTACTTCAATACCATATCCTTGAGTGACTTCACTGATTTTTTCACTGACTAAACTATCTATCAGGCTTTTATTTTCTAATAATTCATCCAGCGTTCTTGTTCCTACTGCTTCGCGTAAGGCAAATTGCAACTCTTTATATAAGAACTCCAATGGTGAAGCCAGTTGTTGATATGCTAAAAGTACATCGCTATAACGCCAGTTAGCCGATAAATTAATACGCAGTGTCACTTTGTCTTTCGTTAAGATCTCCTGCCCACTAACATCCAGTGTTTGTAAACGCATATCGACTACTTCAACATCTACTTTATACTGATAACGCCAATATCCTTTTAGTCCCGGTGGCAATAAGGCTTGTGTTTCTCCATTGATCCGAATAACACCATTATGCCAAGCAGGAATATCCACATTGAGAACCCCTTCACTTCCCTTTATGACTTGATTTCGTAATTTAGGATGCTGGAGTTTTTTCATCAATATTGAAGATACTTCAAGTTCATCGATAGATACTATTTCTAGAGAACGGTCGGTATAACGCCAATATAAACGTCGCGTTCCTGGTGCTAAGATCTCTTTTAAAGAGCCATTTTCATATAAAAGGCCAATCTCTTCATCCGATAACACAATATCAAAACCATACTCAGCCACCCATTGAGGATAGTATTGACGTAAAAATTCGGCTTTCTCGCTTTCTAATGCTCCCCCATTTAAAGGGAAAACATCCGCACTGAGTTGATGCCCAAAATCAAAAAACTTATGTTCACCTGCTGTTAGCACATCAATGTACTCATCTTTTTTCTTTAAAAGTGCTAACTGCCCCTGTTTTACTACTATTGTTGTTTTTATCATTTTTCGTTCCTTCTTCTTTTTTATTCTTCTTTATATAGTGCAATTTATCGTGACTTACTTTTCCACGGGCAAGCTTTGCGAAACTGAAAGGAAAACAAGAGAGGAACGATACTTTGTTTGTCTCTTCTTCTGCTATCAATCCAGCTCAGTTGCTGGTGGATAAGTAAGGTGACGGTACAGCTGTCACAACGATTTTTTATATTTAAATTTACATTTGGATTTGTAATGGTTTTGGTGTCAGGAATCGAACCTGAAAATAACCCTCTTCACCTACAGAGTCTCGATGTGGAGGAACACATTTAGATAACACTACAGAGTGTTCCTCATGTGCCTACCAGATTTAAAATCTGCTCAAGACAGTAATAACAATGCCAATATCGTGCCAAGTTTTAAAAATATAAAAAATATTTTTAACTTGTTGTTTTTATTATCAAAAATATTTCTTGTGGTTTTTAGATATTTATCTATTAAATTAAAAACAACAGAACACTATCTTTTTATCTATATATTTATAAAAATAGATAAAAAATAAGTAGAGATAATTTAATGAAACGCAAAGTAGTAATTGGTGTTTTAGGCACAACATTAGATAAAAGAGGTAAAAGCCATAAAAGGTGGAACTCGTGGCGCCCAACAATTTCCATTTGTCATCAAAAGGATTTTCCTGTTAGCCGATTAGTGATGATCCACCAGCCTAATGACTCAATGCTAGCATCTAAAATTACAGAAGATATCCATACTGTCTCACCAGATACTGAAGTGTGGCCTTATGAAATTGATATTTGTGATCCGTGGGATCTCGAAGAGGTTTACAGCCATTTTCTTGATTTTGCAGTAAATTATCCATTTGATACTGAAAATGAAGAATATTATGTGCATATCACAACAGGAACACATATTGCTCAAATTTGTTGGTTTCTACTAACAGAAGCACACTACTTACCAGCAAAACTATTACAAACCTCCCCCACTTCTAAAATAGAAAATGAAGACGGTGCTAAAACTATACAGTCAGCTACAGGCAGTTATGCCATTATTGATCTTGATTTAAGCCGTTATACAAAATTAACGAGTCGGTTTGAACACTATCATAATGAGTCACTCTCTTTTTTAAAATCAGGGATTGCCACACGTAATGAACGCTTCAATACCTTAATTGCTCAGATTGAACGAGTAGCGTTGCGCTCTTTTGCTCCTATTCTATTAACGGGTCCCACTGGTGCAGGAAAATCATTTCTTGCTCAACGTATTTATGAATTACGACAATCGCGCCATTTTGTAAAAGGGCGTTTTATCGCAGTTAACTGCGCTACTTTGCGCGGTGACAACGCTATGTCCACTTTATTTGGACATGTAAAAGGCGCATTTACCGGGGCGTTGCAAGCTAGACAAGGATTATTAAGAGAAGCAGACAAAGGGATTTTATTTCTGGATGAAATTGCAGAATTAGGGCTTGATGAGCAAGCGATGCTACTTAAAGCGATAGAAGAAAAATCTTTTTATCCGTATGGCTCAGATACTGAAGTACAAAGCGATTTCCAGTTGATAGCAGGTACACATCGAGATATGGATAAACAAATTGCAAAGGGGCTTTTTCGCGAAGATCTCTATGCAAGGATTAATATGTGGTCTTTTTCATTACCGGGATTAGTCGATCGCAAAGAGGATATCGAACCCAATATCGACTATGAGTTACATCATTTTACAACACTCTATCAAAAAGCGATCCGCTTTAATTCAGATGCAAAATCTCACTATATTCGGTTTGCCACATCTGAGCAGGCTTTATGGCGTGGTAATTTTCGTGAACTTAGTGCTAGTATAACGCGAATGGCTACACTTGCTGAAAATGGTCGTATTACCCTTTCTCTTGTTGATGAAGAAATTAATCGTTTAAAACAAAATTGGGGAGTGGCTTCATCTTCTTTATTTAATAGTACTGATATTGATCTTTTCGATCTTAGCCAACTCAATACAGTTATCAAAACCTGTCAGCAATCATCAACACTCTCAGAAGCTGGTAGAAAACTTTTCGCAGTATCAAGACAAAATAAAAAACAACCCAACGATGCCGATCGATTACGTAAGTATCTTGCGAAATTTGATTTAAATTGGGAACAAATTCAACATGGAGAATAATATTTCATTATGGAGCTCATTTTTTTAGGCACTAACGCAGGCGTTCCGTCTAAAGAGAGGAATGTCACAAGTATGGTGCTTAATTTACAAAATAAACAAAAAAGTATGTGGATGTTTGATTGTGGTGAAGCCACACAACATCAGATACTGCATACTCGCGTGAAATTGCCGCGTTTAAATAAAATTTTTATTACCCATTTACACGGTGACCATATTTTTGGTTTGCCGGGACTACTTTGTAGTCGTTCGATGGGGGGAACTGAAACAGGCTTAACAGTATATGGCCCCTCTGGCATCAAAGCTTTTATAGAAACATCGCTGACATTAAGTCAATCCTATTTAACTTATCCTATTAATATTGTTGAAATTGACGAAGCGGGTTTTCTGTTTGAAGAAGAAGGAATGAAAGTCAGTTGTGAAGCGCTTTCTCATCCAGTACCTTGTTTTGGCTATCGTTTAGAGGAAGAAAATAGCCTCGGTAAACTCGATGCTCAGAAGCTAAAAGCTGAAAATATTCCGACTGGCCCTTGGTTACAAGAGTTAAAACAAGGCAAAACTATTACATTACCCGATGGAAGAGTCATTGATGGCCAAGAGTATATCGGCCCTGAAATAAAAGGACGCTGTATTGCTATTTTTGGTGATACACAACCCACGCCGGATGCATTAAAACTAGCGAATAACGCGGATGTTATTGTGCATGAAGCAACGTTTAAGCATGAAATGGCAGAACAAGCAAATAGTCGCGGGCATTCAACAACAGTACAAGCTGCAACATTAGCAAAAGACGCTAACGTCAAAAAGTTGATTATTACCCATCTTAGTAGCCGCTATTTACCAGAAGACTGTGTTGAGTTGCTCAATGAATGCCAACACGTTTTTAGCCATACTGAAATTGCGTCTGATTTTGCCGTGTTTAAGTTGTAGTTCTACTACTAGAAAGTAACAATAGCGACATTACGTCGCCATTGTTACTCTACAACATTCACCTAATCATCGATTTGTATTTTAGTTAATTATTCTGCAATGATGCGGTACGTTTTATCTTGCCATCTTGCAAAATAAAATTCACTTTCCCATCCCAAAACTCAGCTAAAAAAACATCTTCAGGCTTATCAATATGCTGATTTTTCATTTCTTCTTGTAACCATGCTTCATCTTTTTCTATTTGTACTAATTCTGAAGTACGGATAACGCCATCTTTCATCACAATCAAGGACGGCATTTTAGCACCGTCACACACTACTGTAATTTGTCCATCAGGTTCAATTTGTGCATAGTTTACTTCTTGAAATGAATGGATACCTTGAGCATGAAGACGTGAAGTAATATTAAGAATGTCTATTTTATTCTTCTTCTCCATGATGTTTTCCATAATAAACTCGCCCTTCTTTATGATAGGGATCGGATTTCCAATGGTAACCGCACGAAAAAAATTGAATCGTTTGCTGATATAATTGAGCAAAGAGATAAAACAAACACCAATTAAAAAGACAATAATATATTGGTAAAGAGGAATAGCATCAGTATAAATCACCCCTCCCATAATCCCCCCAAGAACAAAATTGCCAATAAAATCAATGGGAGTTAATTGAGAAAGTTGTGTTTTCCCTGATAAATTCATATGGGCTAATATGATAGTAAAACCAATAATAAATTTAATAATAACCAGAAAATAATATTCCATTTGCATCTCACATTTCCAATAATGTCTGCCCTCATTATTATAAAGCAGAAAACGCTATCCTGATAAAAATTCAAATTATTTTTCATGGGATTTGACTAAGAAAAAACACTTAATATACTTAAGTTAGTTGATTTTAAGACTCACACTATACTTATTACGATAGTTTACCTGTAATCTCTTACTATCAGCGTAATAGCTTCTCGCCTTTTTTACTACTTACGCGGGATATCACTGAATTGTTTTTGAACACACATTTTGGAGAAAAAAATGAATAAAAAACTACTTACTTCATTGGTTCTAGCGGGTTTGGTTACTATCACAGCTGGTTGTGATGATTCATCTAAAAAAGTCGATGATGGTATAGATAAAGCAAAAGAAACTGCAACTCAAGTAACTGAGACAGCACAAGATAAAGCTAACGAGTTGACAGAACAAGCCAAAGATAAAGCCGCTGACGTAAAAGAAGATGCAGCAGCAAAAGCAGATGAATTAACACAACAAGCTCAAGAGCTAAAAGATAAAGCAGAACAAAAAGCCGCAGAATTAAAAGCACAAGCTGATGAAAAAACAGATGCACTAAAAGAGAACATCTCACAAAAAACTGATGAGTTAAAAGATGCGAGTGCAACAAAAGCAGAAGAGATTAAGCAAAGTTTAGAAGCTGAAAGCAATAAACTCTCTGAAAAAGCGGCAGAGTTAAAACAAGATGCCAGTAAAACAGCAGATAACCTGATGCAAGAAGCTGACACAAAAGTTGATCAGCTAAAAGGTGATGCTTCAAAAACAAGTGGTGATATAAAACAACAGGCTCAAGAGACTGAAAATAAAGCACTTGATAAAGCAGATCAATTGACTGATCAAGCAAAACAAAAAATTGATGATTTAAAAACTGAGAACAAATAATCTGATATCAGTATTTTTGATGATTCAAAAGCCAGTTGATTTTCACTGGCTTTTTTTTGTGCAAAAAAAAGACAGGGGTTGATCGATTAAGCAAAAAATGTAACCATATTCTCCTTTTTTCAACAGGAGAAACCTATTAAAGAATGAAAGCACTTATATCACAATAATGGCAATCAATTGATTTAATTCTTTTTTTCTCCATTTTGCGGAAAAAATAATTTACTTCCGTTCTTTTATAAAACATCACTCAGACTTGATGTTTTATTCAAATTTTCTTACGAACTTTTCTTTTCTGATTATAAATAACAATCAGAAAGTTGATAGCGAAAAGTCTCTTTCTAGGAAAATAACAAAAAATAGGTTAACTATGAGTCAACAAAACGATATTACCCCTCAAAAAATTAGGATGAAAATTAATCCTCCCGTTTTTTATACCTCAGCGCTATTAATTCTATTAGTCGTTGGCTTCTCTGCATTATTTCCAGAGTTGGCTAATGACAAATTAGGTCATCTTCAGGAAAATCTCTTCACGAATGCAAGTTGGTTCTACATTCTAGCCGTAGCATTGGTTTTGCTGAGTGTGACTTATTTAGGACTTTCCCGTTTTGGTCAAATAAAACTGGGACCTGATCATGCTCGTCCTCACTTTAGCTATTTTGCATGGTTTGCCATGCTCTTTTCTGCCGGTATGGGGATTGGATTAATGTTCTTTGGTGTTGCTGAACCTGTTATGCATTATTTAATGCCCCCTACAGGTGAAGCGCAAACCATAGAAGCAGCCAAAGAAGCAATGCGATTAACTTTTTTCCATTGGGGATTACACGCTTGGGCAATTTACGCCATTGTTGCGTTAATTTTGGCATTCTTCTCTTATCGTCATGGCTTGCCATTAACACTACGTTCAGCACTTTATCCTATTATTGGTGATCGTATACATGGTCCTATTGGTCATGCTGTCGATATTTTTGCTGTTATGGGAACAGTTTTTGGTGTTGCAACTTCTCTCGGTTTTGGTGTTTTACAAGTTAATGCAGGTTTAAATCACCTTTTTGATGTTCCTATTAATCCAACCGTGCAAGTTGTATTGATTGTTGTGATAACAGGACTTGCAACTATTTCAGTTGTTTCTGGATTAGAAAAAGGTATCCGCTTTTTATCTGAACTTAACTTAGGATTAGCGGTAATTCTTCTTTTATTAGTCATTATTCTTGGTCCAACCGTATTGATATTAAAATCATTTGTTGAGAATACGGGGGGATATCTATCGGAAATTGTGAGTAAGACCTTTAATCTTTACGCATACGAACCCAAATCGAGTGATTGGTTAGGCGGATGGACTCTGCTTTATTGGGGGTGGTGGCTTTCATGGTCCCCATTTGTAGGGATGTTTATTGCCCGTATTTCTCGCGGTCGTACTATTCGTGAATTTGTTGTTGGTGTTCTGTTTGTTCCGGCTGGCTTTACCTTACTTTGGATGACTGTATTTGGTAATACCGCTATTCATTTAATCAAAGATAAAGGTGCAGAAGCTCTCGCAAATATCGTACAACAAGATGTGTCATTGGCTTTATTTGAGTTCTTAAATTATTTCCCATTTTCTTCTGTTTTATCCTTCTTCGCGATGTTGATGGTCGTTGTCTTCTTTGTGACCTCAGCAGACTCCGGTGCTATGGTCGTTGATACTTTAGCTTCAGGTGGCGATAGTGAAACACCTGTGTGGCAACGTATTTTCTGGGCAGGCTTAATGGGTGTTTCTGCAATTACTTTATTATTAGCTGGTGGTTTAACCGCGCTACAAACAGTCACTATTGCAAGTGCACTTCCCTTCTCAATGGTATTGCTTGCTTCTATTTATGGGTTAATAAAAGCATTGCGAGTGGATGTATATAAACGTGATAGCCAACAATTAACGACAATTGCGCCACCAGCAAGCCGTAATCCGATCCCTTGGCAACGCCGTTTAAGAAATATTGCCTATTTCCCTAAACGTTCTCATGTAAAACGTTTTATGGATGAAGTGATCCAACCCTCAATGGAAATGGTCTCTGCTGAGTTAAGTAAACAAGCGACACAATGTATTATCCATAACGATGAAGATGATCGCATTGGCTTTGAAGTCGATTTAGGCGATGACATGAATTTCTTCTATGAAGTTCGTCTGCGTTTTTATACTCAACCCGCTTTTGCTCTAGCTGGATTAAGTGATGAAGAAAGAGACGAAGAACATAAATATTATCGCGCTGAGATTCATTTAAAAGAAGGTGGACAAGACTACGATGTCATGGGCTGGACGAAAGAACAAATCATTCACGATATTCTTGATCAGTACGAAAAGCACATTCACTTCTTACATGTATTAGGTAAGCAATAATTTTGCCGGAGTGAAAACAACAAAAAGGAGATGCCACAGCATCTCCTTTTTTCTTATCAAATAACTTATTTCTCTGATTGTTCAACATCATCTGGATTAAGCGCAATCAACTCTTTTAATAATCCAGCTAGTCGTTGTAGTTTTTCAGTGGAAAACTTTTGCTCAAGCAATTGATAACCTTCTTCTATTTTAGGCTGAATTTTATCGTATAAATTTTGGCCGTTTGTAGAAAGTGAAACGAAAAGTTTACGTTGGTCACTCACAGGTTTTAAACGACAAATTAGCTCGTCTCTTTCCATTCTAATAAGAATACCTGTTAGGCTTGGTCGAAGGATACACGATTTTTGTGCTAATTCGTGGAAATCAATAGAGCGTTTATCCGCAAGTACGCGAATGATCCGCCACTGCTGTTCTGTCAGATTATGCTCTTTGAGAACAGGTCGAAAAAAACCCATCGCAGATTCCCGTGCTTGTAATAGCGCGATAGTTAATGATTCATGCATAATCAAGAAGCTCTTTATATGGTGTTATAGGTGAATGGACGAAAAATCACTCAATATAGACAGTGAAAAAGTACCGCTGTTTATGGTTTATAAAATGACTATATTCTAAGAATAGACTATTTGTTACAATTATTCATATTAACAAATAAATAAAGTTGACTCAATTTTTGCAATTTTATTCTCTTTGTGCAATTTATCACCCTTCACTATTATTTGTTTTAACACCTCTGTTCTCAACCTTTTGCCCTATATGCAATTATTATGAGTTTGCAATTTGTGTTATCCCTCTATCTATTGAAAAAAGTCGCCTGATTTGCCTATTACCTTAGTTATAAATTAGGAATAATGATCGTAGCGATAAGGTTGTCTCACATTTTTTTGAGATAAAGTTAACAGGTTGTAACAAAGAAAGATTGCTATCTTTGTTTATGCGCGGTAGCGTTACGGCTTTAAAACAACGCAACAAAGAGACCGGCAATAACATTACAACTTTGTTAGCGGAGTAGTTAGGTGATTTTTTAGTTATCTAACTAATAATTATTTTAAGTGAAGACGCCCACAGACGAGAAGTCTGGCAGTAGGAGTAAATAATGTCTGAGGAAAAACAGGCTAACCCACTTTTTCGGGATGCAATGGCAAACTTAGGTGCGGCAGTTAATATCGTTGCAACAAATGGCGATGCTGGATGCTGTGGCTTAACCGCAACAGCAGTATGTTCCGTTACTGATAACCCACCTACCGTGATGGTTTGCATCAACAGTAAAAGTCAGATGAACGCTATTTTTCAAGAAAATGGAAAATTGAGCATCAATATATTGAATCATGAGCAAGAAGAAATGGCATGTCATTTCGCCGGAATGACAGGGCTCGCGATGGCAGATCGCTTTACCCAGCCAGGATGGCAAAACGGACAATTACAACAACCCGTATTAACAAATGCACTCGCCTGCTTAGAAGGTGATATTTATGATGTTCGCCAAGTTGGCACACATTTTGTTTATATGGCTGAAATTAAAAATATTGCTGTACGTGAAGATGGTGATGGACTTATTTATTTTAAACGTCGTTTCCATTCTGTTAAAAATGAATTGGCACCTATCTCCATTTAAACTTTGGCTATTTCTGACTCAAGATAAAAACGCGCTTTCAATAAGGGCGTTTTTTATTATTAATAATATTTTTATAAAATTAAATATTTACCCAAAATAAATGAATACTTATTTAATTAAATATCAATTCCTAATTTTTAGGTCTTTATTAAACTTTTATTAACATCTGTTTGTTATAAAAGAATATCTTTAAATTATAATGAAAAAATTCTTTCTATAATCAATCAGTCACATCATCAAAAATATTTTCTTTCCACTTTCATCATGCATCTTTATTTATTTTAATTAGATTAAAATACAAACAAAAAATAATCTTATTGACGAAATTTTATACCAAAAGCCAATTAAATAGCTTTATTTGAAAATAAACTAATGAATATTTTTTTCAATCTGGTATTAATCTTCCCTACAGTGTGATCAACCTTTGAGAAGTCATTCCATCAATATATTAGTCTACTCGACTTGCTGATTACCTTCTTAAATTTGCAAACATCACTCTAAATACGGCAGATAATGTTACCGTCATGTAACATATCTCATAAGTTTGAGTAAATAACATCGTTGTTGAAAATAAATAATAATTAGGGGCATTACAGATATGGATAAACCCGCTCAAGTCGGTTTATTACAACAGCCTAAACCATTCTTTATGATTTTCTTTGTAGAATTATGGGAACGTTTTGGTTACTACGGCGTACAAGGTATTCTTGCCGTTTATTTTGTTAGTAAACTTGGATTCTCTCAAGAACAGGCTTTTATTACTTTTGGTGCATTTTCTGCACTGGTTTATGGGCTTATTTCTATTGGTGGTTATGTTGGTGATCACTTATTAGGAACAAAACGAACTATTGTTTTAGGTGCTATTGTCCTGGCTATCGGTTATTTCATGACTGGTATGTCAATTATGTATCCTAATTTAATTTTCTATGCATTAGGAACTATCGCTGTAGGTAACGGTTTATTTAAAGCGAATCCTGCAAGCTTATTAGCAAAATGCTATCCACCTAAAGACCCCCGTCTTGATGGCGCATTTACGCTATTTTATATGTCGATAAATGTTGGCTCATTAATTTCTTTATCTATTGCGCCAGTACTTGCCGATCATTATGGATATGGGCTGACTTATAATATTTGTGGTATTGGCTTAATTATCGCCTTATTGGTTTATTTCTTCTGTCGTAAGATGGTAGCAAATATTGGTTCTGAACCAGACCATTTACCAATGAATTACAACAAACTGCTATTAGTCATTGCTGGATCTGTCGCAATGGTATTTGCTTGTGCATGGTTACTGCACAACGTAATGATTGCGAATATTGTTTTAGTCAGCTTGTCTATTATTGTTGTCTTCATTTATTTCCGTGAAGCATTTAAACAAAAAGACCGTGTTGCACGTAATAAAATGTATGTTGCTTTTGTTCTGATGTTAGAAGCTGTTATTTTCTACATTCTTTATGCACAAATGCCAACTTCACTAAACTTCTTTGCTATTCACAACGTTCATCATAATATATTGGGTTTTGAGATCCACCCTGTAAGCTTCCAAGCTTTAAACCCATTCTGGATTATCATTGCTAGCCCAATCTTAGCCATCGTATATAGTCGTTTAGGCGCGAAAGGCAAAGATTTCTCAATGCCAGCGAAGTTTACCGCAGGGATGCTTCTGTGCTCGTTAGGATTCCTTACAGCTGCCGCATCGGGTATGTGGTTTGCAGATGCTCAAGGCTTAACATCACCTTGGTTTATCGTTCTGGTTTATTTATTCCAGAGTTTAGGTGAGCTAATGATCAGTGCATTAGGTTTGGCCATGGTTGCAGCTTTCGTACCGCAATATATGATGGGCTTTATTTTAGGTATGTGGTTCTTAACTCAAGCAACAGCCTATTTGTTAGGTGGTTATGTTGCAACCTTCACAGCAGCACCAGAAGGTATTACAGATCCACTACAGACTTTACCTATTTATACCGATGTGTTTGGTAAAATTGGTATTGTGACCTTAATTGTAGGTCTGGTTATGTGGGCAACAGTGCCTCTACTTACCCGAATGATGAAAGAAGAAAGCAAAGGCGTTAAAGTCACAGGCTAATCTTTCAGTTAATATATTGATTGATGTAAGCGTCTATTTATTAATAGGCGCTTTTTTGTATCTGCTTTATCTCAATTTTAGATCTTCTTTCATGTGGATCGGATATCTCTAATAGAGACTAAAGATATTGATTATCAACATAACTTCATACCTAATTTTGCAGATAAATATCATCATAACCAAATTGCCTGATAACTTTCTATCAGACATAAAAAACCCGCCAAGTAAGCGGGTTTGTTTCATTTTGAACGAATTAATTAATTACAGAACATCAATCGCATTCAATTCTTTAAATGCTTGCTCTAAGCGAACAACCATTGATGATTGTGCTTGGCGTAACCAGTTACGTGGGTCATAGTATTTCTTGTTAGGTTTATCAGCACCTTCAGGGTTACCTAACTGACCTTGCAGATAGCCTTCGTTCTTTTTGTAGAACTGTAAGATACCATCCCAAGTTGCCCACTGAGTATCAGTATCGATATTCATTTTGATAACACCATAGCCAACAGCTTCTTTGATTTCTTCAGCAGAAGAACCTGAACCGCCGTGGAAAACGAAATCTAGGCTATTGTGTGGCAGATTGAATTTCTCTGATACGTAGTCTTGTGAGTTACGCAGAATTTTTGGCGTTAATTGAACGTTACCTGGTTTATAAACACCGTGAACGTTACCGAAAGAAGCTGCGATAGTGAAACGAGGGCTTACCGCACTCAGTTTTTCGTATGCGTAAGCAACATCTTCTGGCTGAGTATACAGAGCAGAACTGTCCATACCTGTATTATCAACACCGTCTTCTTCACCACCAGTACAGCCTAATTCGATCTCTAAAGTCATATCGATTTTAGCCATACGCGCTAAATATTTAGCACAGATTTCGATGTTTTCTTCTAATGACTCTTCTGATAAGTCAATCATGTGAGAAGAGAACAGTGGTTTACCTGTTTTAGCGTAGTGTTTTTCACCTGCATCTAACAGACCATCAATCCATGGTAATAATTTTTTCGCACAGTGGTCAGTGTGCAGAATAACAGGAACACCGTAGTATTCAGCCATTTGATGCACATGGTGAGCACCAGAAATTGCACCTAAAATAGCGGCTTGCTGTGGTACATCAGATTTAAGACCTTTACCTGCGATAAATGCAGCACCACCGTTAGAGAACTGTACAATAACAGGAGAACGAACTTTCGCAGCAGCTTCTAACACAGCATTGATTGAGTCAGTACCTACGCAGTTAACCGCAGGCAGAGCAAATTTGTTTTCTTTTGCTACTGCAAATACTTTTTGTACATCATCACCCGTGATGACGCCCGGTTTCACGAAATCAAAAACTTTAGACATGTAATAAGATCCTATATTTGGAACAGGTAGAAAATAACTTTCTACCTGTATGAGCTGACTTAATTACTGTTTAGCGCGTTCTTCTAACATTGCAACAGCAGGAAGTTTTTTGCCTTCAACGAATTCTAAGAAAGCACCACCACCGGTTGAAATGTAAGAGATTTTGTCTGCGATATCAAATAAATCAATAGCTGCCAGCGTATCACCACCACCTGCGATAGAGAATGCTTCGCTATCTGCGATCGCTTTAGCAATGATTTCTGTACCTTTACGGAAGTTAGGGAATTCAAATACACCTACAGGGCCATTCCACAGGATAGTTTTCGCATTTTTCAGGATTTCAGCTAAACGTTCAGCTGTCACATCACCGATATCTAGCACTTGTTCATCGTCTTTGATGTCACTTGCTGATTTTAAAACAGCTTCTGCTGTTTCTGAGAATTCAGTTGCAACACGAACATCACTTGGTACTGGAATATCGCATTTTTCCATCAGTTTTTTAGCGTCATCAACTAGGTCTGCTTCATATAAAGAACGGCCTACTGGGTGACCTTCTGCTGCGATAAAGGTATTTGCGATACCACCACCAACGATTAATTGGTCAGCGATTTTTGATAAAGAATCTAATACAGTCAGTTTAGTTGAAACTTTAGAACCACCAACAATTGCAACCATTGGGCGCGCTGGTTTATCTAATGCTTTACCTAATGCTTCAAGCTCTGCTGATAACAGTGGGCCAGCACAAGCAACTTGTGCAAATTTAGCAACACCATGAGTTGATGCTTGAGCACGGTGAGCAGTACCGAATGCATCCATTACGAATACATCACATAATGCAGCGTATTGTTTAGACAGTGTTTCGTCGTCTTTCTTTTCGCCTTTGTTAAAACGAACGTTTTCAAGAACAACTAATTCACCGGCATTAACTTCAACACCGTTTAAATAGTCTTTAGCAAGGCTAACTGGTGCGGTTAATTTGTCTTTCAGATAGTCAACAACTGGTTTTAAAGAGAACTCTTCGTTGTACTCACCTTCGGTAGGACGGCCTAAGTGAGAAGTTACCATCACTTTAGCGCCTTGTTTTAACGCGGCTTCAATTGTTGGTAAAGAAGCACGGATACGCGCATCTGAAGTTACTTTACCATCTTTTACTGGAACGTTCAGGTCAGCACGGATAAGAACTCGTTTACCCGCTAGGTCTAAATCGGTCATCTTAATTACAGACATGATGAATCCTCTCATTGATTCTCTAAAATTTAGTAATCTTCTGTTCAGTGTGTTGTATTTTACGCGACACCGTCATTAAAACATGATTATTTAAAACCAGTTGTAGCCATTGCTAACGTTGTATCAAGCATCCGATTAGCAAAGCCCCATTCATTATCACACCAGACTAACGTCTTGATCAGGTGTTGCCCACTGACTCTTGTTTGAGTGCCGTCAACAATAGCACTATGAGGGTCGTGGTTAAAATCAGTTGAGACTAATGGCAATTCTGTGTAATCCACTATACCACGAAATGCGCCAGTTGCTGATTTTTGAATTAACCGATTGACATCTAACACATTTACAGCAGTTTTTACAGTGACACTTAAATCAATTGCCGTCACATTAATTGTAGGAACTCGTACAGAAATTGCCTCAAAATGATCCTTAAATTTTGGGAAAATCCGAGTAATTCCTGCGGCCAATTTCGTATCAACAGGAATGATAGATTGTCCTGCGGCACGAGTACGGCGTAAATCCTTATGATATGCATCAATCACGGGTTGATCGTTCATGGCTGCATGGATTGTTGTTACTGTTCCAGATTCGATATTAAACGCATCATCCATCATTTTAATGATAGGAATAATGCAATTTGTTGTACAAGATGCATTTGAAACAATACGGTGTTCTTTTTTAAGTTCATGTTGATTAACACCAAAAACTACTGTTGCATCTAAATCTGTTGTACCTGGATGAGAAAAGAGCACTTTTTTTGCACCTTGTGCAATATGAGCTTCGCCATCAGCACGAGAGCCATAAGCACCACTACAATCAAGCACAACATCAATACCAAGCTCACCCCAAGGTAAATCAGTAATATCAGCATGATGAAAAAGACGAATGCTATCATCACCGACTTGCAATAAATCGTTATTAATTCGTACATCCCAAGCGAAACGTCCGTGACTGGAGTCATACTTGAGAAGATGCCCGATACCTTGTGCATCAGCCAATTCATTTATTGCAACAACTGTTATTTCAGCCCGTTTACCTGATTCATAAAGCGCTCTTAACACATTACGCCCTATACGACCAAAACCGTTAATAGCGACTCTGATTGTCATGTGACTTCCTTGATAACTTGTGATTTGCAACCGCTTAGAATAATAGAGCAAGATACTAATCAACAACGATAAATCAAGTAAATCTAGAAATTGTGCAGTCACCGACATTTTAGCATTAACTGAAACGGTTCAGCTTGTTGATAATCAGATTACGAGAAATGAGAGAAGATCGCAATAGTAAACAAAGATGGAAGGATAAAAAAAGAGCACATCTGAGAAATTCTTCCCAAAAATGTGCTCTTGTTAACACTTATTGATTATTTAAGTAAAGATTTTGCCTGTGTGACCACATTTTCAACAGTAAAACCAAACTCTTCAAATAATTCGTTTGCAGGTGCAGATTCACCGAAGCTACGCATACCTACAATCGCACCATCTAAACCAACATACTTGAACCAGTAGTCAGCAATACCAGCTTCGATAGCAACACGTGCTTTCACTGATGTTGGTAATACTGCTTCACGATAATCTGCATCTTGTTTATCAAATGCATCTGTTGCTGGCATAGAAACAACACGTACTTTACGGCCTTCAGCAGTCAGTTGATCATAAGCACTAACCGCTAGTTCAACTTCAGAACCTGTAGCAATAAAGATTAATTCAGGCGTACCCGCGCAATCTTTCAGGATGTAACCACCCTTCTCGATATTTGCTAGTTGCTCTGGAGTACGTGGTTGTTGTGCAAGATTTTGACGAGAGAAAATCAGTGCTGTTGGACCATCTTTACGATCAATTGCATATTTCCATGCAACAGCTGATTCAACTTGGTCACATGGACGCCATGTGCTCACGTTTGGAGTTACACGCAGGCTTGCCATTTGCTCAACTGGTTGGTGAGTTGGGCCATCTTCACCCAGACCGATAGAGTCATGAGTATAAACAAAGATACTGCGGATCTTCATCAGTGCAGCCATACGCACTGCATTACGTGCATATTCCATAAACATCAAGAAGGTTGCACCGTAAGGAACGAAACCGCCGTGTAATGCAATACCATTCATGATTGCAGACATACCGAATTCACGTACACCATAATGGATGTAGTTACCCGCTTTGTCTTCATTCAGTGCTTTAGAACCAGACCACATAGTCAGGTTACTTGGTGCTAAGTCCGCAGAACCACCCATGAATTCTGGTAATACTTTACCGAATGCTTCTAATGCATTTTGAGATGCTTTACGGCTTGCAATACTTGAAGGGTTTTGTTGCAGATTTTCAATAAATGCTTTGGAATCTTTTTCCCAGTTTGCTGGTAATTCACCAGAAACACGACGTTTGTATTCGGCCGCTAATTCAGGGAACTGTGCTGCGTATGCAGCAAATTTAGCATCCCATGCAGCTTCTTTTGCTTTACCCGCTTCTTTCGCATCCCACTCTTTATAAATTTCTTGTGGAATTTCGAATGCGCCATATTCCCAACCTAACGCTTTACGTGTTTCAGCGATTTCTGCATCACCTAATGGAGAACCATGGGAATCTGCAGTACCTGCTTTATGTGGGGAACCAAAACCGATAGTGGTTTTACAAATCAGCAGTGAAGGTTTGTCTGTGATTTGTTTTGCTGCTTCAACAGCTGCTTTGATGCTTGCTGCATCGTGACCATCGATGCCACTGATGACATGCCAGCCATAAGCGTCGAAACGTTCTGCTGTGTTATCAGTAAACCAACCATGCACTTGACCATCAATAGAGATGCCATTGTCATCATAAAATGCAATCAGTTTGCCTAACTGTAATGTTCCAGCTAAAGAACACGCTTCGTGAGAGATACCTTCCATCATACAGCCATCACCCATAAAGGCGTAGGTGTAGTGGTCAACGATGTCATGACCAGGACGGTTAAACTGAGCCGCTAATGTACGTTCTGCAATAGCAAAACCCACTGCGTTTGCAATGCCTTGACCTAAAGGACCCGTTGTTGTTTCAACACCAGGGGTATAACCATATTCTGGGTGACCAGGTGTTTTAGAATGTAATTGACGGAAGTTTTTCAGATCATCTAAAGAAACTTCATAACCAGACAGGTGCAGTAAGCTATAAATCAGCATTGAAGCATGGCCGTTAGATAATACGAAACGGTCACGATCAGCCCAGTTAGGGTTAGTCGGGTTATGATTTAAAAAATCACGCCATAATACTTCTGCAATATCAGCCATACCCATAGGGGCGCCAGGGTGTCCTGATTTAGCTTTTTGCACAGCATCCATACTTAAAAAACGGATCGCATTAGCAAGGGTTTTACGAGTGGTCATTTTCTACTCCAAGTCGGATAAAAAGCATCTAGATAGCTGATTCTCTCAATGCGGGCAAAAAACCGCAATATAAAAAATCCACAAAGGTGGCTATCGTAATTAGCATAAAGCAATAATTCTTTGATTTGCACGGCATTTTTTACGATCAAAGCGGAAAATAACATTACACCACCGCATTGTTGCGCAACAAAAAGCAAAAAAGACAATGATTTGCGCAATTGAGAAGCGTGCTATTAAACCTTAGCTTGATATGACTAATCAAGATAAAATTTCATTACCTAATTATCCATCAAATCAAATAAATACCGTATTTGTTTTAATTATAGCCTAATAACTGACTGAACTTGTTACAAGGACGTAGAATTATAAGAGCTTAAAAAAGATAAAAAGCAGATAATTCACTGATTCAGTAATAAAAATCTTATTTACATCATATATAACTAAAAGGAAAAATCAGCGTAGCGTAAATGTTACTTTTTAATATCAATAGCAAAGAATAAATTTAATTCTATTTGTCCCTGTGAGTGAAAACTCTTTTTAAGCAACTGACGATTAAATCACCACTAATTTCTTTTTATAAAAACCTATCGGAAAATGACCTTGGTAGTAAATCTGAATGATCTTTTCCCAGCTGTCACCATAATTGAAGTATTTTTCAGTAAGATACTGCCTAAATGCGTAACATATCGCATTTCTTGCTGCAATTTTGAAGTTATGTGCATCGTATTGAAATTGACTATCTGGTACAGGGAAAGCTTTTAGACTCTCTATCACAGCTTTACTGACGACTAATCGCATCTCGACCAAATCTTTGGGATATTCTTGTTTTATATAGAAAGGATCATCTTGCGTGGGAGAAGTTGGCAACCATTCGACATTTAAAGACAATTCAAAACAAGCTTGGATACTTTGAAAATAGATAATCTTTTTATCATCGAAGCTTCCCTTTCCCATATTAGAAAAGAAAAGTGTAATGCTGATTTTTTGTTGGATTTCGTTAAAAAAGCTCATTGCTAATAGACTCAATTATTTCTACGTTAATTCTGTCTGATTTCAACATAACATACTGATTTTCAATATGTGAATATTGATAAAATAGATCATCTTCAAAAACTAAATTAGTGACAATAAACTTATTATCAAGCAATTTACCATTTAATTGATAAGCAAAAGAATTTCCGATTTGAGTCAACGACATAACGTGATCATTTGATGGTTTAATCTCAATGTCATCAAAAAACATTAATACTAACTCAACTAAATAGACCTCCCCTATCACAAATACATTGGGCTCATTAATAAAACAACAAATTTCATATTCACCAAAAGAGAGTCTAACTTCTTCTTCCACATAAGGATTGAGGGCAACAACTCTAGCAAAATATTTCATTCTTATTCTGGCCCATCCCATTTTAGTTGGTCTTTTAAATGCTCAGGTACAATCTCAAATAAGCGCTTAATATTTTTCTTATGCACATTATAATTATCACAAATTCTTTCACTAGCATTATCTAAGTAATACTTGGCCTGTACATTAAGAAAGTGGATATCGTTATTAGTCATCTCTTCCGTAGGTAAAGTACCAACAACATTATGTAGTAATTCAGCTTCAAAACCACAGGATTTGTTTTTTCCTTTACGGATAAAACTGTGTGTTTGAACATTTCGAATATGGGATAATGACCACCATAACATTTCAGAGTAAATTTCTATTTTTTTCATTTTAATGCGTAATATCCTTTATAGTAATTGGATCCTTGCCAGAATAAATTTTAATTTAACTATTATTATCTTCCACTAACGCTAAAAAATGATCTTGAAGATCACCTTGGATTTCTTCATTATCATAAATAAGCTGAAAATCTTCATCGATATTATTAACAAAATGAGTACCGTCTAGCATTCCGAATATTGTTGATGCGGTATCTGTCATCACGATTTTCATCATATCAATCACTGATTGCTTTTCTTTTTCTGATAAATTAACAAAAATCTTATTCACTTGAGAAAAAGTACCTTCATGATAACTCTCTGGATCTTGTCTATTTAATCTTTCACTATACTGTTTTAGGTTATCTTCAAATAACTCTTTGTATATTTCATTAATAATAAATTTATCTTTTCTCATGATTAACACACTAGTTAAAACAAATCATAACTTAATAAAAGTAATATAAAGTTAGATAAGATTTATTTATAATAAATTAGGCTTGATAAAGAATAAATTCCACTAAAAATTCAGCATGAGAATAATATAATAATACTTAACTTAAATTTCCTCGATAAAAGTATCATAATTATTATCCAATTGTATTAAAACCAACGCCCCATAGGTGAATTTTCTCTCAGATTTTTATCAATCAATTCTGGTGTAATGATTTTTTGTTCAATAACAGGAGGCATGATTTCATCTAGAATTTCGCAATCAATATGGCAACCAGTATTATGAAATATAAGGTTTAGAGCCTCATCAATTAATACGTGTTCACCATGTTCTTTCATTTCAAGGATAAACTGAACAATGGCTTGTTTTATTTCTTTATTTTTACTGTATTCGGCTTGTTCAGTTTCAAATTCTTGATAATAAAAGTGGTCGAGCGTTTTAGATAGCATACTTAAACGTAAATAAAATTCCGTGTTCATAAATTAACCCTAAATATCCCTAAGACAATGATTTGATACCGCGCAGGCTGTCTTTCACCAATAGCAAATAAACCAAGCAACTGCATATTTTCTTTTTTTGATTTTTGAATATCATACATTACCGATAATCCATCATAGTTATAGTGCATTCCTAAATTTAAAGTCAGTCCTTTAACCTTATTTATTACCTGCTGTTTTACATCTTTACCTAGGCTGTTTAAGTCTCTTAATTGCGTTACGCTAACTAACATATCTTCATCATAATAAGGGCATTGAATAAGATGATTTAACTGATAAAAATCATCTTCAAAACCATCATAAACCAGCTCTTTTTTCTTTATATTTTTCATCTTATTCAGGTTTTAATTGATACCAAAATGAAGTTGTTTTAGATGAGGTTAGCTCAATAATTCTATCTGGCGAAATATCCGTTAAAAACAGAGTGGCAACTGCGCGAAAAAAAGCAAAAAAATTCACTGCAATATGTTCGAAACTATCCATAGATGACTCACTCGTCATTACAAAAACATTCCCTGTTTGAGTATTTAATAAGAGGGTATAAGGATCAGACAGTGCAATAACAATGACGTTTTCAGGTCGTTCATCACCAATCCACCATTGAGTAAACTCATTGGGGCTATTTAGCATAAAAAGCCTTTCAAGATAATCTTCACCACAGCCAAAACTGATATTAAATAATGAGAAATTATCTAAATTATAGAGAGAGATAAAAGAGGTAAAATCATCAGGAAAAGAGAGTGTTAGCATCTGTTCTAGTAAATCTAAACCAGTAAGAGGTGTTGTCCTTTTAAAAAGAATGAAATCATTAAAATCTTCGCCTAAAGGAGAAAATTTATCTTCTAGCGCTTTTGTGATTTCATCAAACGTTAATAGCATGATTAGCCCAGACTAAATTAATTTTTAAACCAGTTAATCACCATTATATTCGCCAATATAATGTAAATTATTGTAGGTTTGATTATCGCTCTTTTTGATAACAAGCTCAGGATCTTGATACCAAAATATAGCATTCGCACTTTTAATTCCTAGTTCTTCACATTTAGCTTTAATGAACGATATTTCACTTTCATCAACAGCAGCATCTACCAAAACCTCGTCAAGCGTAACATCGTTATCAAAGCGAGGAATAACACCAATAAAATCTTCGTCGTACCACACTATTCCCAGATCTTTGCAAAATCCACATACTCTATAATTAGGAGAGTCAATTCCGTCTTCCTCAGAGTAATCTAATTCAAAATAGTACATATATTCTTCTTCAGAAGAAAAATTACTGCCAATCCATAAATGTACTCTATTTTCCATATTGATTACCCTACGAAATGCCATTGAGCATAGCATTAATATCATTAATAAATTCTAAGATAGTGATATCAAATATTGAAAGCAAGAAATAGTGACTTAGAAAAATAAGAGAAGAGAAAATTGTTGAGGCAGTAAAACGCAAAAACCCCAGCATAAATGCTGGGGTTTGGAATGTTGGCGGAACGGACGGGACTCGAACCCGCGACCCCCTGCGTGACAGGCAGGTATTCTAACCAACTGAACTACCGCTCCGCGTATCCTTTTGGACGAGGTGAATATTACGAATCTCTTGCCTTGTCGTCAACTGTTTTTCTAACAAAAAGATGCATTTGGATAGTTTTTAATCTCAGCTAACTATTTCTGCTTTTTTTATATTCAAACAGCCTCATCATTTGATGCCGGACGCCACAAACAATGCCCACCTTTTTTCTCAACTAAATCTAATCGAGACTCGTGTTCAGCAAGTTCTTCTGCGGTTGCTCTTATTACTCTTAATCCTGAAACAGGGCGTTCGATACGTTGGATATCATTTTGCTCTTGTTCGTTATTTGATTCGCCATCCATTGAAAATGCTAATGCTGTTTGCCCACCAGTCATTGCCAAGTAGACATCAGAAAGTATTTCAGCATCCAATAACGCGCCGTGAAGAGTACGTTTAGAGTTATCTATTAAGTATCTATCACATAAGGCATCAAGATTATTTCGCTTACCGGGAAATAATGCCCTCGCCATTACAAGGCTATCAGTAATTTGGCAGAACGTTTCGGTAAGTGGAATATCACGATTAAGCTTTCTAAACTCATAGTCCATAAAGCCGATATCGAACGAGGCGTTATGAATGATCAGCTCTGCACCACGAATATATTCTAAAAACTCGTCAGCAATATCAGCAAAAGAAGGACAATCTTCTAAAAACTCATCACTAATACCGTGAACTTCAAACGCTTCAGGATCAACTAATCTTTCGGGCTTAATATACACATGGAAATTTCGCCCTGTTAATCGACGATTGATAACCTCTACGGCACCAATTTCAATGATATTATGACCTTCATAATGAACGCCCAGCTTATTCATACCGGTAGTTTCGGTATCAAGTACAATTTGTCGTGTGATTGGAGTGCTCATAATCCGTTTTTATGTCAGACTTAGGGTTAGTTTTTCGTATTAATCAAAAAGGATAAGTCGCCTTTATGCACAAGCAGGTAGAAATATTCACCGATGGTTCATGCTTAGGCAACCCTGGCCCCGGTGGTTATGGCGCTATTTTACGCTATCAACAACATGAAAAAACCCTAAGTGAAGGTTTTTTTATGACCACCAATAACCGAATGGAACTTCTTGCCGCTATCGTAGCATTAGAAACATTAAAATTCCCTTGTAAAATTACACTGACAACAGATAGCCAATATGTCAGACAAGGTATTACACAGTGGATCCATAGCTGGAAAAAGCGCCAGTGGCGTAAAGCAGACAAAAGTCCTGTACTTAATGTCGATTTATGGAAACGCTTAGATAGTGCTATTACTCGTCATGAAATTGAATGGCATTGGGTAAAAGGCCATGCTGGTCATGATGAAAATGAACGTTGTGATGAATTAGCGAAAGCAGCCGCGCAAGCACCAACTCAAGAAGACACAGGTTATATCGAAAGCCAAAAAGATAAAACCATAGATTAGTAAGCATTATGGCTCTGGATGATTACGTGTAGCCCCTAAAACTCGACCTTTTACACTCATGCGTGGCAATGCAAATTTCAAGGCGGTGGGTGTTAAAGGAAGTGTTCTTTTACGTGCAATGATTAAATTTAAACAGCCACCGATGTGATAGCGGCTACCATCACGTTTTATTGGTCTCGAAAATGGCATAATCTGGAAATTCTGTTGTGTCATCACTTCATAATTTAACACACTAAGCCAATCTATTTGGCGGCGAAGTGAAAACATACGACTGGAGTAAGGCTGTTTTTGTCGTAATATCGGCGTGCATTTCCCAAGCCCTAATAAACTAATGGGGTTAAAGCTCGTTAATACAATCCAGCCATCATCAATTAAAACGCGATCTACTTCTCGTAATAGCCAATGGGGGTCTGCACTATAATCCAGTACATGCGCCATAAGGCAAACATCAATCGATTTATTTTCAAAGGGTAAATAATCTAAAGAGGCAATAACATCTGCATTTATTTTATTAGATGTCACATTGACTTGATGTGAAACGATACTTAATTTGGTATCCAGTTCGGCACTGAGTTGACCGAGTTTTAATAAATGAAAGCCATAAATTTTCGGCCACCAATTTTGTAAACGTAGTTCGATAGCCATGCGATAATATTCCCCCCAGGGAATATCGCGCCAAGAATCTGGCATCATAATTGGTTTTGCTGAACGAGCTGCTTTCATCGTTTAACCCTTTATAATTTATAAGTAAGGTAACTTATATGGAGCTTATCAGAATTCCTGCTTTATCCGATAACTACATTTGGCTATTAAGTAATGAAAATAGTGAATGTGTGATTGTTGATCCTTCACAAGCCAAACCTGTTATTGAAATGCTCACACAACGCTCAATAACACCTATCGCGATTTTATTAACTCATCATCATGATGATCATGTTGGTGGTGTTGCTGAACTTGTAAAAAAATATCCTAATATTGACGTTTTCGGCCCACAAGAAACACAAAGTAAAGGAGCTGAAAATATTATTCATAATCAAGAGCGCATTATTGTTGGCTCTTTTACTTTTAATGTAATTGGCACCCCAGGCCATACATTGGGTCATGTTGCTTATTATTGCGAACCTTATCTGTTTTGTGGTGATACACTTTTTTCTGGTGGTTGTGGCCGTTTATTCGAAGGCACTGCACAACAAATGTTCAGTTCATTACAAAGATTAAGTTCATTACCTGATAACACATTAATTTGTTGTGCTCATGAATACACCCTATCTAATATGACCTTTGCACACCATATCATGCCAGAAAATGTGCTTATTACCGATTATTTAGCCCAAGTTAGTGAAATGCGTAAGAAATTACAACCTACAGTGCCGATAACACTGAAAAATGAAAAGAACATTAATCTTTTTTTGAAATCTGACGATATTGATTTACAAAGGATTTTAGGTATAACCACTAACACTTATGCTCCAATTAAGACATTTACAAAATTAAGGGAATTAAAAGATAACTTTTAATACCTATTAGTTGTTTTATTTTGGCACACTAAGTATCATTTGGTTCAAAAAACACACAGGATGAATTTTTCTATTATGAAGACAAAAGCGATTTTGTTCTCCATATTGCTATTGGCAGGCTGCCAGCAATCTGAGAACATTAAACCTAATTTGTCTGCGATAACGCCAACATCAACAAAAGGGACTTCAACTTCTCACCAACCTCAATATGATGTCAAAACCAATTTATGGGGTTATGTGATAAGTGAATTAAAAATGGATCTCCCTGAAAATGAAAGGATCTCGCAGCAAGAATTATATTTTTTAAATAATCCCAAACATATACAAAGCGTTGCTTCTCGCGCCGAACCTTATATGTATTCGATTATTGATGAAATTGAAAAACGTGAATTACCGATGGAGCTAGCTTTAGTTCCTGTGGTTGAAAGTGCGTTTAATCCCCATGTTACCTCTTCTGCAAATGCAGCTGGCTTATGGCAATTTGTTCCAATAACTGGTAATTACTATGGTTTAGCACAAAACCAATGGTATGACGGTCGTCGTGATGTTATGGCGTCAACCAAAGCTGCACTTGATTTACTTGAACGCCTGTATGTAATGTTTGATAGTGATTGGGCACTTGCCCTTGCTGCTTATAACGCTGGTGAAGGCCGTGTTATGCAAGCAATAAAGGCAAATGAAAGTAAAAATCTACCAACAGACTATTGGTCACTCTCTTTACCTAAAGAAACAATGAATTATGTCCCTAAAATTCTTGCTTTGAGTAAAGTTATTCGTGAAAACGAAGAAAATATTACTTTTCCAAAAAGTAACTATCGTGATAAAGCGTTAGCTTCCATTGATGTTGGTGAACAAATCACATTAAATAAAGTTGCTGAATTAAGTCAGCTACCTATTAATACTGTGAAAGATTATAACCCAGGCTATAAACGTGGAATAACTGCACCTAATGGCCCTCATGTCATTATGTTGCCTCGCAATAAGCTTGATCAATTCCGTAACGCTTTTGAAGATGAAGCGGTATTAGAGACTATTCGCTTAGCAGTTGCCAAAACAAATCAGTCAATTAAGCAAGAGGGTGTTTATAAAGTTCGCTCTGGTGATTCATTTTACGCTATTGCTCGTCGCTACAATATGAGCATAAAAGACTTACAACGTATTAATGGATTAAATGCAAAAAGTACCCTATTAGTAGGACAAACATTAAAAATCCATAATGCGGGTAGTACCAGTAATACGACGGTAACAAAACCAGCAAAACCGTCTCCGAGTTATTACAAAGTTCGACAGGGAGATTCTTATTACAGCATCGCTCGTCGTCACGGTATTAACCTTAAATTATTAATGAGTTGGAACTCAGACATTAAAATGTTAAAGCCGGGTACACAACTTACACTTTATACAAAATAATTAACTTATTTTCTATTTTAAATAGCCATCAATGTTATGACATTTTTAGTCTTAATATTGATGGTTTTTTATAGCTCTTAAAAGCCATATCACCTCTCCTTTTTCTAGAGCAACCCCTATGATAACTAAGATGACAACCCAAATAACAGATAAGAAAAAGGCAATAAAAAAGCGCCTGATATAACTATCAAGCGCTCTATTTTTATCTCATCAAGGCTAATTTAGCGTATTGACTTACAACCAGAAGAACCAAGCAAACAGAGAGATAACTAAGATACACACTAAGTTTAACACACCACCTACTCGTACCATCTCTGTCTGTTTAATATAACCAGAGCCAAAGACAATCGCATTTGGTGGGGTTGCAACAGGTAACATGAACGCACAAGATGCGCCGATACCGATAATCATAGTTAACGCCATTACTGGCATACCTAGTGCTTGAGCTACTGTTGCAAAGATTGGCACTAATAACGCCGCACTCGCTGTATTACTGGTAAATTCAGTTAATACGATGATAAAGGTCGTTACTGCAAGGATGATGACAAACCAGTGGCTATTACCAAAGGTATCTTTCATAAAGTCAGCCATAACCAAGCTCGCACCAGATGATTGTAAAATTGCGCTCAGTGTTAAACCACCACCAAACAGCATTAATACACCCCACTCAGTGTTCTCTTGAATTTGGCTCCAACTTGCTACACCTGTTACACCGATAACAATTGCTGCGCTGACCGCAATCACAGTATCAAGATCTTTTACGCCACCAAAAGCACTGCTGATGAAAGAGCTGAAGATCCAGCATACGACAGTAACTAAGAAGATGATCATGGTAATAACACGTTTGTTATTCCACTCCAATACTTCTAATTTCAGGTCAAACTTATGTTTTAAGTTAGGACGCAACATCAGATACATAACGATAAACATGATAGGTAATAATACCAACATGATTGGAATACCGTACTTCATCCACGTAATGAAATCTAAGTTTAATTGAGCAGCAGCAATCGCATTTGGCGGACTACCCACTAACGTACCTAAACCACCGATACTCGCACTATAAGCAACACCTAATAATACGAATACGAAAGTATTACGTTCTGAACGAATATCTAAGTTAGATAAAATACCTAATACTAAAGGCAACATCATCGCAGCTGTAGCTGTATTACTGATCCACATAGAAAGCAATGCAGTAACACCAAATAACAGCAACACGGCGATTGATAGTTTACCTTTTGCAATCATCAGCAAGCGGTTAGCAATTAAGCGATCTAGCCCTTGAATATGAAGCGCTGTTGCTAACGCAAAGCCACCAAAGAATAAGAAAATGATGGGATTCGCAAATGATTTTAATGACTCATTGGTATTCATTAGCCCAAGTACAACGGCTAAAATAGGTATAAATAATGCTGTTATCGTAACGTGAATAGCTTCGGTCAGCCACAACACACCCACAAACACCATTAATGCTAAACCTGCATTGGCCTTCGGATCATAAGGTAAAAATTCTAGCAAAAGTAATAATAAAACTACATCGATTGCCAGAATGATCAACCCTCGTTTATTTATCGGGCTCGACTTCGCCGATGGGGCTAAATTGGACGCGTCCATGATAATACTCCACATTAGCTGATATGAACATTGGGTTCACTAAGCCATAATTGTTAACGAAATAGGTTATATGTGAAATATAAAAACATTTCTCGTCATTGAAAATGCGCAAAACTAATAATTGGGATCTCATCCACGAGAATTAACCAATTTATTAATAAAAGAGTAATAATTGAACACTATTTCCTCTTACACATCACACTTTTTTAAAGATGTTAAGAATAAATATTCTGTTTTTTCTGAAAAAAAATTAAAAAAAAAGGGAGAACTTAAGGTTCTCCCCTTTCAAATTAATAAGATTTTTTAATCAAATAAGCAAGATTATGCTTGGCCTTTAACTTCTTTCAGACCATTGAAAGGCGCTTTGTTACCTAATGCTTCTTCGATACGGATCAGTTGGTTATATTTAGCAACACGGTCAGAACGGCTCATAGAACCCGTTTTGATTTGGCCTGCTGCTGTACCAACTGCTAAGTCAGCGATAGTTGCATCTTCAGTTTCACCAGAACGGTGAGAGATCACAGCGGTGTAGCCTGCATCTTTCGCCATTTTGATTGCAGCTAAAGTTTCTGTCAGTGAACCAATTTGGTTGAATTTGATCAGAATTGAGTTAGCGATGCCTTTATCGATACCTTCTTTCAGGATCTTAGTGTTAGTTACAAACAGGTCGTCACCAACCAGTTGGATTTTGTCACCAAGAACTTTAGTTTGGTATGCGAAACCATCCCAGTCAGATTCGTTTAAACCATCTTCGATAGAAACGATTGGGTACTGTTTAGTCAGTTCTTCTAAGTAATGAGTGAACTCTTGTGAAGTGAAGGTTTTGCCTTCGCCTTTCAGTTCGTAGTTACCAGTTTCATTGTTATAGAACTCAGAAGCTGCACAGTCCATAGCCAGAGTAACGTCTTTACCTAAAACGTAACCTGCTTTCTCAACTGCTTCTTTGATAGCAGCTAATGCAGCGGCGTTAGATTCTAAGTTTGGTGCATAACCACCTTCGTCACCAACTGCAGTGTTCATACCTTTTGCTTTCAGCACTTTTGCTAAGTGATGGAAGATTTCTGAACCCATACGTACAGCTTCTTTCAGTGAAGGTGCGCCAACAGGTTGGATCATGAATTCTTGGATATCAACGTTATTATCTGCGTGTTCACCACCATTGATGATGTTCATCATAGGCAGAGGCATAGAATATTGACCGTGAGTACCATTCAGATCAGAAATGTGCTCGTACAAAGGCATACCTTTTGCAGCAGCTGCTGCTTTTGCGTTTGCTAAAGAAACCGCTAGGATTGCGTTTGCACCAAAGTTTGATTTGTTTTCAGTACCATCTAAATCGATCATGATTTTATCGATGTTAGCTTGGTCTTTTGCATCTTGGCCAAGGATAGCTTTAGCGATTGGACCATTAACAGCTGAAACCGCTTTCAGAACACCTTTACCTAAGAAACGTGATTTATCACCATCACGTAATTCTAATGCTTCACGAGAACCTGTTGATGCGCCTGATGGAGCAGCCGCCATACCAACAAAACCACCTTCTAAATGAACTTCAGCTTCAACAGTTGGGTTGCCACGAGAATCAATAATTTCACGACCAAGTACTTTAACGATTTTGGACATTCGGTTTTCCTCTGTACAAGTTAAATTTCCGAGAAGAGATACCCTATCTCTTCTCATATATCCTATTTCAGCAAACCTTTTTGGTTATCAAAGGCTGCTTTCACAAAGCCTGCAAATAACGGATGGCCGTCACGCGGCGTTGAGGTAAACTCTGGGTGGAACTGACAAGCAACAAACCAAGGATGGTTTGGATTTTCAATAATTTCCACCAGCTTGTTATCTACTGAACGACCTGCAATACGTAAACCCGCATCTTCGATACGTTTTAAAAGTAGATTATTTACTTCATAACGGTGACGATGGCGTTCTGTAATGGTGTTTTTTCCATACAGTGTACGTACTAAGCTATCACCACTTAAATGGCAAGGCTGAGCACCAAGGCGCATCGTGCCACCTAAATCACTATCATCTGAGCGTACTTCAATGTTGCCGTCTTCATCGCGCCATTCGGTAATTAATGCGATAACTGGATATTTACAATCTGGTGCAAATTCAGTGGAATTCGCACCTTCCATACCAACAACATTACGTGCAAATTCAATCATAGCAACCTGCATACCTAAGCAAATGCCTAAGTAAGGGATTTTATTTTCACGCGCATATTGAGCAGCCATAATCTTGCCCTCAATACCACGTTCACCAAAACCGCCCGGTACTAAAATTGCATCTAACCCTTTAAGCATTTCTACGCCACGGGTTTCAACATCTTGTGAATCAATTAGTTTGATATTTACAGTAACACGGCTTTTGAAACCACCATGTTTTAATGCTTCAATCACTGATTTATAGGCATCTGGTAATTCCACATATTTACCAACCATACCAATAGTGACTTCGCCTTCAGGATTAGCTTCTTCGTAAATAACTTGTTCCCACTCTGCAAGATTTGCAACTGGGCAATCCAAGCTGAATCGTTTACAGATATAATCATCTAATCCCTGTGATTTCAATAGTGCAGGGATTTTATAAATGGAATCGACGTCTTTTAATGAAATAACCGCTTTCTCTGGCACATTACAGAACAGTGCAATTTTGGCACGTTCGTTTGCAGGAATAACGCGGTCAGAACGGCAAATCAACGCATCAGGCTGAATACCGATCGATAGTAATTCTTTTACAGAATGCTGAGTTGGTTTGGTTTTCACTTCACCAGAAGCGGCTAAATAAGGCACTAATGTTAAATGCAGGTAGAATGTGTGCTCACGGCCCACTTCTGCTGCCATTTGGCGAATTGCTTCTAAGAATGGTAAAGATTCGATATCACCAACCGTCCCGCCGACTTCAACTAAAACAACATCATGGCCTTCACCGCCACGGATGATGCGTTCTTTGATTTCATTAGTGATATGAGGAATAACTTGAATTGTAGCCCCAAGATAGTCACCACGGCGCTCTTTACGTAATACTTCAGAGTATACGCGACCTGTCGTGAAGTTATTACGACGAGTCATTTTCGTGCGAATGAAGCGCTCATAGTGTCCTAAGTCGAGATCAGTTTCAGCACCATCGTCAGTAACGAAGACTTCCCCGTGCTGAATTGGGCTCATAGTACCTGGATCGACGTTGATATACGGATCCAACTTCATCATGGTGACATTGAGTCCACGGGCTTCGAGTATAGCCGCCAGAGAGGCTGCGGCAATGCCTTTACCCAGAGAGGATACGACCCCGCCGGTCACAAAAATATAATTCGTTTTCATGCTGAACCTGAAAGTTTAGGTGTATTAGGATGATGGATATAACTGGACGGGAACACAGTATACCCGAACCTTATTTTCGCTACAAACATTCTTAGTAGTATAAAGTTCTTTTTCATCACGCCACTTATCCGTTTAAACACGAAAAAACAGTAAAAATTCAATAAACTAAACCCGTGAAAATATTTCTCAAGCATTTTAGCTTAATCCTTTCAGCTAAGATACCACTTTTAGAAAAGAGATGCTTTATTTTTTTCACGACATTAAGTGTAGCAGGTTTATAGCGAGATCTTTTGCTTATGATCATGCTTTTAATTTTTTTGAGGTTAATCACATTTTTAATGCAATAAAATGTAAGTACAATATTTAAAATCATCTAAAAACAAAAAAACGAAATTACCTTTTATAATTTCTATTTTTAAGAACTTTTATAAAAATAACTGAAAAAACGAGATGTTACAGGCTATTTTTATCGCATTTTATGTCACGCTAGTGTTAATTTGCGTGTCACAATTCACTCAACCTGTTGTTTCTTTGCTTTCTGCCAACAGATCTCCATCTCTTCCAATGAAGCATTTTCTATGCCTACACCTTTTTCTGAGAGCGTTTTTTCAACAAAACGAAAGCGTTGTTCAAATTTGCGACATGCTCGATTTAATGCTTGTTCTGGTTTTTGTTTTAAATGCCGAGATAAATTTACAACTGAAAATAGTAAATCCCCCAATTCATCTTCAATTTTAGACGCATCTTGAGGCGTTTTTTTCACTTCAGCCATCACTTCATCGATTTCCTCAAACACTTTACCTAAAACAGGTTCAAGTTCATTCCAATCAAATCCGACAGAAGCACATCGTTTCTGAATTTTTTCTGCTTTCATCAAAGCAGGTAATGTGGCGGGAATATCATCTAATAATGAAAATTGTTCTTTTGCCTCACGCTCTTGCGCTTTAAGTTTTTCCCAGCGATGTTTTTCTGTTGATAAATTGTTTTCGCTTTCAGAGGCAAAAATATGAGGATGACGACGCTCTAGCTTATTACTAATGGCGTCACAAACATCATTAAAATCAAATAACTTTTGCTCTTGCGCCATACGTGAATAAAAAACAACTTGATAAAGTAAGTCGCCTAACTCTTCTTTTAAAGCAGTAAAATCTTTACGAGTAATAGCATCTAACACCTCATACGTTTCTTCTAATGTATAAGGTGCAATAGTGTCAAAAGTCTGCACTTTATCCCATTCGCATCCAGTATTAGGATCACGTAGCTGCGCCATAATTTCTAATAAACGAAAAATTTCACGATTTTCTGACATCATATTGCCTTTTAAATAAGAGTGAGCTTTATCCTGTTTAACACATTTTTAGATAAAAAAATGCCGAGAACAGTTGTCTCGGCATCTTATCATTTCAAGCTCAAGATCTTAAAAATAACTTTTTTGAAAGAATAATGACATTTTAAATTGAACTATGAATTTGTTATTTACAAATATACTCCTCGCTATAAATCCACTTTTCAACATCATATAAATACGTCATTTTTATCAAAGGATTAATAAAATGAGTGAAAATGTAATTCAATTTAGTTCATTAACTGTAACGCCACATAGTGCTTATATTCCAGAGTATGCTTTTAATAATAATTTTTCATTTAATCAAGCTACAAATATTATTTGCAATGCTTTTATGCAGAATAAAAACCAAGAATGCCCAGTTTGTGGAAAGAAAAATTGCCCAGCATTTAAAAATGAATGTAAATCTTACTTAAAACAAAAAACCGAATTAGCATTAAAAAAAGCATTAAGAATGCGACCTTATGGCCGTGCTTTAATGCACAGATCAAACGAGTTTAATGAAAGCTCTCCATTACTATTATTGAATATGAAAGAAAACAATATTCCATTAAATAATGAAAATATAAGTCATATATTCGAAGCAGATCTGAATCTAAGTAGAATGTTTTACCAAAAAATGAACTATATAAATGGTTTTCTCTTTGATATTCATTTTAGTCCTCATCCAGACCCTATGTTACAAAATATAGGTGAAAAATTTGGGGAATATTCCCGCTGGCTACCCTCAGTACGATTAGCCTTACATGCCTTATATGCAGATAAAGGCGCAGACAATATAAATAATTTTCCTGAGATGCAAAAATATATTAGAGAACAAGATTTTAAATCCGCATGCCAAGATTTCCATAATAATATGACGTTTACACATCGCAATTTCCAAATTGCTGATATTCTAGCTCAACAAGCAAATAAAAAAGAACAAACAAACGATGAATTTAAGCTGTTGCATGATTCAATAAAGTTTACGGCTGATTTTTATAAAGAAGTGTTTAATGCTTATGGTGATAAAGCAAGGAAATTAGCGGAATCTTTAGCACAACAAACCAGAGGAAAAACCATCCTAACGTTGATGATGCGCTAAAAGCTTACGAAAAATACAAAGCGGATATCAATAGAAGAATTAATGCCAAAGATCGTAAAGCTATTGCAACCGCATTGGAATCGATCAAACTCGATGATATAGCTCAAAAATTAAAAAAATTTAGTAAAGGTATGTTTTTTGTAAGTAAAGCTCTTGACGTCAAAGATTTATGGATAGAGTTAATAAAAGCAACAGAGACAGATAATTGGCGTCCATTTTTTGTTAAAGCTGAGACTATATTTGCAGGAATGGCGGCTACATCTGTAGCAGGATTTACATTTAGTGTGCTTCTAGGTGGTCCCATAGGGATATTAGGATATGGATTGCTCATAGCAAGTATTGGAGCATTGATTGATAACGACTTAATTGAAAAAGCCAATAATTTGATTGGTATTTAATTAATACTTTAAAGGTTGTTTATTTAGAAAAGCAACCTTTTCACTAACACGAATAATATAAAAATTATTGTAATTGGTATAGATAATAAAAACACAATGAAACTATATAAAGCCAAGCCACCAGCTTTACCTGCTGTATCTGAAAATAGTCCTCGATTCCAAAATTCTTTGGTAGTAAATTGAAGAAAAAAACATTCAATCCCCCATTTAGCCAACGGATATAGTCCAATACCAGCAATACTAATTAACAACATCAGACTTTCATACTTCAACTCATATTCTAAGCAAGAGTATAAAAATAGAGCACCAATAAACCACCCCCAACACATATTTTTAATATAATATTGTTTAGTTATCTTCATATTTATCTACTAGATCCCTTTTATTTAAACCATATTTATTTTAAATAAACCATAACAATTTAATTACTAACTAAATATACAGTTTTTCTGATTTTTAGATAAAAAAATGCCGAGAACAGTTGTCTCGGCATCTTATCATTTTAATGTTTTAGTGAGAAAAGCGTTTCGCCTCTATCACATCAGGCAACTGATTAAGTTTTGCCAAAATACGACCTAATACTTGGAGATTATAAATCTCAATATTCATGTCGATTGTCGCAATTTGTTGCTTCACATCACTACGGCTACTCACGCCTAGCACATTAACTTTTTCATTCGCTAAAATAGTGGTGATATCACGTAATAATCCACTACGATCATTAGCAACAACACGAACAACTAATGAATAACCACTAGAGTAATTCTCTCCCCATACTGCATCAACAATACGTTCTGGTGCGTGAGAGAGTAATTCCGCAAGCTGTTCACAATCAGCTCGGTGAATCGAAATACCACGACCTTTAGTAATAAAGCCAACAATATTGTCACCCGGAATAGGTTGGCAACAACGTGCGATATGATGCATTAAGTTACCCACACCTTCGACAACAATGCTTCCACCTGATCCTGTGGCTCTAGGTGCTGGCGTTTTGTTTTCAAGTGTCCGCAGAGCTTCTTTATCTTCATCTTCCGCAGTGGCTTTATTTAATTTACTTTGAATAAAGTTCACTAACTGGTTAATTCTGATATCACCGACACCAATACCAGCTAATACTTCATCAACACTATGCACGTTATAACGTGCAATCAGCAGTTTTTCTGCTTCTTTCATGTTGATATCCATATGCGCCAATTCATTATCTAAAATCTGGCGTCCAGCAAGAATATTTTTATCGCGATCTTGCTTACGGAACCAGTTATGAATTTTCGCACGCCCACGACTTGTGGTGACATAGCCTAAGTTAGGATTTAACCAATCACGACTTGGATTAGGGTGTTTTTGCGTGATAACTTCAATTTGATCACCCATCTGTAATTGATAGCTAAACGGTACAATACGCCCGCCAATTTTCGCCCCAATACAGCGGTGTCCCACATCACTATGAATATGATAAGCAAAATCAAGAGGTGTTGATCCCGCAGGTAAATCAACTACATCACCTTTTGGTGTAAAGACATATACTCGATCATCAAAAACCTGGCTACGAACTTCATCCAACATTTCGCCAGAATCCGCCATCTCTTCTTGCCACGCAATCAGTTTACGTAACCATGCAATACGGTTTTCATAACTACCTGTACCGCCTTTCGTTGCAGCACCTGTTGCACCTTCTTTATATTTCCAGTGCGCAGCCACACCTAATTCTGCGTCCTCATGCATTTGACGGGTACGTATTTGGATTTCAACTGTTTTGCCTTCAGGCCCTAACACAACAGTATGAATAGATTGATAGCCATTAGGTTTTGGATTTGCAACATAATCATCGAATTCATCAGGTAGATGACGGAAATGAGTATGCACAATCCCTAATGCCGCATAGCAATCTTGAAGCCGTTCCACGACGATACGTACCGCTCTCACATCAAATAACTCATCGAATGCGAGATTCTTTTTCTTCATTTTGCGCCAAATACTATAGATGTGTTTGGGACGTCCATAGATATCTACATCGACATTCTCTTCTTTCATATAACCGCGTACTGTACTGACAAAATTATCAATATACTGTTCGCGATCGATACGACGCTCATGAAGCAAGCTTGCTATTTTTTTGTATTCATCAGGATGAAGATAGCGGAAACAAAAATCTTCTAATTCCCATTTTAATTGACCAATACCCAATCGGTTGGCTAATGGTGCATAAATATTGAAACACTCTTTAGCAGCCAGTACGCGCTCATCTTCAGTGGCATCTTTCACTTCTCGTAAATGGGCAATACGCTCTGAAAGTTTGATGACCACACAACGGAAATCTTCCACCATGGATAACAACATACGACGCACGTTATCCACCTGAACTGAGCTTGTTTCATTGGTATGTGTCGCTTTTAATTGGCGTATGGCATCCATTTCCATAACGCCGCGCACTAAGCTCCAAATAGCATCACCAAAGTGTTCAGTAACGATTTCCTGATCAATAAGATTTTCTTCAGCAAGCGGGAAAAGTAGCGCCGCCCTCATGCTGTCTTTATCCATGCTTAGTGTCGAAAGAAGCTCAACCATTTCAACACCACGCCACAATAACAGTTCGGCATCTTCACGCCCTTGAACAGTACGATGGCAGTATTCCCAGGTTTGCATGATTTCACTACCTGCATTGACATGGGTTAAGTTCAAGCTGTTGACCCATTTATCAACAGCAAACTCTCCTGCAGGTGTTAAGTGAGCACTTCTTACTGCAACCATATTCTCTCCCTACACGGTATAAATCTTATTTGCGACTTATTTACTGGCTAACTGTTCATTTTCAAATAAATTTACTTTCGACTAAACAGTGCCATTGATTCCAGATGACCTGTTTGTGGAAACATATCCAACATTTTTAAACCGGTTAACTGATATCCAGAATCTAATAATATCTTACTATCTCTGGCTAACGTGGTCGGATTACAGGAGACATACACGATTTTTTCTGCGGATAACTTCACAATATGTGACATTACCTCCAAAGCCCCTGCTCTCGCGGGATCTAACAACACTTTGTTAAACCCTTCTTTCGACCACGACATCGCAGAAAAATCAGCCGATAAATCTGCATGCCAAAAATGCGCATTACCTAGTTGGTTTAGTTCTGCATTTCTTTTCGCCATTTCAACCAGCGTAGGTACACCTTCGATACCCACTACTTCACTGACATGTTTTGCGATAGGTAAAGTGAAATTACCCATACCACAAAACAGATCTAGCACACGATCTTCTGGCGATAAATCAAGCCATTCAATAGCTTGAGCAACCATCTTAGGATTTATTTCATCGTTTACTTGAATAAAATCAGTAGGTGCAAAACGTAAATTTAGACCTTCTATTTGATAGAAGGGTTCCTTTTCAATTGAAGTTAATCGTGCTATCTCGCTATTATCACCTGCAAGATACATCGTAACTTGATGAGTTTGAGAGAAATCACGCAAACTCTGTTTATCACTCTCTGGCAATGGTGATAAATGACGTAAAATCACCAACGGCCCATTATCAGCCAGCACCATTTCAACATGTCCTAAATCACGTACTGATGCTAATTGTTTAAGACATGCCCAAAGAGGAGACAATAAATCATTTAACTGAGGTTTTAATACTGGGCATTTTTTTATCATGACCAAATCATTAGAGCGTTCTTGGCGAAAGCCCATTACCAAGCCCTTTTCAGGCTGATAACGCAAACCCAATCTTGCCCTACGACGATAACCATATTCAGCGCCCGCAATAACAGGCTCTGCTGAAATCACCACACCCGTTTCACGTTTAATAAGATGCGATAACACACCTGCTTTTGTTGTACGTTGTAGCGCAATAGGTACATGTTGCTGCTGGCACCCACCACAACGCTCATAATATTCACAATGAGACGTTATACGCTGTTCACTGGTAGTTAAACGCTTAATAACTTCGCCTTTAGCAAACTGGCGCTTTTCTTCTGTTAAACGAATACGAGCAGTTTCTTGTGGGAGTAATCCTTTTACAAAAATCGTTTTGCCCTCAGCATGAGCAATACCTTGACCATTTGCATCCAATGCACTGGCGGTCACTTCCAGAGTTGTCGCCTGTTTTTTCACAGGACGTTTTTTAGGGGAATAAAACTGCACCATAGTATTAAATTAAGTATCAATGACGGATTAACAGTGAAATGACATCGTTTTAGAATACGCTGTATGTTTTTCAGCGTTACATGAATGACTATGCATTTCAGAAGAAAACATGGGGAGAGTATAACATCGAACAAGTTATTTACTTAACTGATATAAGCAATATTTTTGTTAAGTTGAGAAAACTTTTAATGATAACAACCTAAGACACTCGTTTTATGGATTTTATATTGTTCTATAACTAACAAATATTATATATAACTTTTATATTGAATATATTTACAATTAATAACATCTATTTTCTGTTATTTTAATAAATCTTTATTATCTCTAAGAAAAGTCTAAAAATTATCACCAATCAATTAGATAGCATTCTTCTTAATGATTACAAATTAATCACAAACCATTAATTTTCTATATTCTTCATAAGCATAATGATCAGTCATTCCACTGATATAATCTTGAATTAATCTGGTACGATAATAAAACTCTAAAATTTTTCCTCTTTCAGTATTTATATCATTTAGCTTTTCTAACATTTCGTTATAAGCCAGTTTATGTTTAACAGAAAGCTTATGATATAAACGCGTCTCAATTACATATTTAGGATGTTCGTTATATTTATGCAATCTTAAAAAATCTTCAGTTGATAATAAAAGCAAGGGCTTATAGATATCGAGTAATCCACTGATCACGCGATATCCTTTCATTTCAAGCTCTTCAACTTCAGGATGGCTAAACACCCATTTTTTAGCAACACTTTTTAAGGTTGTTAATAAACGATGCTCGGCACTATTCCCTTCCAATAAAGCATGGTTAAAACTTCCTTCATAAACTTGAGGAAGATTTTTTATAAATCGATATGCCGTATAAGGGACTAATTTCCCTGTAATATAAACTCGTAAATACATAAAGAATTGATCTTGCATGCTGCGTTTGGCTTCATTTTGATCGACTTTTTTATAAGCACGATTCACAGTAATATCAAATAAATCACCTTCGGTCACATCACCATTCTCACGCCATGCATCTCGTAAAAGCTGAACAAGGCGGTTGATATCAAAAATCCCCTTTTCTACCGCATCATCTAAATCTGCAATGCAATACGAAATGTCGTCAGCAGCTTCCATAATATATGTAAGAGGAAAGCGACAGAACTCCCCCATATTTAGTTTTTCTTGTACTTCTTTTACAAATGCTAATTCAGACCAGTAATATCCCGGTTTCTTCATTAAATAGCTATATTCTTTGGGGATTTCACCTTGCCAATAAGCAGGACGGGTATATTTTAATACACAGCCAATTTGAGCATAGGTTAAATTCAATTTAAGAAGATGATGCGCCATTCGAATAGCTTGAGCATTACCCTCAAATTGACATAAATCTTGGCGTAAAGTTTGTCGCAATTCATTTAATTGCACTTTAGCTGAATACTGCATAGGGATAAACGGACAACTATCAAATTCGGCTGTCGCCTCTGGTGATAATACTTTTTGAAACCAATGTTTAATCGCAGCTTCACCAAAATGACCAAAAGGTGGATTACCAATATCGTGCATTAAGCACGCCATCTCAATTAAACTTTCAAGGCTATCGATGCGATCAATTAAGCCATACACTTCAAGCTTATTTTGTTTTTTTAATTCACCGATAATTTGTTTAGCGATATAACGACCAATTTGCTGAACTTCAAGAGAATGAGTAAGACGGCTACGTACTGCGGAATTTTGCTCTAAAGGAAAGACTTGTGTTTTCTGTTGTAAACGCCGAATAGCTGCTGAGTTAATAATACGGCCACGATCACTTTCAAATTGACGAGAAACCTGTATTTCATCGTTAATATCGATATCACTGCTGTTATATTTGCGTTGATAATTTAACTTCAGCTTAAAATCGATCATTTCTGTCCTCTTTCTGGTTTCGATGAAACGAATTCTCTATTCTTTGTGTTATATCGTGTTTTTCTGATAGATGTTAAACTCTATTTAAATTTCTATTTATTATTAACCTACAAGTGAGTATGACACAATGAGAGTTGGCGTAATAGGTGCAATGGAGCAAGAAGTCACACTTCTACGTGAGAAAATTGAAGATTGCCAAATCTTATCTCGTGGCGGTTGTGAAATTTATACAGGCACAATCAATGGTGTTGATGTTGCATTATTAAAATCAGGTATTGGTAAAGTTGCGGCTGCGATTGGTACAACCTTATTGCTTGAGCATTTTCGCCCTGATGTCGTTATCAATACTGGCTCTGCGGGTGGTTTAGACTCAAGATTAAATGTCGGTGATATCGTTGTTTCAACAGAAGTTCGCTATCACGATGCAGATGTGACTGCGTTTGGTTATGAACCAGGTCAAATGGCACAATGCCCTCCTGCTTTTATTGCAGATCCTAAACTTATTAGCATTGCAGAAGAGTGTATTGAATCGCTAAAATTAAATGCTGTTCGTGGTTTAATTTGTAGTGGTGATGCATTTATTAATGGTGCAGAGCCTTTAGCGCGCATTCGTCGTACATTCCCAGATGTTGCTGCCGTAGAAATGGAATCCTCTGCGATTGGTCATGTTTGCCATCAATTCAGCACACCATTCGTTGTGGTTCGTGCTATTTCTGATGTAGCTGATAAAGAATCGCATTTAAGCTTTGATGAGTTTTTATCTGTTGCTGCAGAACAATCAAGCTTAATGGTGACAGCGATGTTGGATAAATTAAAAGACTAATTAAGTCGAGATAATCCTAATATCGTTTTATCAATACCCCACCTTTATTTTTTGTTTATTCTAAGATAAAAAATAGGTGGGTATTTTTTATTATCGGAAAAGTAATGCGTTTATTTATCAATCTTGGATTATTACTCTGTTCATTATTTTGGCTAAACTTTGCTATTGCTATCACGCCTGCTGATCGTGTTATTACGCTATCACCATCAGCTACTGAAATGGCTTACGCCGCAGGGATGGGGGGTAATATTGTCGGAGTTAGTGCTTACTCCGATTATCCAGAGGAAGCTAAAAATATTGAACAAGTTGCCAATTGGCAGGGTATTAATATCGAGCGCATTCTATTATTAAAACCTGATCTAGTGATCGCATGGCAAGGCGGTAATCCACAACGCCCATTAGATCAATTAAAAGCTTTGGGTATTCCTATCATTTATTCTGATCCACAAAGTATTGAGGAAATCGCAGACGATCTTGTTACTCTTTCCAGCTATAGCCATCATCCTGATATTGCGATAAAAAATGCCCAACAATTACGCCAGCAATATCAAATGTTACAGCAACAATATGCATCAACTATATCAAATCACTCCAAGAAAAAAGTATTTATTCAATTTGGGATGCAGCCGTTATTTACTACATCAAACAGCACATTACAAAGCCATATCACTGAACTTTGTGGCGGTGAAAATATTTTCGCTAATAGCCCTGTGGCATGGCCTCAAGTAAGTCGTGAGCAAGTACTTACAAAGCAACCTGATTTAATTATATTCAGTGGTAAAGCAGATCAAATACCTACAGTACTAGCATTTTGGCAACCTCAGCTCACAGTACCCGTTATTGCTATTGATGAAGACAGTTTTAGCCGACCTGCACCGCGTATTATTAATGCAGCACAGCAAGTTTGTGAGGCAATAGCAACGAACCATTAGCAAAATAATTAATTACTCAATAGCCACTAATACACAACCCTTTATGCCCTTTATGCCCTTTATGCCCTTTATGCCCTTCTAATGCGACGGGGGTAGTGTTTATTTTCATCATGGAATCCCCCTCAATAATTTTGCCTTTTTGCTGACAAGCAGGGCAATAAACTTCGCCATCAAAAATATTCAAATAATCTTTATTTATTTAATAAACTTACTTTTTAAATATTTACTCATTCCTTTCTCTATTAATTTTAATGGTGTTTCATAATGAATAATATATCCATCATCATTAAATTGGATCACTTTATTTTTATCAATTAAAATAAAGAAAACATTTCCATTGAAAAATGCTATATTTCTTCTTCAGCAATAAAGAATCTTTAATATAATATTTTATACTTTTTCACCTTTAATTAATTTAATCTTTCACTTTAAAGTATAAATTATTCTTTCTAAAAAAATACTCGATATGTTTAGTTAAATTAACTAAATCATTATAAGCGATTGGACCAAATTGAGGCATATTCTCAGCTATATATTGATCCACAGAGTAAGTTGTTTTATTTATTTTTTTCATTTTCTCTTTTTTATCTTGTACATACTTAGTTAAAATACAGTAGTTTATGCCTTTACAATATTCTCTTTTTTTTGAAATTAAAACCCAATCGACATCGCCTTGATAACTACTTATAGCTTGAGTTAACATTTCTATAATTTTTGGATTTTTATTTTTAAATCTAAAACTTGTAAACGGAGGATAAGATGAATGATCTATTATTTCGAGTTTATTACTTATTAATATATATGGATATCTGTGTTGATACTTTTTCCATTCAAGTTCATCCAGTTTAGATATAAATTTTAATAATATTGATCCATCATTGACACCCATTATATTTTTGTTTTCCTTTAACAACATACTTAAATAAAAATATTAATATAGTTTATTTATATTACAATAATCCAACACTAATTTATGCTCATCTTCAAGGAATTCTATTGCTTCCATATAAAATTCCTGAAGAATATTGTCCTTAATTATCTGTTTGCTTTTTGCTGTCAATATCATTTTATAACAAAAGCCTTAGTTTAATTTTAATCAAGATTAAAATAATGTATGAATGACTTTTAGCTCTGGGTTTATTTTAATTAAATCATCTGTAATGTGATGATAAATTTCCGGCATAGTCTCTAACCAACCCACCATATCAGGTCGATGATCGATAGCCATCGGTGTTTTTAGTAATGGATGATCGATTATGGGGGTACTTAAGCCATGACGAGCACGAAAATTTTTCACGGCTTGATATTCAAAAGGCCAAGCAATGAGTATTTCCATATCAACTTCATAACCTGTTGCACTTTGTTCATTTTCATTATTTCGAAATAATGCTGACCACTGAATATGCTTGTCGCATAATTCTATTAACCATGGGATTAAAATTTCATCATTTTCACAATAGAGAGCCTCTTGGCAAAAGCGTTGATAAAAAGGATCAATCGGAATGCCCGCACTTTCCCAATCAATAGTTTCTTTCTTTTCACTGGCTAACATTTCAATCGCTAATACGCCTAATTTTTGAGGTCGCGTATACATGGGGAGCGAGTTTGCCATTTTACCTGACTGAATATTTTCTATTATTCTATCATAACAAAGTTGGCTAGACTTAAAATAATTACAAGCAAAATTCATTAATAAGATTTCACCTTGTTCTGCAAGATTTAAAAAATTTCTCTTTCTATTAAAACAATTAAAATAATCCAAAATAAAATATATATTTTTATGATAAAAAAATCGCTCAAAAGAACATGGTACTTTATTTGTATTTTTATATATTTGATATATATATATAATAGAAATAGCACTGGATTCAATTTTTAAAATTGTCATATACCTTATATATTTATCCTTGTGAGAACTATTATCATTTTGCAGTTTCAAAACATTATCAATAATCTCTTCATTAATTAACTCTTCAATATCAGAGACATCTCTAATTGTTTTATTAACTACTTCTTTTTCAATGTATTTTAAAACTTTATTGACTCTAACCATTTTCAATCCCTTCTATATATTTATTATTTTTCTTTAGTCAAATGTGCTACGCATGTTTGACTTTCTTTTTATCGATTTCGGCTAAAATACAACTTATTTGTTGTTCAAAATCAGCAGGGAGTGGGTTTTTATTAAACCAAAATAGCGGTTTTCTTCGACTATAATTAGTCTGGCTAATTGCATCTCGACCTTCTTTCATAAACGTATTAATAAAAGTCACAAAATGCTTATTTTCAGCCGTTCTACTCACTAAAAGACCGGTTGAGTATGAAATATTGGGTTTAAAATAGCCTTCTATTAATTTTCCTGTTTTTTTATTAAGAAAATAAAGTTTTAAGAACATTAATGTGCCCGCATAACCAAATTCAGCATCGCTATAACGCGTTACTAATAAATGTCTGGAATTCCAAACATAAAGAATTTGCCGTTTTCTATCTACTTTTAATACCACCCAAGGCATATAAAAAATAATCAGCCCCATTAGTATCATTCCAATCAATGGCATAGAAAATAATGCGAGCTCTTGATAAATAGCATTTTTTGTTCCTTGATAAAAATCACCAGAATAATAAGCTTTTAAGTAATCCCAATAAGTAACTTCTTGATTAAAATAAGGATAAATTTTATCATAAACTTTTTTCCATTCTTCACTGAGATTTGAGTATTCTTTTTTGTAATCCTTTTTAAAAACATCTACCATTTGCTGAAAATCTTCTTTTCCGTAGTAAATACTTTCAGCTTTATTGTATATTAAATAAAAAAAACTAAAAAAAAGCACAATAAAAATAGGAATAGCTATATTCTTGATAAGATTTCTATTAGGTGAATCAATTTCACATTTATCTTCAGTCAATTCGTTTAAAAACTCAAAGTCTTTTAATTTAATATTGGAATTATAATTATCATTATCTTCCTTAAAAAGATTCATTTCTATTTTATGAGGATGATTTGTACCACTAAATAAATTTGTCATTATATTCCCATAAAAATAATTAGTTATTCAATAGCCACCAATATACAACCCGTTAAACAGCCGCATTGCACTTTATGCCCTTCTAACGCGACTGGAATATTGCTTATTTTCATCATGGAATCCCCTTCAATTATCTTGCCTTTTTGCTGACAAGCAGGGCAATAGACTTCATCGCCTAAACAGGCAATTTCATGTGTTTGTTTTGCTAATAAAGAACCGCTTAATACGGTTCCTTTAGTATTAGTAGTATCATTTTTTAAAATGATTTTTCGTCCTTGAATTGTGCTACGCATGTTTTCAACATTTTAATTTATAGAATCATGATTGAATTAGAGATAATAACTTTTTATAATTTGGTTTTGACTCATTATTAACTTCTTTTGTACTATCAGAGTAATAAAATGTTCGTTGGATACCTTTTGTTTTACGCTCTGCAGGATATTCAGAATAAACGGTCACATCAGTATGTATAATTGGTCTCCAAGTAATTTCTTTAGCACCACGTGATTTATAATAAAAATATAGTTTTTCTCCATATAGCCACAAAATATTTCCTTTATCATTTTCATATTGTTTATTGACCCAAGGAAAATAATGAGAAGAAATATAAAAATCACCTTCTTTATTAATAGGTTTTTCGCCTATTCTTTGAGGCTGATTATTATCAAATATAATAATAACTCCAGCACCTACTACATCAATGATACTATTAGAAAAATATTCATTGTTTTTTAAATTTAGATTTAAAGTAATGTTACTTAATTGCCAATCACATTTCCCACCTCCTCTATAAGGGATTACTGCACTATATAATGAACTATTACCTTCTTTTTCTAACAAAACCATTTCACTATTAAAACCAGAAACAGTATATGTAGGTACTTCATTATTATTATATGTTTTTCGGCAAAGGTTTGAACGATACATAACCTTCATTGGTGAAAGCTCAGCGACATCGGGTACGTCGACGGTAATTTTTACTGTTCTACCATTTTCAGGAGGGGAGAATGTCCTGTCTATTTGGGGCGTTAATATATTGCATCCAGTTAAAAGTAAACCCATCACCGCGATAGATAAAAGAAATAGCTTATCGATAACGTATTTATTCATTATTCTATTGCCACTAATATACAACCCTTTAAACAACCGCATTGCACTTTATGCCCTTCTAACGCGACTGGAATATTGCTTATTTTCATCATGGAATCCCCTTCAATTATCTTGCCTTTTTGCTGACAAGCAGGGCAATAGACTTCATCGCCTAAACAGGCAATTTCATGTGTTTGTTTTGCTAATAAAGAACCGCTTAATACGGTTCCTTTAGTATTGGTGGTATCATTTTTTAAAATGATTTTTCGTCCTTGGATTGTGCTACGCATTTTTAGCTTTCTTTTTATCGATTTCGGCTAAAATACAGCTTACTTGCTGCTCAAAATCAGCAGGCAGTGGATTTTTATTAAACCAAAATAGCGGTTTTCTTCGACTATAATTAGTCTGGCTAATTGCATCTCGACCTTCTTTCATGAACGTATTAATAAAAGTCACAAAATGCTTATTTTCAGCCGTTCTACTCACTAAAAGACCTGTTGAGTATGAAATATTGGGTTTAAAATAGCCTTCTATTAATTTTCCTGTTTTTTTATCAAGACAATAAAGTTTTAAGAACATTAATGTACCCGCATAACCAAATTCCGCATCACAATAACGCGTTACTAATAACTGTTTGGAATTCCAGACATAAAGAATTTGCCGTTTTCTATCTACTTTTAATACCACCCAAGGCATATAGAAAATAATCATCCCCATTAATATCATTCCAATTAATGGCATAGAAAATAATGCGATATCTTGATAAATTGCATTTTTTGTTCCTTGATAAAAATCACCAGAATAATACGCTTTTAGGTAATCCCAATAAGTAATTTTTTGGTTAAAATATGGCTTGTATTTATTAAATACAATTACCCAATCTTCACTTAATTCTAAGTTATTCTTATTATATTTATTCTCAACCAAAATAACATCATCAATAAACCCCCTCTTCCCATAATAAATTTTTTCATATTTATCATGTAATAAATAAATAAGACTAAAAAAAAGCACAATAAAAATAGGAATAGCCATATTCTTGATAATATTTCTATTAGGAGAATCAATTTCACATTTATCTTCAGTTAACTCATTTAAAAAATCAAAGTCTTTTAACTTAACACTTGAGTTATAATTATCATTATCTGCCTTAAAAAGATTCATTTCTATCTTATGAGGATGATTTGTACCACTAAATAAACTTGCCATTATCTTTCCATAAAAATGATTAATTACTCAATAGCCACTAATACACAACCCTTTAAACAACCGCATTGCACTTTATGCCCCTCTAACGCGACGGGAGTATTGTTTATTTTCATCATAGTATCCCCCTCGATTATTTTGCCTTTTTGCTGACAAGCAGGGCAATAGACTTCATCGCCAAGGCAAGCTATTTCATAAAGTTGTTTCGCTAATAAAGAACCGCTTAATACGGTTCCTTTAGTATTGGTAGTATCATTTTTTAAAATGATTTTTCGTCCTTGGATTGTGCTACGCATTTTTTACTTTCTTTTTATCGATTTCGGCTAAAATACAGCTTACTTGTTGTTCAAAATCAGCAGGGAGTGGGTTTTTATTAAACCAAAATAGCGGTTTTCTTCGACTATAATTAGTCTGGCTAATTGCATCTCGACCATCTTTCATGAACGTATTAATAAAAGTCACAAAATGCTTATTTTCAGCCGTTCTACTCACTAAAAGACCGGTTGAGTATGAAATATTGGGTTTAAAATAGCCTTCTATTAATTGTCCTGTTTTTTTATCAAGACAATAAAGTTTTAAGAACATTAATGTACCTGCATAACCAAATTCAGCATCACAATAACGTGTCACTAATAACTGTCTGGAATTCCAGACATAAAGAATTTGCCGTTTTCTATCTACTTTTAATACCACCCAAGGCATATAAAAAATAATTAGCCCCATTAATATCATTCCAATTAATGGCATAGAAAATAACGCAAACTCTTGATAAATAGCATTTTTTGTTCCTTGATAAAAATCACCAGAATAATATGCTTTTAGGTAATCCCAATAAGTGACTTTTTGGTTAAAATATGGCTTGTATGCATCATATATTTCTTTCCAACTATTGCTAACTACAGAATATTCTTTATCATAATCTTTCTCATATATTTTCACACTTTCTTCAAATCTTATTGTTCCATAATAAATTCGTTCACATTTATCATGTAATAAGTAAATAAAACTAAAAAAAAGTACAATAAAAATGGGAATAGCCATATTCTTGATAATATTTCTATTAGGAGAATCAATTTCACATTCATCTTCATTCAATTCATTTAAAAAATCAAAGTCTTTTAACTTAATATTGGAATTATAATTATCATTATCTCTCTTAAAAAAATTCATTTCTATTTTATGAGGATTATTTGTACCACTAAATAAACTTGCCATTATCTTTCCATAAAAATGATTAATTACTCAATAGCTACTAATACACAACCCTTTAAACAGCCGCATTGCACTTTATGCCCCTCTAACGCGACAGGGATATTGTTTATTTTCATCATGGTATCCCCCTCAATAATTTTGCCTTTTTGCTGACAAGCAGGGCAATAAACTTCATCGCCTAAACAGGCAATTTCATGTATTTACTTTGCTAATAAAGAACCGCTTAATACGGTTCCTTTAGTATTGGTGGTATCATTTTTTAAAATGATTTTTCGTCCTTGGATTGTGCTACGCATGTTTATATATCCTTTTATAAATTATTAACAGCAAACTTAGCTAAAAAATCTAAATAGAATGCTTAATTGCTTCCGATAATTTATCTTCTATTTCTTTACAAGGTGGCAGCTCTTTATCAACCAAAACAACTTGTTGTTCTATTTGTCTATCAAGATCTTTGGGAATAGGCGCTTCTCTAAAAATAGAATATTTTTTTCTTGTATACTTACCTTCAATCAAAGGTGCTAATCCATAAAATAAATATTTGGTAATATATCCTAACCCCCATGCTTTATCATTGCTGCTTCCGCCGCCTAAAAAACTAAACATCGTTAAGTTGGGATAATATTTATGTTCTATTAATTTTTGATTTTCATCAACGCGATATAAAATAACTGCTAATGTCGGCTTAATATCTGCAAAATTGATTTGAGAATATTTAGCAACATAAACATTCATTTTCATATCCCAAGTATAAAATAATTGTTTTTCTCGATCGCATATTAGATAAGGTCTATTTCTAGCAATAAAACCAAAATAGATCATTGGTAAAGAACATAATAATGGAGCTAATAGTAAAAACAAATCTAAAATAATGCTTTTCTCTCTTATAAATGAATTGCTATAATAATAATAGTCCCAATAATTTATAAAAGAAAGTTTTCCATTCTGAATATATTTTTTTTCTAATTCATCATTATCCCTATGCTGGGGTAATATAAATATATTATTCTTATTATCTTTCTTATCTAATATTCTAAGGAAAAGAGATTCTGTATTTTTCCAAGGATCAATATAAATTGTTTTAACACCATAGCTAAAAGCCCAAAGTAAGCCGATAACAAAAGGAATCGCTAACATAGTCCTTCCATTAGAAAAAGCATGGCGTATTACCAAACGTAAATTGTCTATTTTTTCCACAAAATCAAGTGCACCTGCTTGATATTGAGTCATTTTTGGTGTTTCTGTTTGTAATAGTGATTCACAGTGATCACTGAGTTTGTGTTTTAGTTCCATGGATTCCCCTTTGATCTAAGCTTCATTAATCCATAATGTTTTACTTCAAGATCTGAAATTTCATTATCATCCCAATCGTATCGTAATGGTACAATATTATCTTCAAATGGTCTGTAATAGAAAAAGATTTCATTTCCATAATAAAAATTTTCTGGTGTTTTTATAACCATTTCTAAGACAGAACTTCCATTATTATCAATGTAGTTATTTTTTATATTCTCATTAAACTCAGCATCTAGTTCTGTATAATCTATTTTTTTGTATACACTATTATCGTAATGAAATAATTTATTTTTTTCTCTGTATTCGGTATAAACACTTGGAATTCTTGAGGTCATTTTACGACAAATTTGATAAAAAATCTGAGAATCATAAGGTATGAAGTTATTTAACTCCATTTTAATGGTTAGTTTTTTAGCACTATATTCCCATTCTAATTTCGGCATATAAAATACATTCATAAACTCTTGATTTTCTATTAAAAAACCATTGGTGACTTTTATTTCATCACTGTTTATTAATTTAAATCTTTTATTGAAATTTCCTTTTTCTGTATTCAAAAATGGATATTTATCTGAATTTCCCCAAAAACTACATTTAACTAAGGCTTCTAAATCTCCCCATGTTGTAGCTAAATCACCAACTGTTCCTACTAACATTGAAGCAGTTCCTAAAAATATAAAAATAGGCCATAGAGCTAACTCAAAAAATATAGCACCAAGAGTTCCAATAGCTAATAAGCTATAACCAACACCTGTGATTCCTTTAAAAATACTATTTAAATTATTTCCAATTCGCCAAGAATTATAAGCTTCATAAAAAGATATCCCCGCTAATACGGTAAAGCTAACTGTTGATAAAAATCGGAAGCTTTTTATAATAGAAAGCTCTCTCAATTTAGGTGATTTAGGAATATTAGCAATAGAACGAATTATTTTATTGTTAGCCAATAATTTCATTTTTTGTAGTTGTTTTGCTCCCATTACCGTAAATTTACTATTTTCAACAGTAGCAACAAAGCCTTCAGCTATTTTAAATGCGTAATATCCTAAACTTCGCGCCTTTAATGGATTATTTCTGCTGTAAAAACTTTGATTACTTAAAGATAGTACTATTAATGCATTAACACAAAATGCTAATCCTGGAATGGTTTTATCTATATAAGGAACTATGTTCTTTCCATTTAACGAATTATTTTTAGTGCCTACTGATTTTAATGATGACGTTATCTTATCTATACTTGGTAATTTTATCCATGCTTCATTTTTTAATCTTGAAGTTATTTTATCCCAATTAAATAATCTATTTCCCATCTTTAGATTTTCGGGTCTAAGTTTGTCTTTTAATAGCACTCCCCATTTTTTCAACTCGATCTCTAACTGTTGCCCCGTAAAGAGTTTATTCATGTTAATATTAATTTTAATTCCTGATAATTTAGCTACCTCAATAGTAAAGTCAGCCATCAGCTTTCTTCCTTTAAGAAAGGATGAGTTTTGGGATAAATTATCCATATATACAAGTGAAGTTGAAAAACTTTTTCCAAAAATAATTAATATTTTGTCAAAAGATTTAACTAATAGCTTTTTTAATTCTGGGTTTTCTACAAGCTTATTATCTAGAAATGTTCTTAATGCAACTAAAGTATCTTTCCAATCATCAATTAAATTATCATCTTCTGTTGGAAGTGTATCTGAAAATTTTTTGAATGCCTTTTTACTAATCTCTGTATCAAGCATCGTTGTTGCAACAGAAGGTAAAAGATCATATGACTCCATCAAAGAATAGGTCAGTATGTATTTACCTAAACTAGATCGTTCTTGAAGCTTTTCAATCACAGATTTTGGTGTTAATTCTTTATTAAAGAATCTATCTAATATTACAGAACCTAATTCTGTAAACTGCAAAGAATTTGTAATATCAAAAAATAATCCAGAAAAAATATACACCTCATCAATATAGCTTTCACCTGATAATTCAGCGTCACTTAAAAAGCTAAATAAACCTGTTAAATGTAATTTAAGTCCATCATATTTTTCTGAAGACAGTTTATAATTAAAAGCAAATGCATTATATAAGGATAAAATTTCCGCCGTTCTTGCATGAATATTGGAAATATTATTTTTAATTTCTTTCCAGTTAGTATTCCATTCATCTTCATTCAAACTTGATCTTACCGTTTCACGGACTTCACTAGAGTCATTTTTGAGCAGTGCTTCAATATAATTCCCAATAGTTATTGGATAGTTATAACTTTCCATATAAGATTTTAGATATGTAACTAAAAGACTATAAACGTCTAATATATCTTTTTGTCTACCAACAGGATCATGTAAAATAACCAGAGTTCCTTTTTCTCCTTTATTACAGTACGCTTTGAATATATTATCTTTTTTTTCTGGATCTATATAATAACTTTGTTGTGTAGTTCCATAACCCAACTGATAACCACAATCAGCATCTAGTTCCAATTCATTATAGCACCAATTAAATTGCTCATTTTTAATCTTATAATCTTCAACTAAATCTGATAAATTTTCTTTATTTAATTCTAATGTATACTTTTCCTCTGCATCTAAATTAATAAACTGCATTATGTTCTTTCTATATGCTGTATTATCATTTAATTTTTTCAAAATACTTTTTGATAAAGGAATATCACTAAATAATATACTGATGTTTTTAACATCTTTCTTTATCGGTAAAAAACCACAAGGTTTGCATAGTTGTTTTTTTTCTTGATAACTATTATTTTCATTGTTAAATTCGTATTCATAAAAAATCTCACTGACAGAAGCAATGTCACCTTCTTTCTCACTCTCAATTTCATTTAATATATGTTTAAAAATTAGTATTCTATTTTCACTCTGTGAGCCTCTTGTTTTTAATGGAGCCTCTTCTTTTACATACACCCATCCTTCACGTAAAATACGGGCAGTATAACCACCAACTTGATCTAATGACGTCGCAACCATTAAATCTTGAATTGAAGGTGGTAATTGAGGCTTATATAAACCTTTTGTAAAAAAATTCATATAAGCATAACGTACAGGATATACAGGTCTAATATTACGATAACATGGTGAAGAGATTTTTGTAATGTCATCACTATCTGAAAAAATACTATTTGCTTTATCAACTATATTTATAAGATTATTATTTATTGGAAAGTTCATATTTTATCTCTACTCATTTTATTAATAGTTAAATCAAGATAATGTAATGCTCTAATTTCTTGTGATGATGAGTAATGGCTTGCTTCATTCCATAATGATAAAAACTCTTCGTTGAAAAAATCAATTTGAGCAATTATAAAATAATATATTGCTTTAGGATTTGTTAAACCCAATAAATATGCTTTATTTAATTCATTAATAAGTTCTTTTTTTTCTTTAATATTTAAATCTCTTTTATGAATTTTATACTTTGGCAAATTAATAGCTATTTTTTTCATAAAAACAGATTGTTGATAATCATGAAAAACTTTTTGTAAATATGGTGTTATTATTAATTTATTTTTTGAATAAAAATTATAATCAACAGTATTATTTTTCAAAGAAAAAAAACAATTATCTTTTAAAAAGAAGATCTCATCTATATTTTTATAAAAAATATTAGACTCAACTTCATTCAAATGTTCTAAAACCAATGAAAATATATTAGGATCATAAAACCTAAAATAGCTCCAATTATCTTTTCCATACACCTCCAAATATGTAAACTTTCTCAAATGTTTACTTAACTCAAGTAAACTTAAACTTGTTTTAATGAAAATGCAAATTGGATTATCCAAGCATAATTTTACAAATTGCTTTTGAATTATATCCATTTCACTTCTATTTTTTATTTTTATTAAATAAGGAGCACTTCTTTCTAGAATTGATTGAGTTTTTCCTTTAAGTAAACACGTCCAATCAAACCCAAGAACATGTAGTTTAGTTAAAACAAAATCACCACTTAAATGCTCATATTTACTAGCATCAATTAATATAAAAGTATTACTATCAATAAAATCATACTCTATTTCTATTTTACTCAATATAATAGCTGAACTTTCAATTGCTAATGGAAACGATACTTCTCGTTCTTCAAAAACAATCACATCCTGTTTATCTATATTATCCATTGCATTTATACATAATAGTTCTGATTTTTCACTTTGATTAATATAGCTTTCAAATAACAATATTGATTTATAATAAAAAAAAGATTTTTCATATGTGGAAAAATAATCTCTAAATTTTTCTATAGCGCTTTCTTCAGTATCAGAATTTACTAATAGTTTTCCCTCAATTTTACTTTCAGTTGATTCAAAATAATACTCAAGAACCCAAATTTTTTTAATTTTTTCAAATAGAGATAACATTTAATTCCCTTTATCAATTATCCAATTTTTGACAGTCTTCAGCTAATGCCAATCCTTCATTTGAGGCATTATCTAAAGATGATACTGATTCTGGACTCCCTGATTCAATCGAGACATTCCCACAAATATTAATATTACCTGTTAACTTTATGCCTTGAGAGTCAATCAAGATAGAACCTGACTTACTCTTTATTAAAATAGTTTCACTAGCCTGTAAAGTATATATTTTAGTATTTGAATGAATTCCATCTGATGCATTTATATGATATTTTTTCTTTATATTAGATAATTTATCCTCACCGATTTCTTCTATGAAATTAGAGAAAATCGTTTCTGTCTTAGCATTACCAATTTTTATAATTTTATCTTTATTAATTTCTTCAAATTGGTTTAGTCCAATATTTATATGTTGCTCATTAACTATACGAATAAATTCATCATGACAAACCTCATGTTTGCGATCATTTGCAACTTCATGAGATTCATTTTTACCAATATATTGAAATTTATTATGGTTAATATGCGTATTTTGATCCCTCTGCGCATGTAAATACACTTCTTCGCGTCCGCCTGCATCCTCAAATCGCAGTTCATTAAATCCTGTGCCTTTATGCGTCTTGGTACGAAAGGTGGTTCGGGTTTTTTCTTTGGGTAAATCAAGTGGGGGAGCATTACGACCGTTATAAGTGCAACCGGTGATAATTGGTCTATCAATATCGCCATTTAAATAAGACACCATCACCTCTTGCCCAATGCGAGGGATCGCCATAAAACCGAAGCCATCGCCATTCCAACCCTGTGCCACTCGCAACCAACATGAACCACTATGATCAGGCTTTCCGCGCCTATCCCAATGAAAGTAGACTTTTACCGCGCCTTGTTCATTGGTGTAAATCTCCTCACCATCAGGACCAACGACTGTCGCCAACTCATCACCATCCGCCAGCGGTTTATAATGAAAAGGCGGTCGCCATTCCTGCGTGCCGGGAATAAAAGTGACATTATTTGAAAGTTGAGTTCCCTCACCGCCACCGTTATCCGCAGAGGGTTGTACACCATGATGTGAAACGCTGATCACTTGCCAACGCGAATTCATTTTCGCGCTTGGGTGATTGGTTAAGGTAAACACTTTGCCCGGCATTAACGCAAAACAGTTAGTGCTTGCTGAGCCTGTTTGACGATAATTTTGAGATTGCTCATAGCGTAATTGATTTAGCGGCTGCGCTTCTGCCTCTTCTTGAAAACGGCCATAGCTTTCAAAAACAGGGTGTTGCTGATGGACGTCACCCGTTGTGTTTTGCGATAACGGATAAGAAGGACGTGTTGGGTTATAATCTTTATCAATACGTACATCACTGCATAAACGTTCGGTATAGCGCCATGTCGTTGCTGTGGTATCGGTAATATCCGTTTCCGCTTGTGGGTTATACGTCAGCGTGATCCCCGCCGTCATCCCTAAATGATTGTCGCTATAAAACAGTTTTGGCCCTTCTTCAAACCAAAAGTTGATCCCTTCTTCAAACGCTAAACGACACCAGAAGGCATAAGCGGATTCGCGCTTTTGCGTGATATAGCGGCGAGTTTGATGCAGTTCGGGTTGATAGAGCTGGTTGTCATATTTGATATGGGCTTCATCTAGCAATTGCTGAAGAATTTGAGGTACCGTTTTATGTTGGAAAATACGGCTATCTTGATTAAGCGTCATCACCCACATTTCAGGGCGAATAACAAATTGATACCACGTTTTAACGCCGTCGGTGTTGCCTTGTTCAGCACTCGCCAGTAAGCCTTGAACCGTGCGGGTTGTTTTACCGTCACGACTGACAGTTAATGATGAAGCCACACCTAATTGGTTGGCAAAATCAATATCACGTTGCTCACTCACCGCGTGTATCGAAAGCGTGAAAAGCTCTGATAATCCTTCGTTTAAATCAAACTGAGTGACTTGAAAAGTGCTTTTAGGTAAATCGCCAATTTGGCAAGTAAACACTAACCCTGTATGAAGTAATCCCTTTCCTAGGGTGTCGAGTAATTCGCTGTATTTTTTAATGCGAGCTTGTTGTTCAGAGAATGTCATCCCTATTTCAAAAGGGCGAGATGATGCCGGATCATCTAATACCAAACGAGGTTTAGGGGTATTGTTAGCGTCATTCGTTGACATAAAAGCTCCCATTTAAATGTGACAAACACGCAATAAAAAAGACAAAAAATGCAGAGAACAATGGGCCCATGACAGAGCCCATAAATAAAGTGTGAAGAATTAACCTTCGAGTGGCGCACGCCAGTCGTCAGAGCCTGATGTCCCTGCAACGGTGTGTTCCCAATCAATTTTGCGATAAGAAAGAGACACTTCGATCAGTTGAGTGAAGTCAGACTTAGTCGGATCTTGGCAGTGTGGCATTTGGCAATCGATATTCACGATGGTGGCATCAGTTAATGTGGTGGTGAAGAAATGCTCTTGCTTCCCTTCAACCGAGGTGCGATACCATTTTAATGTGATTTTTGGCAACATTTCGCCCGAGGCTAATGCGTTATACAGCAGAGGAACCGCTTTGTTTAACGCCACCGTAAAACGGAAAGGTTTATGCGCACGTTGACCTGAAGGCTGACCTGATTGTGGATCAGTGGGCACAGTCACTACATGAGAGAATGCTTGCACCAGCATTTCATCTTCGTGGCCTTGAACATAAATATTTCCTACTGATTCAGCCGTAAATGCACCCGCAGTAATATTGCCTTGGGTTTTTCCTTCAATGGAGATATAACATGGAGTTGGCATGGCAAGTCCTTAATTAACTATCAGTTATTGTTTCTCAACAAAACTATTATTGTTGATGTCCTTTTCAAAAAATCAGCCAGTGCGCACCGCGATTTGATTAGAGTAGCTTAAGTAATTTTAAGGAGAAGTAAAGGGAGTGACGGAAAAGAAGGACGTTGTATCCTCGTAGGATAAGTGACTTAGCGTAAAATAATTGTTCACACGTTATTTACTGCTTTCGTTTCTTAAAATAAGTGTATTTACTTATACAATTACCTTTCGTAAATGTCCGAAATCTCGCTAAAGCCAGTCAGTTCTAATGTACATGGATTTTTAATATGTAACAAAGTGTGTATTTTGTTTCAATTTGTAACAATGTTGATTTATAAGGAAAAAATAACCCTATTTTCAAAATAATAAGCAAACTACGATTTTTATTCTCAAAGGACAAAAAATCCGCACCTAAAATTTAGCGTATCGCAGAAGATCTATTTAAATAGAGGAAAAAATATCACCCATAGAGTGATTTTATAAAATAAGCTCAGAAAGAATAAATAACGAAAAGAAGATAAGAGAAGATAAGAAAAGAGTAACCAATAAACTCTCACAAACAAAAGTCGTGAGCGAGCAAGCAGTGCAACAAGGCAGACAGCGCACAGTAAGCGGAGCATACATTAGTATGTGAGCATTACGAGCACTGCTCTAACGCCGTGGCACTACTGCACAGCCACGACGCCAAAGAAGGATCAGATACTGAAAGAGGAACCGCAACCACACGTACTCTTAGCATTAGGATTCGTCACAATAAAACGCGACCCCTCCAATCCCTCAGTATAATCCACACAGCCGCCCACTAAATACTGCAAACTCATCGGATCAACCACTAAGGCAACGCCTTGTTTTTCTATGGTCATATCACCTTCATTCATTGCATCATCAAAGGTAAAACCATACTGGAATCCGCTACAACCGCCGCCCGTGATATAAACACGTAAACGCAGATTTGGATTTTCTTCATCCGCAATCAAATCTTTTACTTTATTTGCAGCCGCGTCAGTAAATTGTAACGGCAGAGCCATATCATCACTCATTGTTCACTCCAGACTGGGTATTCCAGCAAAAAAACAGCCAGCAAAAATTTATATTTCTTGCTGATATAATGTGATGATTATCTAATACCTGCTCATAACCTTCAAGTTTGTTGTGGACAAAATACACTTTTTGCTACCTATCGCTTTTTACGATAAATCACGCACCCACAATAACAGTGATAAATCAAAATGTTGTTGTCGTGTATTTGGCTTCATCTGCGTGGTGCTTTAGAATACGCCTTAATCTTACGCTCACCCATCATTAGGAGTCTGACATGAGCAAGTCTGAAACGCTTTATAATCTCGCACAACAAGTGATCCCCGGCGGTGTCAACTCACCTGTTAGAGCATTTAACGGTGTAGGTGGAACCCCTCTTTTTATTGAACGTGCTAATGGTGCGTATATTTATGATGTTGATGGACGAGCTTACCTTGACTATGTCGGCTCATGGGGACCGATGGTTTTAGGTCACAACCACCCTTCCATTCGTCATGCTGTTACTGACGCGGTACAAAAAGGCCTAAGCTTTGGCGCACCAACGGCTGCTGAAGTTGAAATGGCAAACCTAGTCACTGAACTGGTACCTTCTATGGACATGGTTCGCATGGTGAACTCAGGTACAGAAGCGACAATGAGCGCTATTCGCCTTGCTCGTGGTTACACGGGTCGTGACAAAATCATTAAATTTGAAGGTTGCTACCATGGTCATGCAGATTGCCTATTAGTTAAAGCGGGCTCTGGCGCGCTAACGATGGGACAACCAAATTCACCAGGTGTACCCGCTGATTTTGTAAAACACACCTTAACCTGTACTTACAACGATTTAAATTCAGTACGCCAAGCATTTGAAAACTACCCAGAAGAAGTCGCTTGTATCATTGTTGAGCCTGTTGCGGGCAATATGAACTGCGTACCACCAAAAGCAGACTTCTTACCGGGCTTACGTGCATTATGTGATGAGTTTGGTGCATTGCTGATTATTGATGAAGTTATGACTGGCTTTCGCGTGGCATTAGGTGGCGCACAAGCTTATTACGATGTTGATCCTGATTTAACATGCTTAGGTAAAATCATTGGTGGCGGTATGCCAGTGGGTGCATTTGGTGGACATATGGAAGTGATGTCTAAACTCGCACCAATTGGTCCTGTTTATCAAGCAGGTACTTTATCAGGCAACCCAATTGCAATGGCAGCAGGTCTTGCGTGTTTACACGAAGTATCACAACCCGGTGTTCATCAAACATTAAATGAACTAACAACAATGCTGGCTGATGGTTTACTTGAAAAAGCACAACAAGCGGGCATTCCAATGGTTATAAACCATGTTGGCGGGATGTTTGGTCTGTTCTTTACGGATGCAAAAGAAGTCACTTGCTATCAAGATGTGATGAACTGCGATGTTGAACGCTTTAAACAATTCTTCCATTTAATGCTAGAAAAACGTGTCTACCTTGCACCTTCTGCATTTGAAGCAGGCTTTATGTCTATTGCTCACACTAAAGAAGATATTCAACGCACTATTGATGCAGCGGAATATGCTTTTGCTCAGATGAAGGGCTAATATTCGATTCGTTTTTTAATAAAAATAAGATGCGAATAAACAAAAAACGGCACTTATGTGCCGTTTTTATTTTAGCTAATCTATGTGATTACTTACTCAGAAAACAAATCTTGTAACCATTTCGGGGCGCCACTTTCATCAGTATCTTGCTGAACAGGTGTGCATAATCCATCTGGATTTGCTGTCCATACAGGTAAAGTACGAACACCGCCGCCATAACAAGCAAAATTACCTTGAGCATCGACAGACATCTCTGCGATATCTTCTGGCACTGGTGGATTTAATTTCAGCGGTGCTTGATTCTCTAAATAATTACGGTACAGCAACAATGCCCCTGTTGAACCCGTTAAGTTTGTTGGGCCATTATTATCACGCCCCATCCATGCGATGGTGACTTCTTTGCCATCTATTCCCGCAAACCAACTATCACGGAGATCGTTAGTGGTACCGGTTTTACCTGCAAGGTTGTAATTACCAAATTTTGGTTTTAATACGCGCCATGCTGTTCCCGAATTCACCACTTGTTGCATACCAAATAGCGTCATATAAGCAGCTTGAGGTGAAACAGTTGTTTCAGCTTGAGGATAACTTTGGTAAAGCACTGTACCATCTTGGGCAATCACAGAACGCAATGATGATAATTTTGCACGATTACCTAAACTACCAATTGTTTGGAAGGTTTGAGCCACTTCCATTGGTGTTAAGTTTAATGCACCTAATAACATCGCTGGCACTTTTTCTAGATTTTCCGCTGGTGCACCTAAGTTGATCCATGTTTTGATCACTTGGTCTAATCCCACTTCTAAACCAAGATTTACTGTAGGTATATTACGTGAGGTTGCTAACGCATCCACCAGCATTAATTTACCTTTATAACCACGATCGTAGTTACGAGGTTGCCAAGGTTTCCCCCCCGGAATAGGCACTGAAATCGGTTCATCAGCAAGCCATGTATTTAAACGAAAACGCTCTGGTTCACTTAATGCGGTTAAATAGGTCGCGGGTTTTGCCAAAGAGCCAATCGAGCGACGGGCTGATAATGCACGGTTAAAACCTGCATATTGTGGTTGAGATCCCCCCACTAAGGCTCTTACTTCACCACTTAAGCGATCCACAACAACCATCGCCCCTTCAAGATCGTCAATTTTACGAACTTTACGGATATCCGCGACACCCACTTCAACCGCTTTTTCAGCTGCATCTTGTGAGACAGGATCTAATGTGGTGAAAATTTTTGTACCTGATAAATCTTTCACTTTATCGCCCAAGGTTGTTTGTAACTCTTGACGAACCAGTTGCATAAACGCAGGTTGAGGTGTTAACGCTTCGCTACGTGGCTTCACACCCAAAGGACGCGCACTAAGCACATTGTAAAGCTCTTGGTCGATTATCTCTTGGGTTTGCAGTAGTTTTAATACCACATTACGGCGCTCTAACGCTGCTTTAGGGTTACGCCAAGGATTATAAGCAGATGCACCTTTAACCATACCCACTAAAAGCGCTTGCTGATCAAGGCTTAATTCATCAACAGGACGACCAAAATAGTAAAGGCTAGCTAAAGGGAAGCCTCGAATTTGTTCATCACCACTTTGCCCTAAAAAAACCTCATTAAGATACAGTTCTAAAATACGATCTTTGCTATAACTCGCATCCATAATGATCGCCATATAGGCTTCATTAAGTTTTCTTTTTAACGTTCTTTCGTTAGTCAAAAACAGGTTTTTCACTAACTGTTGCGTTAAGGTACTCCCACCTTGAACTGCTTTACCTGCCGTAAAGTTCGCTAATACTGCACGGCCAATAGAATAAAGGCTGATACCGTCGTGCTCATAGAAACGACGATCTTCTGTTGCAATTAATGTATCCACTAATAATTGTGGGAATTTATCTCTTGCTAAGAATAAACGCTGTTCACCATTGGCAGATTGCATCATGGTAATTAATTTAGGATCGAGACGGAAAAAACCAAACTGACGCTGATTTCCCATATTTGTAATACTAACGAGAGAATTTTGCTCAAAAGTCAACTTAGCTAAAATTTGTTCTTCACGACCATCAGGAAAATCGAAAGGTCGGCGCAACATTTCAATCGTGTTGCCTCTTACCACAAATTCGCCGGGACGAGTGATTTTGTTAACATTGCGGTATTGCATACCCTCAAGCAAGCTCACCATCTCTTTTTGGCTATAATTCATGCCCGGTTCTAAGTTAACGGTACGTCCGTAAACAGCCGCTGGCAATTCCCAAACATTGCCATCAAGGCGCTCTTTAATTTGAGAATGTAAATAAACACCATAAATGCCCATTAAAACCGCAACCACAATGGCGATTTTGACAAATAACCAAAACCAAGAACGACCTCTTTTGGTTTGTTTCACTGGTCTTTTCTTTCTACTCATGAACTGTATCTCTCATTAAAACCCCTTTATCACGGGATAAAGAAGCCTAACATTGTCGCTATTTTTCTGTGTGATCCCACAAGAAAGCTCTCAAATACGAATAAAACTAGGGTAAAACTAATATTCATTTATTGGCTATATTTTTTTACTCGCCGTGTGGGTGCGGTATCTGCGGGTGAGTCAGGCCATAAATGCTTGGGATAACGCCCTTTCATCTCTTTTTGCACCTCTTTATAACTTCCTGCCCAAAATGTCGCCAAATCTTGTGTTTTCTGAATAGGTCGATGAGCTGGTGATAATAACTCCATCACAACGGATAATTGACCATTCGCCACAATAGGGCTTTGTTGTTCGCCATAAACCTCTTGAATGCGGATAGCGATCACAGGAGGTAACTCTAAATCATAGTTGATAATCACTTTTGTGCCTGTTGGCGCCAAATAATGCGTCGGAAATAAGCTTTGAAGCAACTGATTTTCATGCCATGTTAATTGGTTTTTTATAATCGTATTAATATCAACTTGTTGTAACGCTTTTAATGTCTGAACTTCTCCCAGTTCAGGCAATAACCATGTTTCTAACGTTTCAAGTAACACCGTTTCTTCTAAATCAGGTAATAAGGCTTCTGGGCACCATTTTTTTGCCAAAGAAAGGCGTATAAAAAGCTGTTGAGTTTCTTCATTCAGTGCTAAAGCATTTAAACCGTTATCTCTCAGCCAATTCAATAATGCTTGCTGCATTTGCTGTTTATTGGGTTTGTCTAATTGGCGCTGGCTTAAGGTTAATCGCCCTAATTGGCGTTGTTGCCATGCGACCAACGTACCGCGTTTTTCATCCCATTCAACAGTCGTATTATTTTCAATAAGCCCTGGAAAAGTAGCTGATATTTCATCGATATCAATCGGTAGTGCTAATAAAATGCGGACATCAGCATAATGCACATTTTGTAGTAATAATGGTGCTAAGATCCACGGTGTATCACTCATTGAGTGCGAATGTTCCATCATGGCACCTTGCCCATTCGCTAAACGAAAACGACCTTGATTATCTCGATTTTTAGCAATCCTATCAGGAAATCCAACCGCTAATAATAAACCTAACAATTCAGGGCAAAACGTCCCTTTCCGGTGTTGAGAAAGCTGTTTTTCACGTCGTGTCCAGAAGGTGTTTTTTTGTTGAGCAATCCACTCCAGATTAATTTCTTGTCCTCGGGGTGGCTCTTCTAAGATTGCACATAAGCGTGCTGCCGTCGCAAGATGATTGTCACTTTGCTCACTTGCATAATCTAAGATCGCAGCGAGTCGAGGCTCTATGCCCCATTGAGCCATGCGCGAGCCTCGTGCGGTTAATCCACCTTGTTTATCTATTGCACCTAAACGATACAATAAATCTTGAGCGGCATGTAATGCTTGAGGTGTTGGCTTATCCAACCAATTCAACTGATTAATGTCGCGACATCCCCATTGCAATACGGAAAGCCATAATGAGGATAAATCGCTACTTAAAATTTCGGGTACTTGATGAGAGGCAATTCGTTGTGATTGTTCTTGGCTCATTAAATGCCAGCAAATTCCAATTTCAAGGCGACCCGCACGCCCTGCTCTTTGTGTTTGTGATGATTGACTAATTCGCTGGCGTAGCAAGCTGGTGACACCACTTTTTAAATCAAACTGAGCACGTTTCTCAATCGTACTATCCAATACAAGGCGGATACCTTCAATTGTTAAGCTGGTTTCTGCGATATTGGTCGCAAGTACCACTTTTCGATAACCTCTTTCTGTAGGTTCAATCGCTTTTTGTTGTTCTGCTAATGAAAGCGCACCATAAAGCGGAAATAACAGAACATTGTTATCTACTTTATCTTTTAGTATTTCTGCAACACGCACTATCTCTGCACTACCCGGCAAGAATATCAACATAGAACCGGTTTCTTGCGCCAATAACCGCAAAGCCATGGTGGCAATTTCTTGTTCAAAAGGTTGATGCGTATTGATAGGAGAATAAACTCTTTCGACTGGGTAACTGCGCCCTTGAGCGCTGATCATTGGTGCTTCAGGTAATAATGTCGTGAGTTTTTGATTATCTAAGGTTGCTGACATAATCAAAACACGCAAATCATCGCGTAATCCCATTTGAACATCGAGTAATAGAGCTAGAGCTAAATCAGCCTGTAAACTGCGTTCATGAAACTCATCTAATATCACAAGGCTTACGTCTGTCAGTTCTGGATCTTGCTGTAACATGCGGTTTAATACACCTTCTGTTACTACTTCAAGTCGAGTGTGCTGGCTCACCTTGCTTTCTGCTTTCATACGATAACCTATCGTATGACCCACATCTTCATTAAGCTGACTTGCTAAACGATAAGCAATGCTTTTAGCGGCAATTCGTCTTGGCTCTAATAAAATTATTTTGCCGTCAAAAAAATTTTGCTCAAGTAAATAGAGAGGAAGCGCTGTTGATTTACCTGCACCTGTTGGCGCATGAAGTAACACTTGTGGGAATTGTTTTAACGCAGTAACGATATTTTCCGTTACCTCAAAGATTGGCAATAAATGCACACAGGCTCCATGACTCATTAACTTTCTCGGCTTGGCATTGTAGCATTAGCGCTTTATTAAAGATCGTATTTTCATCGGAGTTGTCATGATATTTGAGCAACCGCTACAATCTGCCACTTTACTAAAACGGTATAAGCGTTTTTTAGCAGACGTTGTTACCCCAAATGGGGAAGAATTCACGCTTCATTGCGCCAACACAGGAGCAATGACAGGATGTGCGACTCCCGGTGATACGGTTTGGTATTCCACATCTTCAAATGCAAAAAGAAAATACCCCCACAGTTGGGAGCTTACACAGACTCAAACTGATGATTGGATTTGTGTAAATACATTAAGAGCGAACGGTATTGTTGCAGATGCCATTGAAGCGGGTGATATTCCAGAATTATCTGAATATGAAGAGATAAAACGAGAAGTCAAATATGGGAATGAGAATAGCCGTATTGACATTTTACTTAAATCAAATCATAAAGTTGACTGCTATATTGAAGTGAAGTCAGTCACATTGTTAGATAACGGAATGGGTTATTTTCCTGATGCAAAAACTCAACGCGGCCAGAAACATCTTCGAGAGTTGACGGCTATCGCAAAATTGGGTTTAAGGGCTGTCTTATTCTACGCAGTTCCCCATACTGGCATTACGGAAGTGACTGTTGCTAAAGAGATTGACCCTGACTATGCTTCATTGCTAAAAGAAGCGCATGACGCAGGGGTTGAAATCTTGTGTTATCGCATCAATATTAGTGAATACAATTTAACAATCGGACGGCAATTACCTTTTATTTCAAATGGTTAATTGATTTTCATGGCTTTAGTTAATCATTTTTTAACTAAAAAGGGACATTTACTTGCGTGCCTTCACACCATGAGAAAACTTATTAAAGGAATAATTGCTATCCTCGCGGGCATCTGCTATTTATAGCGCCCTATTTTTTCCCCTTCCTGTTTTGAAGGTGGGGATTATTCAGAAATGCGTATGTAGGAGAAGCATTATGCAAGAAGGGCAAAAGCGTAAAACATCGTCCATGAGCATTCTCGCTATTGCTGGCGTTGAGCCATATCAGGAAAAAGCGGGCGAAGAGTACATGAACGAAGCCCAATTAGCGCATTTTAAGCTAATACTTGAATCTTGGCGCAATCAGCTCAGGGATGAAGTCAACCGCACCGTTACTCATATGCAAGATGAGGCGGCAAACTTCCCCGATCCCGTTGACCGTGCTGCACAAGAAGAAGAATTCAGTCTTGAGCTGCGTAACCGTGATCGTGAACGTAAACTCATTAAGAAAATTGAGAAAACACTGAAAAAAGTTGAAGATGATGACTTCGGCTTCTGTGAATCTTGTGGCGTTGAAATCGGCATCCGCCGTTTAGAAGCTCGCCCTACCGCCGATTTATGTATCGACTGTAAAACATTAGCTGAAATCCGTGAAAAGCAGATGGCTGGCTAATTGATGAGCCAACGCCTCAACCTGATACGTTGAGGCGTTTATCTGAATCTTTCCTTTCGATGCACGAGATTACAGACTATATTGGGCGTTTTGCGCCATCACCAACGGGTCAACTTCATTTTGGCTCATTGGTTACTGCACTTGGTAGTTATCTTCAAGCTCGCGCACACCACGGGCGTTGGCTCCTTCGCATCGATGATATTGACCCTCTTAGAGAACCCCCCGGCACGGCATCCTTAATTATTCGCACATTAGAGCGTTATGGATTGTTTTGGGATGGTGATATCCTTTATCAATCACAACGCCATGATGCTTATCATGAAATACTGTCTGCACTTTGGCGAGAAGGTGTCTGCTACCACTGCCAGTGTAGCCGCCATCGTTTACATGATTTGGGTGGTGTATATGATAATCATTGTCGTCATCACGCTCCATTAGCGAATAGCGATACACCTTTTGATAAAAACAGTGCATGGCGATTGATCCAGCAACACCCTGTTTATCATTTTGAAGATATGATCCAAGGTACTTATTATTCTAAAAGTACATCTATCGTACTAGAAGATATGATTATTCACAGAAAAAATAACTTATTTGCGTATAATCTAGTGACGGTGATTGATGATAGTTATCAAGGTGTGACCGAAGTGGTGAGAGGTTCTGATCTACTTGATCCCACATTGCGACAAATCAGTTTACATAAACAACTGAATTTACCTATTCCGCGTTATGCTCATTTGCCTTTAGCAATAAATCATGACGGTAATAAATTATCGAAGCAAAATCACGCGCATGCGTTGCCAGATACTGATCCAAGACCCGTCATTATCGATGCTTTACAATTTCTTAATCAGCCGATTATTGCTGGCTGGCAGGATTATTCGTTAGCATCATTGTTAGAGATTGCGACTGCACAGTGGTCACCTTCTGAGATTTTAAAACAAAATCATCAGCAACAAGGATACGAATAAACCACACAAAGCATTCTCAAAAAATGTTCAGTAGGCTATGATTAGCCGCTTAATTTTTTTAATTATTAGAATTTATTATTCGAGGTGTCATATTTTTAATCGAGTAGCACATTTCTGCCGTAATCTGCTAGGGCGACAAACAACGTCATCAGACACACAACCGGTAGCAAGTGAAAGGCCAGTCACAACTGCATCTGACCGACCAATACAAGAAACACAGAAACCTGTGCGTCGGCGTCCTGCTATATCCGCAGACCGTCCCCGTAAGAAAAAGAGTAATAAAGAAAAGGCGAACGGGAGTGATTTGCCAATGACAGTGATCCCAAGAGATCAACACCCAATTTCACGTAAAGACATCAGTGACAATGCATTAAAAGTGCTTTATCGCCTAAATAATTCTGGTTTTCAGGCTTATTTAGTCGGTGGTGGTGTCCGTGACTTATTACTGGGAAAAAAACCAAAAGATTTTGATATTGCCACAAATGCAACCCCTGAGGATGTACGTCGATTATTCCGCAACAGTCGTTTAGTCGGTCGTCGTTTCCGCCTTGCACATATCATGTTTGGCCCTGAAGTGATTGAAGTGGCTACTTTCCGTGGCTCTCATGAAGATCATGAAATTTCAGACAACAACCAATCACAGCAAGCACAAAGCGGCATGTTACTGCGCGACAATATTTTTGGCTCCATTGAAGAAGATGCCATTCGTCGTGACTTTACATTAAACAGCCTTTATTACGGTGTTGATGATTTTGCTGTACGTGATTACGTTGGCGGTTTAGCGGATCTTAAAGCAGGCATTATTCGTTTAATTGGCGATCCTGAAACGCGTTATCGCGAAGATCCCGTCAGAATGCTTAGAGCCATTCGCTTTGCCAGCAAATTGGATATGCAAATTGCACCTGAAACAGCAGAACCAATTAGCAGACTCGCCCCTTTATTACGTAATATTCCATCGGCTCGCCTTTTTGAAGAGTCACTAAAATTATTACAAACAGGGCAAGGCTATAAAACATACAAACTCATGTGTCGCCATCAGTTGCTTGAGCCGTTGTTCCCGTTAGTAGCATCAAAAATGACAGAACAACATGATACGCCGATGGAGAGAATGCTGGATCAAGTTCTCAAAAATACAGACTATCGTATTAATAAAGATATGCGTGTTAATCCGGCATTCTTATTTGCGGCAATGTTGTGGTATCCATTAATCGAACATGCAGAGAAATTAGTCCAAGAAAGTGGTCTTTCTTACTATGATTCTTTCGCTATGGCGATGAATGATATTTTAGATGAACAATGTCGTACGATTGCAATTCCAAAACGTATTACCACCATGATGCGTGATATCTGGCAATTACAGCAACGTTTACCTAAACGCCAAGGTCGTCGTGCCAATAAACTGCTTGAGCACCCTAAATTCCGTGCAGCGTTCGACTTACTGGAATTACGTGCCAATGTACAACGTAATCCAGAACTTGAAGCGTTAGCTAGTTGGTGGGCAGATTTCCAAGCCTCTAACAATACACAACAACGCTCAATGGTCTCAGAATTAGGTCAAGCACCGGTTCGTAGACGCCCTCGTCCACGTAAGCGTCCTCGCCACCCAAGTGCAAAGCCAGCATCAAGACAAGAGAACAATAATGAGTAAACAGACAAAACGTGTTTATATCATTTTAGGTAGCAATTTGAATTCACCTGAAGATCAGGTAAATTCAGCAATTAAAGCAATCAGTGAGATCCCACAAACCACACTGATTGCTCAATCTTCCTGGTATCGTACTCGCCCTATGGGGCCACAAGATCAACCAGATTTTCTTAATGTTGCCGTTGCTGTCGATACAACTTTGGCGCCAGAAACCTTGCTTGATAACACTCAAGCGATTGAATTAGCACAAGGTCGAGTTAGAAAAGAAGGTAACCGCTGGGGCCCTAGAACGCTAGATCTCGATATCATGTTATTTGGTGATGACGTGATCCAAACTGAGCGTTTAACCGTGCCTCATTACGGGCTAAAAGTCCGTGAATTTATGCTCTACCCATTAGCTGAATTAGCACCAGACCTTCGTTTTCCTGATGGTGAGTTGTTAGCAGATAGATTAGCTTTAGTGCCTGAAAATGGCATGGAAAAGTGGTAATACCACGTAAATCCTCTACTAAAGCTAAAGGTTGATACTGTAAAAAATAAACACGGTATCAGCCTCTATCTCACGGCCACACATTCACTGTATTATAACCCCATCTTTATGACCTCCTCGCTATTTGAGTGATTGTTGCTTTATTCCTACCAATAACCAATTGATATATATAACTTTATCTTATTAATTATTCTTTTTTATTACTCACTTAATTACTTTTTCTTCGTTTTTAGCCCTTAAATGCTACAATCGAAAGCGGCTTTATATTGATGATTTAAAAATCTTCTTAATAAACAAATAATTATGTGAAGCATTTTATTTTATCTGCACACAAAAAACCAACAATGATGGAGTTTGTTATAATGAAACCCACAACGCTTTCAACACTAAATCGCTATAAGCAAGAAAAGAAAAAATTCGCTACGATCACCGCTTATGATGCAAGTTTTGCTCGCCTTTTCGCACAAGAAGGTATTCAAGCCATGCTTATTGGTGATTCATTAGGAATGACGCTACAAGGCCATAGCAGTACATTACCGGTTACGGTTGAACAAATCGCTTATCACACACGTTGTGTTAGAGCTGGTGCACCGAACGCTTTTTTAATTGCTGATATGCCATTTATGTCTTATTCAACCCCAGAACAAGCTTGCCTTACTGCTGGTATTTTGATGCAAGCAGGTGCGAATATGGTAAAAATCGAAGGAGGAAGTTGGCTAATTCCTACTGTTAAAATGCTGACAGAACGTGCAGTTCCCGTCTGTGTTCATTTAGGATTAACACCTCAATCTGTTAACGTATTTGGTGGCTATAAAGTTCAAGGAAGAGAGAGCGATGCGGCAGAGCAATTAAAGCAAGATGCTATCGCCCTTGAAGAGGCTGGTGCGCAACTGACTGTATTAGAATGTGTTCCAGTGGCTCTCGCAAAAGCGATTACAGACGCGCTAACGATGCCAGTTATTGGTATCGGTGCAGGGAATGTTACTGATGGACAAATTCTTGTTATGCATGATTTATTAGGCCTGACACCTCAAGCACCTAAGTTCTCAAAAGATTTTTTACAAGAGGCCGGCTCACTAAAAGGAGCTGTTAGCCTTTATGTTCAGCAAGTAGAACAAGGCCTATTTCCACAAGAACAACATTCATTTAACTGATTTATCATTTCAATTTATAAACATCGTTTAAAGGAGTCACGCCGTGCTAATTATTGAAACTACGCTTATCTTACGCAGAGAAATCAAGCGATTAAAGCAAGATGGTAAACGCATTGCATTGGTTCCAACAATGGGTAATCTTCATGAAGGCCACCTGAAATTAATTGAAGAAGCCCGTCTTCATGCAGATGTGGTTATCACATCTATTTTTGTTAACCCACTTCAATTTGATAGAGAAGCGGACTTAGCAAATTATCCTCGCACCTTACAAGAAGATTGCGAATTACTCCGCGATAAAAATGTCGATATTATTTTCGCTCCTTCAGCGAAAGAGATGTATCCACATGGCATGGAAAACCAAACAACAGTTGATGTGCCTGTACTTTCTACAGTATTGGAAGGTGCAAGCCGTCCTGGTCATTTCCGTGGTGTTACAACGGTTGTTAGTAAGCTTTTTAATCTTGTACAACCTGATGTTGCGATGTTTGGTGAAAAAGATTTCCAACAACTGCAAATTATCAAGAAGATGGTAAGTGATTTATGTATGGATATCAGCATCGTTCCTGTTGCTATTGTACGTGACAAAAATGGGTTAGCGCTAAGTTCACGTAATCGCCTATTATCTGACAAAGAAAAACAGCAAGCCCCTGCACTTTATCAAGCAATGCAAGAAATTGCTGAACAATTAAAGTCAGGCAACCATGATATTAATCAGCTACTTCAAAATGCAAAAAATACCTTAGAGCAACAAGGTTTTCGTGCTGATGAGTGTTTTATTTGTGATGCAGATACACTCACGCCATTAACGGAAGAAAGTCGCCACGCGGTTATTTTAATGGCTGTATGGCTAGGTAATACTCGCCTTATTGATAACCAGCAGGTTAATCTTATTTAATACTCATCATTAGAAAAATAGGAAACACAACAATGCTACGCACTATGTTACAAGGCAAACTTCATCGCGTAAAAGTGACACAAGCCGATCTTCATTATGAAGGCTCTTGCGCGATTGATCAGGATTTTATGGATGCCGCTGGTATTCTGGAAAATGAAGCGATTGATATTTATAACGTAGATAATGGTGAACGCTTTTCAACTTACGCAATTTGTGCGGAAAGAGGATCACGAATTATTTCAGTCAATGGTGCAGCTGCGCGTAAAGCCGCCGTTGGCGATCGCTTAATTATTTGCTCTTATGTGCAAATTCCTGATAGTGATGCGCGTAGCCATAAACCCAATATTGCGTATTTTGAAGACAACAATGAAATGAAGCGCATAGCCAAAGCTGTGCCGGTTCAAGTTGCTTAATTAATAAAATATTACCCACTTCCCATAGGCAGAGGTTCCCTGCTTATGGGAAACAAGAACAATAAACAACCTATTGTTATTATCTGCTTGTCACGATTCACCTTGTGAAAAACGAGATATAAGATTCAAAACCGGGTTTCTTCTCCGTTTTTCCTCGCTTATCTTCCTGTAGCTTGTTATAAATCAGATAAGTATTATCTGACTACTCTCTGACTAATAAAAAATTATGATAAAAGTTGCTTTAGTAGATGATCACATTGTTGTGCGCTCTGGTTTTGCACAACTCCTCATGCTAGAACCCGATATTCACATTGTGGGTGAGTATTCTAATGGGCAAGAAGCATGGCCTTATTTAGCACATGATGATATTGATGTTGCCGTCATGGATCTCTCTATGCCGGGTGAAAGTGGTTTACAACTACAGAGCCGTTTAAAACAAAAACGTCCAGATTTTCGCACGATCATTTTAAGTATTTATGATACCCCAGCCTTTGTTCAAAGCGCACTTGATTCAGGTGCTCGTGGTTATTTAACAAAGCGTTGTGGCCCCGAAGAATTAGTGCAAGCAGTACGCGCTGTACATCAAGGTGGCTGTTATCTTTGCTCTGATGCTATGAAAGCATTACGACATACCCCTGAGAAAGAAGATGCTTTGCATACATTAACGCCCCGTGAAAGAGAAATTTTCAACCTTTTAGTCCAAGGCGTTAATGTCAAAACAATTGCTGTACAACTTAATCTTAGCCATAAAACTGTACACGTTCATCGTGCTAATGTACTGGGTAAATTAGGCTGTGAAACAACCATCGATTTAGTCCACTTCGCCTTAAAAAATCAGTTGATCACAGGATCGCTGTAATATGAAAAGAGGACTGCGTTTTCTTCTTCAATCCCTCTTTTTATTACTCACCTACTCTTTACTTTGGCTATCACTTTGGGTGATTGGTTTTTATTTAAGTAAAAATGGGCAACAAGCGGCCCTTTTCTTACCGCAAGGTCTGCGATTAGCCTTGATTATTTTACTTTGGCGGCGCTTTTGGCTACCGATGTTATTCGCTGAATGGGGGCTTTATTACTGGCTAACGCAAGAGCAGTTAATTACCCATGCTATTATTTATCTTTCTCCATTATTAAGCCTAATTATCGCCTTAGAAGTTCAACGTATTTGGTGGCGGTATCCACTCTACTGGCAACGCTTAACCTTGTTAATTGGTGCTGTTGGCTTTAATAGTCTGTTACAAGCCTTTATTCTTGGCTTTTTTATTAATACCACCAGCGGAATTTTTCTGACCTCAGTCACTGGTGGCATATTACTCGCACCTTTTGTTTTTTTACTTTATGAATATCTTCGTGAATTACAAAGTCGAGCGTTAATTTCTGATGGAACACCTGATCCTCCGTTAAGAACATCATTATTAATGTGGGGATTTCTATTTTGCCTTATTGGATTAAGCACACAGTTTTTCTTAACACCAGAAATAGAGCGCTTATTAGTTATTCTCGTTTTTATTCCTAACGTCTTTATGGCCTACCGTTATGGCTGGCAAGGTGGCGTATTATCGGCATTACTCGGAAGTTTAATTATTACCTTTGCTCGCCAAGTAAACGGCGCATTTAATGACTTACGTGAATTAGAAATGTTCTTAACCACTCAAGCTATTATTGGTATTGGTTTAGGGATAGCAATAAGTCGCCAACAGCAATTAGCCCATAATTTACGTCATTATCGATTACGCCTAGAGCAAGAACTTCAAGCCAGACGTGAATTGATGGAGCAATTGGTTCATACCGAAGAAGATGTTAAAAAAGCGATTGCACGCGAGTTACATGATGAAATTGGACAAAATATTACCGCAATCCAAATTCAATCAATGCTAATGAAGAAAACAGCCAATAACGATAAAACGCGACAAACTGGTGAACAAATAGAACGTCTGGCATTACAAATTCATCAATCTACACGTCAACTACTCCGGCAATTGCGTCCCCCTGTTTTAGAAGAAATGTCTCTTGAAAAAGCCCTGCACCATTTAATCAACGAATTTGCCTTCAATGACAATGGCATCACCTGTAATTTTAATTATTCATTAGATAAAGAGCCTGAAAACGAAACTATAATTTTTACCCTCTATCGTTTGGTACAAGAGTTATTAAATAATATTAGTAAACATGCCAATGCAACCTATATTGAAGTTTCGTTAACCCAAAGCAAAAACCGTCTACGACTGATCATTAGCGATAATGGCATTGGTATGCTCCCCACATCATTATCAACACAACAAAGTAGCGGTTTTGGATTACGTGGCATTGAAGAACGCATTCGCGCTTTAGGCGGAGAATGGGAAGTGATAAATCATCACGGTACGAAAATAATTGTTAACTTACCCACAAATTCAAAAGAAAACAGTGAAAACTAAGAATAAGTCTTAGTCATCTACAACCTTATCTCATTCTTTTTCGCGACATTTTTTTTACATTTGCAACATCAAAGAGGATGTTATGTCAGGTAAAAATTCGGCATCAATAAATAAGACCTATAACTTTTGGCGCAAAAACTTAATGCTGTCGATGATTATCGGTTATGCCACTTTCTATCTCACACGTAAAAGCGTCAACTTTGTTATGCCCGTTATGCAGGTTGAATTGAATTTAGATAAAGGAGATATCGGTTGGATAGCCAGCCTTTTTTATCTCACTTACGGCTTATCTAAATTTGTTTCCGGTATTTTCCATGATAGATGGGGATATCGCTGGTTTATGGGTGTGGGATTAGTGATGACAGGCATTATGAATATTATTTTTGCCTATTGTCTGTCGTTTCCTGCACTGCTTTTGGTCTGGGCACTAAATGGTTTCTTTCAGGGATTTGGCTGGCCCCCTTGTGCAAGATTGTTAACACATTGGTATTCACGCAATGAGCGAGGGTCCTGGTGGGGATTATGGAATATCTCAATCAATCTTGGCGGAATGAGCCTTCCCATTTTAACAGCGTGGTTAGCAACGCATTATAGTTGGCAAGTGGCACTGCTTGTTCCCGGTATTATCGGCATTATCATCGGATTGTGGCTGTGTGTGCGATTAAAAGGTACTCCTGCAGAAGAAGGGCTTCCTACTGTGGGTGTGTGGCGGCGAGATGTTTTTGAATTACGTCAAGAGCAAGCTTCTCCCCCTAAACCTATGCTAACTATTTTGAAAGAGAGCATTTTATTTAACCGAATGATTTGGTTGCTAGGATTTTCTTATATTTTGGTTTATCTCATACGTATGGCGATAAACGATTGGGGAAATATCTGGTTATCAGAAACACATGGCGCCAACTTATTGAGTGCTAATGCCATCCTCTCTTTATTTGAAGTGGGGGGGTTATTAGGGGCGCTATGTTCAGGTTGGGGCTCGGATCTCTTATTCCGAGGCCAACGAGCACCAATGATATTGCTGTTTTCACTCGGACTTTTTACCGCAGTGGCAGCGCTTTGGTTAATTCCAATTCATCATTATGCACTACTCGCAGCCTGTTTTTTTAGTATCGGTTTCTTCGTGTTCGGACCACAGATGTTAATCGGGCTTGCTGCAACAGAATATTGCCATAAAAACGCAGCAGGCACGGTAACTGGCTACTTGGGATTGTATGCTTACTTAGGGGCTGCAATGGCAGGTTGGCCATTAAGTCAGGTCATGGCACATTATGGTTGGACTGGGATGTTTGCATTATTAACCAGTGCTGCGGCCTTAATGGGACTACTGCTAATGCCATTGTTGATTGCTGATGTCAGCAAACAAGAGCATTTAGTAGGCCCTCTTTCATTTTCCGATGACGACACATTTAAAAGGTTCTGAACATGAAATTGAAAACCCTCTCTACACTTGTTGCTGCAGGTCTGGCACTTTCTGCTGTTAGCTTATCAACCCACGCTGCAGGTCGCTTAGTGGTTTACTGTAGTGCGACAAATGCAATGTGTGAAGCTGAAACAAAAGCCTTTGCCGAAAAATATGATGTTAAAACAACTTTCGTTCGTAATGGTTCGGGAAGTACTTTAGCTAAAATTGAAGCTGAAAAACGTAACCCACAAGCTGATGTTTGGTATGGTGGAACGATGGACCCTCACTCTCAAGCAGGTGAAATGGATCTGTTAGAACCTTATGTTTCACCAAATCTTGATCAGATAATGCCACAGTTTCGTGATCCAGCTAAACGCAAAGGTAACTACTCTTCTGCAGTTTATGTCGGTATCTTAGGCTTCGGCGTGAATAAAGATCGTTTAAAAGAAAAAGGGATTGCTATTCCAACTTGTTGGAAAGATTTAATCAAACCTGAGTATAAAGGTGAAATTCAAATCGCCGATCCACAAAGTTCAGGAACTGCCTATACCGCACTGGCAACCTTTGACCAATTATGGGGCACTGAACAAGCCTTTGATTATCTGAAGAAAATCAATACTAATATCTCTCAATACACCAAATCAGGTATTGCCCCAGCACGAAATGCAGCTCGTGGTGAAGCCGCCATTGGTATTGGTTTCTTACATGATTACTCATTAGAAGTTGAAAATGGTGCACCACTTGAATTGATTTCACCTTGTGAAGGTACAGGCTATGAAATCGGTGGTGTCAGTATCATCAAAAATGCCCGTAATATGGATAATGCTAAATTATTCGTAGATTGGACACTCTCAAAAGAAGCGCAAGAAATTAGTTGGAAAGAAGGTAAATCTTACCAAATCCTAACCAATACCTCTGCAGAGTCTTCACCAATGGCACTGAAATTATCAGACTTAAAACTCATTAACTACGACATGGATAAATATGGCGATAGCGAAGTGCGTAAAGAGTTGATTAATAAGTGGGTAACTGAAGTGAAAATGGGTAAATAGCTCATTAACAGAGCGAGATAATTTCTCGCTCTCTTTTTCACATAATAATAAATACATTTACTCTCGGGGGATTTATGTCTCACACACTCGCTTTACCTGAAAAAAAGAGGCGGGAACCCATATTTTTATGGCTCCTAATTGCTTGGATGGCTTTTGCGTTGCTGCCGTCATGGAGCCTTGATTACGGTCTTTTAGATTCTACAGCAGATGAATTACTCACCTCTTACGGTTGGAGTAGTATCAATATCAGTTGGCTCTGGTTTGCATTACCAAGTTTACTGCTCTTTCGTTCATTAAACGAACCTAAGCGTGAGGATCGTTCTCGCCACTATTTTGATGCAAGTTTTGCCTTACTTTGTGCTGTTATTACAATAGTTAGTGCAACGCTTGAAGGACGAGGTTTAGGTTACTCTGCGATCATCCTCTTTATTTCTCTGGGAATGATCATGAAAACCGCCTTAACACGCTTGGAATGGCTTGGTGGTGATAGCTTTGTTATTGGTTCTTTGATAGCCGTTGTTGCACTGATTGGCGCTTTTATTATCTTTCCTAGTATCGCTATTTTTATTCCGATGTTTAAAGATAGCGCAGGTAATTTCGCTCCATTTGAATTTATCGCTATCTTAAGCCAAGCTCATATTGTACAAGTGATGCTCAACTCCATAATGCTCTCTATTGCTGTGGGGATAGGTTGTACTTTCTTTGGTTTAATTCTAGCAATTTATACATCTCGTATTGCGGTGCGATCAGCCATTATTGGTCGAGTATTTTCTATCTTACCTATCGTAACACCTCCTTTTGTTGTCGGTTTAGGGGTCACACTTATGATGGGGCGCTCTGGTTATGTGACAGAGTTTCTTGCCACTTATGCAGGGCTTGAAAATACCAACTGGTTATACGGCTTTACAGGGATTTGGTTGGCTCAAGTGCTCGCCTTTACCCCAATGTCGTTTATGATTTTAGACGGTGCCATTAAAACCATTCATCCTTCATTAGAAGAAGCGTCTTACACCTTAAGAGCCAACCGTTATCAAACCTTCTTTAACGTCTTTATGCCGTTACTTAAGCCCGCGTTAGCCAATGCATTTTTAATTGTGATTGTGCAATCTCTTGCTGATTTTAGTAACCCATTGGTTTTAGGGGGTAACTTTGACGTTATCGCCACACAGATTTATTTCTATATCACAGGCTCTCAATTAGATTATCAATCAGCCAGTACATTAGGTGCGTCACTGTTAGTTTTCTCACTATTAGTGTTCTGCGTACAGTATATGTGGATTGGTAAACGCTCTTACGTCACCGTATCAGGAAAATCCTATCGTGGTGATGTTCAACCTTTGCCATCGTCTTTGATTGCATTTGTAACAACTGTTCTTGGCATTTGGGTTGTGTTTAATATCTTGTTATATGGCAGTATTTTCTACGGTAGCTTTACCGTTAACTGGGGTGTTGATTACACCTTAACCTTTGATAACTTTATCAAGTTATTTGGTCAAGGAATGAGTGACGGTGCATGGCCTTCATTGTTGGATACCTTGTTATATGCAGGTATTGCAGCGCCTATTACAGCCATTCTTGGATTGTTAATCGCCTATATCGTCGTGCGCCAAGACTTTAAAGGTAAGAAAAGTATTGAGTTCACAACAATGCTTTGTTTCGCTGTACCGGGGACTGTTGCGGGTGTCTCTTATATTCTTGCGTTTAACGACTCACCGTTCTATTTAACGGGCACTGCGGCGATTGTGATTATCTCTATGACAATGCGTAATGTGCCAGTAGGGATACGTGCAGGTATTGCGGGATTAGGCCAAATTGATAAATCGCTTGATGAAGCCTCTTTAAGCTTAAGAGCAAATTCAATGAGAACGATTTTCTATGTGCTATTACCGTTATTGCGCCCAGCTATTTTGTCTGCGCTGATTTATAGCTTTGTGCGTGCAATTACCACAGTCAGTGCCATTGTTTTCCTTGTTACACCAGATACACGTGTTGCAACTGCTTATATTTTAAACCGTGTTGAAGATGGTGAATACGGTGTCGCAATTGCCTACGGCTCGATTTTAATCGTCGTCATGTTGGCAATTATTTTCTTATTTGACTATTTGATTGGCGAAGCCCGTGTTTCACGCTCTAAAGCCAAAAATGCACAGTAATACGGAGTATAAATCATGACACAACAACATTTCGTTGAACTGAAAAATGTCATTAAGCGTTTTGGCTCTAACACAGTTATTGAAGATCTCAGCTTGTCTATTCCACAAGGCAAAATGGTTTCATTATTAGGGCCTTCTGGCTGTGGTAAAACAACCGTTTTACGTTTAGTTGCTGGGTTAGAAAAACCGACAGAAGGTAAGATCTTTATTGATGGTGAAGATGTCACTGAACGCTCAATTCAACAACGTGATATCTGTATGGTGTTTCAGTCTTATGCCCTTTTCCCTCATATGTCATTAGGGGAAAACATTGGTTATGGCTTAAAAATGCTTGGGCGCCCTAAAGCAGAAATCAAACAACGAGTGACTGAAGCCTTAGAGTTGGTGGATTTAGCCGGCTTTGAAGATCGTTTTGTTGACCAAATTTCAGGCGGTCAACAACAACGGGTTGCATTAGCTCGCGCCTTAATTTTAAAACCGAAAGTACTGCTTTTTGATGAACCTCTGAGTAACCTTGATGCTAATTTACGTCGTAGCATGAGAGAGAAGATTCGTGAATTACAACAACAGTTTAATATCACCTCTCTTTACGTAACCCATGATCAAAGTGAAGCATTTGCGGTTTCTGATATGGTATTGGTGATGAATAAAGGCAAGATAATGCAATTAGGCTCACCACAAACTCTTTATCGCCAACCGGCTTCTGAATTTATGGCCAGCTTTATGGGAGATGCAAACTTATTCCCAGCAACATTAGGCCCTGATCATGTTGATATCTTCCAATATCGTCTACCAAAGCCAGATACATTTAACACCACTAAAACAGACGTTAGAGTTGGAGTTAGACCAGAGGCTATCACCTTATCTCAACAAGGCGATGCCTGCCAGCAATGTAAAATCGTGCATGTGGCTTATATGGGGCCTCAGTATGAGGTAACCGTCGAATGGCAAAATCAGACTTTGCTATTACAAGTCAATGCTACACAGCTTCAACCAAATGTCGGTGATAGTTATTATCTCCAAATTCATCCTTATGGCATGTTTATTTTAGAATAAGCACCTTTAGCCTATTTTCTTACTTATCTTCAAGGCGCCATTATGGCGCCTTTTTATCTATTCTTTTTTACATTCTCTCTTTTGTTTTTTTATTATTAAATTACAAAAACTTATAGTGTTTTTATTATTTAAAAAAAATCATTACTTGCTAATGATAATTATATTTACTTACAATATTTACAAAATGTTATGTTATAACATTATAAACAAAGGAGAATGAATGGTATGAAGAAATCTATTTTTAACTACACAACACTTTTTATTTCAATAAGTTATTCTTTATTTGCAAATGCAGACACTGCAACAAAATCAAAAGAAAATCAAAGTAATGAGGTATTAAAGGTCTATTCAACTCCTTTACAAACATCTCAAGAGAAAATGGTAATCCCCGTTGCCGTTCTGACTCAAGAAGATCTACGCGCTAATCGGAGTGCATCTATTGCAGAAACGTTAACATCCTTACCAGGTTTTCATGCCAGTTTTTTTGGCGGTGGTTCGGTACACCCTGTTATTCGTGGAATGTCAGGAAATAGAGTCAAGGTATTACACAGTGGTAGTGATCTTATGGATGTTTCATCTATTGGCGCAGATCATGCGATCACTAGTGAACCCTTTTTAAGCCAGCGTATTGAAGTATTAAAAGGGCCTGCAACATTACTTTATGGAGGGGGAACAATTGGTGGTGCAATAAATGTTATTGATAGCAAAATTCCTATGTCAGTACCTAAAAAAGGTTACGAGGGTGAATTACAATATCAATACGATTCTGTTTCTAAAGGAAATACAGGATCAGCTGGATTAACTCTGGGACAAGATAATTTAGCGTTGCGTATTGAAGGCACTAAACGTTATCAAAGCGATTACAAACAACCAGAACCTTTACATCAAGGAGAGCCTAGCCGTTTAGCGGGTTCTTATCAAGATAACCAATCTGCAAATATCGGTGTATCCTGGATCTTCGATGATGGTTATATTGGTATTGGTTATGGCGAACAACATCGTCGATATGGGTTACCTGGTCATACTCATTTTCACGATCACGATGAAGATCACCATCACTCACCTATTACTCCCCCTTTATCTGGTCACCATCATCATGATCACAATCATGAATACCCTGATGAACAACATGAACATGGTATTCCTTATATTGTTATGGAGAGTAAACGATGGGATCTTCGTGGTGAAAAAAACAATCCATTTGCTGGTATTGAATCTGTACGTTTCAGTGCAGCCAGAACCGATTATCATCATGATGAAAAAGAAGGTCATGAAGTCAGCACCCAATTTAAAAACAAAGGAGATGAATTAAGGTTTTCTTTCACACATCAACCAATTTTAGGCTGGCATGGCGTTATTGGCGGTCAATTTAATCAACGTGATTTTAGTGCTAACGGTGAAGAAGCTTACGTTCCCGCAACAAAAACAAAAAATCACTCACTCTTTTTATTAGAAGAATATCAATTAGGTGATTTTCGCTATGAATTAGGATTTCGCCAAGAGTGGCAATCACTGTTAAATAGAGAAACTCAAAAAAACAATAAACAAAGTGCATCTTCTGTTTCTGCCGGATTAGCGTGGAATTTGACGCAAGACTATTTTTTAAATTTATCACTATCACACACAAAAAGGTTACCCGTTGCAGAAGAGCTATACGCAAATGGTGTTCATGCCGCAAATCGGACTATTGAAAAAGGTGATCCTAATTTAACTGCAGAGGCTGCAAATAATATTGATATTGGAATAACGAAAGCAACTGGAGATACTCAATTCAATATTAGTGCCTATTACAACCGTATAAATAATTATATTTATGGTCAGTTTACTGGAGCTGAATTAAATAATGGCTATCGTTCATTACAATATGTTCAACATGATGCACAATTTAAAGGTGTAGAAGGAAATATTGATTATTACTATAACCAAGATAGCTTAATTGGTATTTCTGGTGATTATGTCAGAGCAAATTTACTACATAACAAAGGAAATATACCAAGAATACCGACTTATCGATTAAGTGCTTATATTAAACATAGTTTTTCAGAAAACTTAACAGGACAAATCCGTGTTGACCATTTTGGAAAACAAGACAAAACAGCAGACTATGAAATACCAACAGATGCCTATAACACGATCAGCTTAGGTAGTGAATACATCGGTTATTTAGATAATACGGATTATACCTTGTATGCCAAGATTAATAATCTCTTTGATGCAAAAGGAAAAGATAGCACCTCTTATATTAAAGATGAAATGTATTTACCAGGTCGTAATATTATTTTAGGCGCAACTCTTACATTCTAATATAATTATCATGAAAAAAAGTAAACTCTCTATTATCTTACTTATGCTTTTGTCATCTCCTTTATATGGAAAAGAAAATAACGAAGATAAAAGCAAAGAAAAAGAAACCCCAAATGATGTAATAACAGTTAAAGGTACACTAATAAAAAATAAAGAGACCTTCTCTTCTTTATTACTTAATAATCGAGAAGAAATAAAAGGAAAACAACTTGATCAAATAAAAACGAATACTATTGGTAATACCGTTGCAAAAGTCGCTGGAGTACAAGCCGAAGGTTTTGGCCCTAATGCTGCAAGACCAGTTATCCGAAGTTTATCAGGAAACCGTGTAGGCATTTTAGTCAATAATCTGCCAATTAATGATATTTCATTTATTAGTGGAAATATGCCTATTCCCATTGATATGAATAGAATTAATGAAATATCGATCAGTAAAAATTCTGAAGCCCTCTTTTATGGTGGCGGTACAAGCGGTGGTGCTATTCATTTATGGGATGACAGAATAATGACACAGTTACCAGAAAAAGCGATTTCAGGTACGGTGACATTTAATGGCAGCACTAATAACGGTAATGGTGGCTCTGCAAATATTAAATTCAGTGATGAACAAAATTGGATTTTTAATCTTTCTGGTGCATCAAAACGTGTCTCTAGATATAAAATTCCAACACATTCTAAAGCAGGGGCTTGCTACAGCTTTCAGCAACTCAAAGAACACTTTGCATTACGTGATCAATGCCAAGTAGATATGAAAGTTTTTACCAGTCGTAATCCTGAAGCTTATCCTTATATTAGTGAATTCTGGAAAAAATATAAGATCGAATATGAGTTAAGTGAAGACGATAAATATACCTTTAAAGATAAAGATTATTTTTCAGGTATTGGCTATGTAGATAACGAAGCTAATTCACAATATAAACCCGGTAGTCCCACATCTATTGAACATGTTACTCCCCCTAAACATTATGTTGAAAATAATAATAAAGAGATCCCAAATAGCTTCTTAAAAAGCCAAAGTGGTAATGCATCTCTTTCTTATATTAGAGATGAAGGCTATTTAGGTTTATCTGTTACTGATTTTCAGACGTCTTACGGTGTACCGGGATATGCTTATCTCACCACAAAAACCAGCCGAGAAATGTATAAACCTGTTTCGGTTTCAAACCATAATCGGCGGATAGATATACAAGGAAAACATGAACATTTAACGCCTTTTTTAAGGGACAGTGCTTTTTATTACTCTTATTCTGAATCTAAAGACGAGGAATTAGTGGGTCAAATCGCATCATCTATCTTTGAGACTAAAAATCACCAATTAGCATTGGAAACTGCGCATGTGCCACTTTTCAATCGTTTAAATGGCGCTATTGGCGTTAATGGTAATTATCGTGATCTAAAAACCTCTGGTTATGATGCTTATTTACCGAGTGTATTAACCAAAGAATACGGCATATATTGGGTTGAATCGCTAACTTTATCTCCTTTTGAAATCACTGCGGGATACCGTAAAGGCCATACTCAGCACCATCTTAATATTCCAGATAATTATAATAGCGGTAGAGGACAAGGTTCAAATTTACAAAACCGTGATTTTGATACGAGTGCAAATACATTAGCATTATCTTTTACACCGATTGATGAATGGACATTAAAGCTACAACAAAATATTTCTTATCGAGCACCAGAAATTAATGAGCTTTATACACATGGCCCTCATTATGCCTATCTGATTGAAGAACAAGGTAATAGTCAATTTAATACAGAGAAAAGTAAAAGTATTGAATTATCATCTGTTATTGAGGTTGGTAATTTTTCTAATAAACTTAATTTATATAAAACTGACTATAGTGATTTTAAATTTAGGCGATTAACGGGTGTCAGCCGTGGTGGTGTTACTGTTATGGAATGGGATGAAACTGATCTCGAAACTAAAGGGCTAGAATACGAATTTAAATATTTATATGAAATGCCTCACGAGCATAATCTTACATTTACACTATTCGGTGATTTTGTCGAAAATAAGAGTAAAAGAAAGCTGTTTATTGCAGGTAATTACTTGCCGAACTTACCTAATGAAAAACATGGTATTAGTATTAATTATCAACATGATGAATTAACGGCATTTAGTAGCGCAACTTACTATAAAAAACAGAAAGAGAGTGGTGGATTAATGTATGGTGGAGATATTACTTTTCCTTCCTATACTTTAGTCGATGCTGGTATTGGTAAAAAATATCACCTTGATAATCTAGATGTTTCGGTTGATTTTATTATTAATAATCTCACCAATACTGAAGCAAGGCCCGCATCTTCTCAATTAAAATACTTAGCCCCATTACCGGGTCGAAATTATGGGGTAAATGTCAAAATTGATTTTTAATCTATACGGATTTAGTAAGATATAAAATAAGTGAGGCACCCTATGGGTGCCTCTTTTTTTATGATTATAATACTACGACATTTTCCCCTGGTGTGACATCCTGGTGTGAATGTTTGATGTAACACTTGGTTTAATCCATTGTTACTATATTATTGTTTTATATAATAATTATTGGATACTCGCACTACTCCCTTTTATTTTATATGGAACGATAAAAAACAAACCTTATCGTCCCGGATCTACGCTCTATTTTCCTTGAGCGAGATATTTTTGCATTTCATCTGCAGGAACCATACCACCACCTGTAGCCCATACTAAATGCGTTGCATTTTGCATTTTTTGACTGTCTAGTGATAAACCTTGCAGATAATCTTTAGCTTGAGTGACATGTACAGCTCCTGCCATTCCAGCTAATGCCGAAGGTTCTAACTTAATTCCTTCTTCTTTATTTAACAGACTTAGCAAGTCATAAAGCTCTTGATCATCAATAGTGTAATAACCATCAATTAAGCGCTCCATTGCACGCCCCACGAAGCCTGATGCGCGACCAACAGCCAGACCATCAGCAGCAGTCACGTTGTCGATACCAATTTCTTGTACTGAAATACCTTCATGTAACTGGGTATAAACCCCCAATAACATACAAGGTGAATGTGTTGGCTCAGCAAATAAACAGTGCACAGCATCACCAAATGCCAGCTTTAGCCCAAACGCAACACCACCAGGGCCACCACCAACACCACAAGGCAGATAAACAAACAGAGGATGTTCACTATCAACACGAACACCTTGTTCTTCAAATTGACGTTTCAAACGTAATCCGGCAACGGCATAACCCAAGAATAAGGTTTTTGAGTTTTCATCATCAATAAAGAAACAGTTAGGATCTTTTTCTGCTTGTTTACGACCTTCTTCTACAGCAATGCTGTAATCTTGTTCATATTCAACAACATTAACGCCATGGGAACGTAATTTGTCTTTTTTCCACTGACGTGCATCAGCAGACATATGAACGCTTACACTAAAGCCTAATTTCGCACTCATGATCCCAATAGACATACCTAAGTTGCCTGTTGAACCAACTGCGATACTGTATTGGCTAAAGAATTTACGGAATTCATCAGAGAATAATTTTTCATAATTATCATCTGTACTCAGTAATCCCGCGTTTATTGCCAATTTCTCCGCGTGCGTTAATACTTCATAAATTCCACCTCGCGCTTTAATTGAACCTGAAATCGGTAAATGGCTATCCTTTTTCAAACGCAACTGACCGCTAATGGTTGTGTTATAACGCTTTTCAAGAGCAACTTTCATCTTAGGAATATCAACCACTTCTGATTCGATAATTCCTTGAGTAACCGCTGTTTCTGGAAATGCTTTAGCTAAATAAGGTGCAAAACGTTGTAACCGTGCTTGTGCATCAATTACGTCATCTTGCGTTAAACCAACATATGGAAGTCCCTGGTCAGTGGTGGTCACTTTTGGGTTAAACCAAACCACTTCTTTTAAGTCCACTAAGTCACGAACTAGTGGAAAATTACTTATTAGTTTATTTATATCTATATGGCTCATAGTCGTTCTCTTTTATATGACAAAAGAAAGCATAAATGTACCGCCTAATGCGACAAAGGAGGCAATAAAGGTCGCGACACTGTAAAAACGAAAAGTTTCACTTAAAGTTGCATTACAATACTGTTTCACTAACCAAAACAGTGAGTCTGTGACGATGGTACAACCAATAGCACCTGAACCAATCGCTAAGGTAATAATTTCAGGGCTAATGTCTGGGTATAAAGGCATTAATGGTGCAACAATTGCAGTAGCCCCCATCATTGCAACCGTTGCAGAACCAACAGCAGCATGAAGAATAATGGCGACCAACCAAGCCAATAAAATAGGATGCATGTCCAAGTTAGAAAGAATTAATGCTAAAGATTCACTTAAACCACTGCCTTTTAGGATGCCATTAAAAGCACCACCAGCACCAATGATTAATAATATATTGGCAATAGAGCTAAAACTATCTTCTGTTTTCTTCAATAAGATATTCATGCCCATATTACGGCGAATACCTAAAACATAATAAGCGACAAAAGCAGCAATAAACATCGCAGTAATTGGGTTACCAATAAACTGTAATGCAGTATAAAGCGAAGTACCTTTTGTCATATTTAATTCTGCAGCTGTTTTTATCAGCATCAGAACAATTGGCAATAATACTGTAAAAAGAGTAGCGCCGAGTGAAGGTAAATCTTTTTCTTCACGAACTTCCATATCTGAAAATTCTTCAGGTACGGTTTTAAATGGCAAACGCTCACCTAATACTTTTAAGAATAACGGGCCACCGACTAATGAAGCAGCTAAACCAACAGCAAGACCTGCAACAATAACGGTTCCCATATCTGCGCCCAATTCATTAGTAACAAATAGTGCGGCTGGATGAGGAGGTACAATGCAATGAACGGCCATTAATGCTGTACATAAAGGGATGGCTAATTTTAATAATGATGTATTTGTTTTTTTCGCAATAGAGAAAGCAAGTGGAATAAGCAATACCACACCAACTTCAACAAAAAGTGTAATACCACAAATAAGACCAACTAATACCATAATAACGTCTGGAGATAACCAACGACACTTTTGCAATGTAATACCGATGCGTTCTGCGGCACCTGATATTTCCATCATTTTACCAAGAATAGTACCTAAACCGATAATTGCTGCTAAAAATCCGAGTGTACCGCCAATACCATTTTCAATCGCATTTACCATTTCTAAAGGGTTCATCTTCATTGCAGTACCGACAAAGAAGCTGGCCAACAGTAAGGCTAGAAACGGATGAAACTTAAGTTTTATTATAGTAAAAACAATGAGCAAGATACTAATTATAAGAGTACCTAGTACCCATAATGTTGAATCCATATATCCATCCCAAATCTTTTATTTATTGTTAAACATATTGAATATTAATCATTCGGCACTTACAAATGATGAAAATTTACACTAAGATGAATTCAATTAACTCAAATAAGTGATCACAAGCACAAATAATCACATTTTGATGAGTGATAGCATGGTATTTCATCTTAACATTACCTTGATTGTTAACTAACGTTACTATCAATAATAAAATGAGAATAAAAGAATGTTTGAATCTTCTAGCGTGATTTTAAGAAATAAACGATTATCCAGTTATCAATTAGCCAGACTTCACACTTTTGAAGCAACCGGTCGTCACCTTTCATTTGCTTTAGCAGCAGAGGAGCTGTCATTAACTCCCAGTGCTATTAGCCATCGTATTAATACACTAGAAGAAGAATTAGGTATTAAGCTATTTGACCGCTTTCATCGCCGAATTGAACTAACAGAAGAAGGTGAACGCATTTATTGGGCACTTAAAAAAACGTTAGAAGACATTAATCAAGAAATTTTAGATATCCATAACCAAGAAATCTCTGGTGTGCTTACCGTTTATTCACGTCCTTCCATTGCTCAATGTTGGTTAGTTCCTCGTATTTCAGATTTTACTGAACGTTACCCATCCATTGAATTAAATCTGCTCACAGGAAATGATGATATTAACTTTCGAGGCTATGGTATTGATCTCGCAATCTATTTTGATGATAAACAACTACAAAATCTTTATTGCGAAGACTTAATTTCAGAATCGATTATTCCGGTATGTAGTCCTGAATACGCCAAAAAACATGAACTTATAAACAATATTCATCATCTCTCTAATTGCACATTGTTACATGATAGACAAGCATGGAGTAACAATTCTGATTTTGATGAATGGCGAGCTTGGAGCGAATATATGGGGCTTTCACTTTTCCCTAATCGCAGTAATATCTGTTTTGACCGTTCTGATCTTGCTGTGATTGCTGCCGTTAATCACTCGGGAGTCGCAATGGGAAGAAAGCGTTTAGTACAGAAACAGCTGGCCAATAAAGAATTAATTATCCCTTTTGATAATAGCGAACTTTTTTGTGCTCAGCGTTATTACCTTGTCACTCGAAATGAAAAAAATAATGCCAAAGTACAGCTTTTCATTCAGTGGTTAAAAAAACAGATCAAGGAAAGCATGTAATTTCTTAAGGAGAACCCAATGAAAGAGATGACATTTTCAACACAACAGATAGTCGCTATTGCAGAATATGCTGGTTTAACCATCTTAAATAAAGAACAACTCACTGAGAATAAACGTTATATCTTAGTTGACTTATTGGATGTGAAAACAGATGAAGGGCTTTATTACGGTGCTGCAGTACTAGATTTTAGTGACGTTTATCGCAAAGCACGTATTTTAGAATTTGGCAACGAAGGCTATCAACGAGCTCAAACTCGAGAAAAACAAATCCAAGACTATAAAAATAATCGAAAAGCCCAAGAGCCAGATACCTATCAGCCCCCTATTCATCGTTATAGTCACTACACCGATTTTCAAATAAACCTAACGGCTATCTATCGTCGTTATGGTTATGAAATCGAATTTGATACAGAAACCGAAAAAGTTTGGAGCTCTTTAGATCCCGATGGTGCACTATTTGATTTACTCAAAAATGCTGATGACGCACTCTCTTTATTAGAAGATTGCGAAATGTCATGCACTTATCACAAAGAGAACAAAGTGTGGTCTGTCACTTCAGTAGAAAATGACACGGTTGAACACACATCACTCAATCGAGCTATTGCTGAGTGTTTTTTATTAATGACAGATCATTATGCTGATGATTGGCCTAACATCGAAAAAATTCTTTATTAAAAAATTACAAATAAAATCATTAATTATCAATGCATTATGACTAATAAACAACATCTAACCCAAACACCGAAAAGCATCATACTCACGATAATAGTTAATTTCTTCAATGATCCACTGTAAGGTTTTTTGTTCAACTTGTTGAGTTTGATAAAATAATGCCAAATCACAAATCACCATCCAGCCACGTAAATTTTTATCTTCAACAGCTTTTGGCATTTCCATTTCTTCGTCATCAAGATAAATCTCATCATCCGGTAATTCTTGGATGTAATCCCAAGGAATATAATAAAAAACGGCCTGTTCTGGATGACTATTCCACATTGAAATCTCAGTATATATCCATTCATTTGACTCAAGTGTTGAAAGTGATGCCAATAACTCATCAAGGGTTAAGAATGTTTTCATCATTTTTATTATTCACCTTAACATCGACTGCTATTTAAAACAAACCCGCCAATAAGGCGGGCTATTATTAATACCAAGGTATTGTTGTCTTATTTTACTAAAAAGTGTTTATCTTCAATCACGATCAACGGTTCTATATCACTCTCTTTTTTAATTACCAGCGTAGGATCAGAACGTAAGCAACAACCACCGTAATGACCACCAACAGTAAATGTGCAAACTTGAATATAACGATTTGCTACTTTTGGTAAACACCATAATTCCTGATAAATATTTTCTTGGTGATCAAATTGACCGTGGGTTTCATCTAACACATTTTCTTTATGATCAACTAGACCAATGTTACTACCACAGCGACCTGCTATCGGTTTAACTGCATAACCACTTTGTGCAAGATGAGGAGTCACTTTAAAATCCGTATCTAGTAAATAAGGATTATCAGGGAACAGTTGCCATAAAACTGGTAAAATTGCTTTATTACTAGGTATAAGTGTCCAAAGAGGCTCGAAAACTGTAATTTCAGGACGCAAAAGTACATCGACTAAACGTACTTCACCTTCAGGATGTCCTGTACGTATAGGAATAAGTGCTTGTTGTTCACTCTCTTCTCTGAGTTGATCTAAAGCCGTTTCCCAAGCCCATGTTTTCCAGACACATTCAACAACACGTTTATCTGCATCAATTAATTGACCACGATTATTCCAATGAAGTTCATCTAATCCACGTAGAATTTTGCTCTCATAACCGGCTTGGGTCAGTGATTGTTGCATAAAGAGTGCATGGTAATCTTCTTCACTATCATCATCTTGAAGAATATGCACAAAAGGTTTCGCATCACTGTGTTTCCAAGCATCAGCTAATGCATCAAGTAAGCGCTCACCAGGATTAAAACCTTCTTTAATTCCACTTTGTTGCGCCCATTTTTCAATAATTAAGCCTGCTTCTGTGTGGCAAGAGGCGGAGTCCGCATTATATTCATATACTTTGACACCACGTTCATCCATACAAAAATCTAATCGTCCCGTGATCATTTGATGGCGCCTGTTTTGCCATGACAAACGAATACGAGGCCATAACACGTCAGGGATATCGAACAAACGTAATAAATTATCGTCTTTTAATACTTTTTCGGTCGCATGCAAATACATCAAATGCATCTCATTGCTTGCTCGAATAAGTTCTTGTTCGGCACTTTCTGAAATGGTGAAGTATTCGTAGCTGTTTTGATTGATGATATGACCGTGTTGCGCTAGAACATAGGCTTTTTCTAGAGGTGAGCTTTCATCTAACCATTTCCCATCGAATTGACCTTTATTTTCAAGTTTTTCAGCATGAATATTTAATAGTTCAGGTGTGATTTTGGGCTGAGGAAGACTATAAGCATTAGGTTCCGTTTGGATCATCCAACCTAAAAGCGTTGTGTTATCAAAAGTATCTTGAACAAAGTAGCCGTCACCACTGATGATAAGTGGTAATTCCCGTGTCCATTGCTGGCCTGCTGGTAATCTAGTGTGGATAACGTTTTGTTCTGCAATACGGATTTTATCTTCAAGCACTTCAGTGATCACAGCAACATGACCAGTCACTTTAAACTCACCACCTTCTTGCCAAATCAGTAAGGAACCAACCGCTGGTGCCTGCTTACCACCATTAGCAAACGCTTGGAGAGGTAATATATCGTCATCAATGGTTTTACGTAAAAAACGCAATGAGAAAATCTCATAAGCCATTCCTACATCAGTAAATACAGCGCCGTAATGCAGATAAAGGAAACGACGAGCAAACTCAACACACTGCCACTTGTGCCCCATATATTCATTGCCAATATAGCTACGGAATGAATCATTAGCGGCATAGTCTTCTTTATCGATACTACTGTAATCTGAAGAGTAAATCGCGACACCGCCAGGCGCATAACCTAGCAATGTTCCAAATGGTTCATGACGAATGATATTTTTTACATTCATAATCTCGACCTTGACGATAAATAGATAATTACCAGTAATACTCATAATCTACCTAAGTATTATAGATAACAATCTTAACGCCATAGAGTATTGGAAGTGAATGTAATTTTATTAATTTCAATAAAGTAAAAAGAGGTACGTAGCTTTAGTGCTATTTAAGAAGGAAAATTTGGTTCAAATAAAAAAAAACTCAAAAATAGCCCATCATAAAAAATATAAAAGGTATTTTCGAGTATAAACACAGTCAAAGAGGGCTTTATCATTTTTGTTATAGCCTCATTATTTACTCTTTATTAATCATAAATGCGAGTACAAATAATGGATAAAATGGTGTTTAGGCAATATATAGCACTGTTTATCAAATTTTTCTCGATTATCATGCTAGAAAAAAGAAGGATATCAAAATAGTTTAATAAAAATTAATATCATCTTATAGCCTGACGGGTATAAATAATTCATCCCATTAACCGATAACACTATAGAATGGATTTTACTCATTCAAGCCGGAGTGCTTGTTTACTTTGAAGATCCATCTCAGAAACTTGATATTCGAATTATTGAATATTATTGGTGGTTGATAGGAAGAATGAGGTCACTAATGTCAAAGATTTATCCCATTTCTCAAATTATTGGGCATAAAATTCGTAAACAACGCCAGCAACTTCGCTTATCAGCAAAGGTTGTCGCTGAACGAGTGGGTATTAGCCAACAACAATTTTCACGATATGAGAATGGGCTATGTAAAATTGATGTTGATATGCTCTTTCATATTGCTCAAGAGCTAAAAGTGACACCTGCGTTTTTTTTACCCCCTAATGAAGAGCAAGTTTCTGCTATCGCGCTGACACAGTCCAAACAATTTTGGAGTGCTCAAAGCCAAATTTAATATTCTTGGTATGGAAATCTTCTGTTTTATCTTCTTATTAAGATAAATAAGGTTTCCATTTATCACTCTTAATTTGATGTTCCTCATAGGCATTATCACTTAGAATTATCAATTCTATTTACCCTTTCTCTTTAAACCAACAAATTTTTTTCTTTTATAAAATAAAATGTTAATACATTTTTCACTGTTTCTTTCGTAAACTTAAGCGATATTTTTCGTATAGATTATCTCCTATTTCTAATACAAATTGTGTTAACCTAATTAAGAATAATAACAATTATCATTTGAAATAAGGGTTAAACATGAAATATCGCTATGCACTCTCTCTTACTGCATTATCATTTCTCTCAACCTCGGCTTTTGCTCTAGAGTACCCTGTAGGCCATCCTATTATTAAAAATGGCATGGAAATTCAGGGGGTTTACCTTCAACCTATCACTATGGATACCGAAGAAGGTCATCATGCGATGAACCATCTTGCAGCTGATAAAGCCGATATCCATTTAGAAGCCGATATCCATGCTACAGAAGATAATCCTAATGGCTTCGCGGAAGGTGACTGGATACCTTACCTCACTGTTGAATACACCGTGACAAAATCAGATGCGCCAGCGAAAAAACAACAAGGCGTTTTTATGGCAATGGTGGCTAATGATGGCCCTCACTATGGTGAGAATCTGAAACTCGATGGTAATGGTCAATATAATGTCACTTATAAGATTTACCCACCTTCATACAATAAAGATATTACATTTGGTCGCCATATCGACAAAGAAACGGGTGTTGCGCCTTGGTTTGAACCCTTTGAAGTTTCATGGGATTTCACCTATAGCGGCACAGGTCGTAAAGGTAGTTATTAATTAGCTTGATAACGGATAAGCTCAACAAAATTGGGTTTATCCTTTTTCTCTTTTTTAAGTGAAACGCTGATGATGAAACATCTCTATAAATATACGTTATTACTGCTATTAATGATAACAAGCTCTGTTTTTGCTGCAGAGAAATACACCGTTGAATTAGAAATGAAAGATGGTGAACTTATTCCTCAAGTGCTCGAAGTACCTGCCAAAACCCCCATTAGAATAAAAATCCGTAATACAGGCACCAGCCCTGTTGAATTTGAAAGTACACAGTTACGTAAAGAAAAAGTATTAGCGCCTGGCGCAAATTCTGTCGTTGTGATAGCACCACTAAAACCTGGTCGTTACACCTTCTTTGATGATTTTCATCTTTCTCACCCTCAAGGTGAAATTGTTGCAACTGAAAAGGCAGAGTAAATATGGGACAAGTTCTGTTTGTTGTTTGGAGAGAAAGTTTTGAAGCATTACTGGTAATTGGCATTATTTATGCTTGGATAAAGCGCTCTCCAGCGCCAAAACAAGGTATGAGATACTTGTGGAGTGGCGTTATATTTGGACTATTTCTTGCTGTTATCTTGGCTCTGAGCATTTATGGTGTATTTAGTTCACTCGAAGATATGTGGCAATCTCTATTTATGATCGCAATGGAGATCCTCGCCTGTATACTTATTGTTCAAATGGTTTATTGGATGAATGGGCAAGGAAAGTCATTAAAAACCAACATAGAAAATGAACTCACACAAAAAACACAACAACAAAGTGCATGGGGTATTTTACTGATTATTGCCATTGCAATTGCCAGAGAAGGCAGTGAAGTTGTTGTCTTCCTCTCTAGCCATATTATGGCTCTCAATGCACAAACAGCACTGCCTTTCTTTATCGAAGTCTTTATTGGCTTACTTGTCGCAGCATTCACTCTATGGTTATTTTTACTAACGTCAAAAGTTATTTCATGGCGTTATTTCTTTACTGTAACGGGATTTTTACTGCTATTCCTTGCCGTTTCTCTGCTCTTAAAAGCCGTAGAAGAAATTGCAAATCTACTCATTGAAATGGATTTTGAATTACCTGATTTCTTGATATATCCGCTTTGGGATATCAGCCATATTCTGGATGACTCAAGTATCTTTGGTAATTTCTTAGTCTCATTCTTCGCTTATCGCTCTCAACCCATTGGTTTAAGTGTGGTGACATTTATTATCTATTGGGTGATTGTTGCACTGTTATTTAAGCGAGGTACTCAGCATGCGAAATAACACAAAATTTAAAAGTAAAAATATTGCTATTTTTTTCTTTATTTTGCTGTTTTCTCTGCCTATTTATGCTGAAAAGATCATTCAAGGAATTATTCAGGATAGCGAGAATATCATCATTGCAAAAGGGGATATTCCTACCCCTGAAAAATTTAAAACAGATATTTTAAAGTACCGAGAAAAGGCCGTTGAGCAATTAACCCAAGTTGAAAAAGCACTCGATAAATTAATCATTAATAGCGAAAAAAATCAGCTTATTAATGCTCAAAATGCTTATCAACAAGCACATTATCACTATGAAGTTATTCGCCCTATTATTGCACTTTTTGGATCAAGCGAACGTTTATTAAATAACCGAGCTGATTTCTTTCTTGAAAGAGAAAACTCACCTCGTTTTTCAGGGTTTCATTTAGTTGAATATCAACTCTTTAAATTAAAAGATACGCAAAAAGCGACAGAGTCCGCAAAAGTGCTATTAAGAGGCATTAGTGATCTAAAAAAACGTTTAGCTATTGAAGATATCCCCATTCCCAAATTAGTCCAATCTGCGGGTGATAGCTTGGAGTTTATTTTAATGGATAAATTAGCTGGGATTGAAAACCGATATTCAAATAGCGATCTAGGTGATAGTTATGCAAATTTATCTGGATCACGCTTAATTGTGGAGATCTTATCCGGACATATTCCCCCTACTGAATATCAATCTCTGATCAAGCAATATAATGATATTGGTGCTCTGCTTTTAAAATATCAGCGTGATGAAGGTTTATTCCAACCTTTAAATGCGCTTCCTGAAACAGAAAAAAGCTGGCTTTTCTCTCAAGTAACACAATTAGCAGAGCAAGTGGCGAATTTACGTAGCACGCTCGATATTGATGTTTACTATCACTATAAAGAAGCACGTGATGAAAAATAAAACTCTCTTTAAACCGTTATTAAAAAGCCCTGTTAACCTTGATAAACGTACAACGTTAAAATGGTTAGGTGGGAGCTTATTACTCGCCAGTATAGGGGCTAATGCACAACAAAAACAAAGTGCTTCATCTGTGCCTCGTTATCAACGTGCAATTGCTTATTTAGGTAAACACCAAGCAGGTGTTATTACTCCAGAACAAAAACACGCCTCATTTATTGCTCTTAATCTAACTGTCACTACTGTTGATGAAGTGAAAAAAATATTCGCAACTCTGACACAACGAATTGCGTTTTTAACACAACCTCGTGAACTAGAGCAGAGAGCAAACCCACATCTTCCTCCTGCTGAATCTGGTATTCTGGGCACTCAATTACACCCAGATGAATTAACCGTCACTGTCGCATTAGGTGATAGCTTTTTTGATAATCGTTTTGGTTTCCAACCTAAAAAACCCAAACGCTTAGAACCTATGAAGCCCTTTCCTAATGACCGATTAGATCCAAAATGGTGTGGTGGTGATGTTCTACTCCAGTTTTGTGCTAATAGCCAAGAAAGTGTCATTTATGCGTTAAGAGATATTTTAAAATATCTTTCTGGTCAAGTTTATGCTGTGTGGAAAATTGATGGTTTTCTTCCTGCTCGCGATATTGATAATCACCAAACACCGATTAACCTTTTTGGCTTTAAAGATGGCTCAGGCAACGCGCCTTCATCTGATAATAGCCTGATGGACTCGCTAGTCTGGATCACGCAAGAACAAAAAGAGCCACAATGGTGTTTAGGTGGAAGCTATCAAGCAGTGCGTCTAATTCGGTTTGCATTGGAATTTTGGGATAGAACACCTCTTGAAGATCAAGAGAATAACTTTGGTCGTCATCGATCAACAGGTGCCCCAATAGGTATGAAGCAAGAGATGGACGATCCACAGTTTGAAAAAGATCCTCATGGCGACCGAGTGCTGTTTGATTCTCATATGCGAAGAGCTGAACCAAGAAATCCAGAGCGTTACAGTGCAAAACTACGCCGACGCAGTTACAGCTATTCATTAGGTTTAACACCTTCTGGTCAACTAGATATGGGACTGATTTTTATCTCGTTTCAAAATAACCTTAAAAAAGGCTTTATTGATACCCAAAAACGCTTAGACGGTGAACCCTTAGAGCGCTATATCAAGCCTTTTGGCGGTGGATACTACTTTGTATTACCCGGAATTTCACACCAAGGTGATACCCTTGCAAAAGGGCTATTTGATTAATTCTTCTCTGCATATTAGGCACTTTGGCAGGCAAACCAAAGTGCCTAATAGCATGATTTTATTTAACTAATATGAAAAAGATGTCATTTTTGCTTTTAATGCATTACCAAGTTCTATTTGCCTCTCAGGCTCAATAAAACCCATTGTTAATACCGCAGCGACCATATTTCCTTTTTTACTAAACACTGGGCATGAAATGGATTGTGCACCAGGAATACCTTCAGCTGGTTCATGGCGAATAGCAAAACCTTGTTGGCGAATAGTATTCTTCTGTTTTTCTGATAAACCTGCATCTATCTCTAAATCACTAAAAACAGCAAAAATAGAGCCAGCAGCACTAATTTTATAAGGCACTGGTGTATCAGGTAAAAAATCGATATCCACATGTTTAAAACTACGATTATACCGTGTTAGAAAAAGCTGGTTACCTTGTGCAATCACCAATCCTGTGGACATATTATGTTCATCTCTAAATTCACATAATAATTGATTAATTTCATCTACAAAGGATTGTGGCTTTGGTGTCGCCTGCGCTAAAAAGAGAATTTTACTCCCCAAGCAATACTGACTTCCGCCACTCTCTTGGTACAACATTTCAGAGCGACAAAGTGAAACTAAATACTTATGTAAGCGACTTTTTGAAAGCGAACAGGCTTTTGCAATATCTGACGATCGGGCGATACCTCCATTCGATGCAATAAATTCGAGAATGGTAATAGCGATATCAACCGAGTTAACTCCTTGAGAATTCTGCATTTATTTTTCCCACACCTATTCGTTATTTACTTTATTTTATGACGATATCCCATTATTCTTTTTTTGTCATTTTTACTAGTTTATTTCACTAAAACCTTATTTTAAATGTGACTTTTTAGCCATTTTCTGTCGATTATTTTCTTTGTCTATTTTTAGATGATCTACCTCAAGGTTAACTATATATGAATTGAGTTTATATATAGTTAACTTTTCTTGTGCGTGAGAATGTCTATGTCTAAAAATCAAAAGTGGGAATTAAATAGAAGAACGTTGTTAAAAGGAATGGGTGCCATTGGCGTGGCAGCTCTTTCTCCTAACGCGTTCAGTCTAGTTAATGAAAATAAACCCATATTTAACCAGAAACCACGGATAAAATTATCCGAATATAAAACCTTTCGTTCAACCTGTGCGATGGAATGTTTGCACTGTAACCTAACAGCTTTTACACATAAGGGGCAACTTATCAAAGTTGAAGCCACTGAAGGCTTTAATGTGAAATGCTGTTTACGAGGTATGAGTCGAACTAAGTGGGTATACCATAAAGATCGTTTAACCACACCTTTATTGCGTGTGGGTGAAAAAGGAAAAGCAGAGTTCAAACCTATTAGTTGGGATGAAGCGCTCGATCTCATTGAAAAGAATATTAGAGAAACCATTGATAAGTTTGGTAATGAGGGATTATTTATCTCCACTCATGCTGGCAATATGGACTCAATTAAAAATGATATGGGTAAAGCCTTTTTCGATTACTTAGGCGGTTCAACAAAACAAGCTGGCTCTCTTTGTTGCTCTGCGGTAACCGCAGCAATGATCCCAATGGTGGGTCTACGCTATGCCGATACTCGAGATACAGTAAAGGATAGTCGCTATATTCTTTGTTGGGGAAATAACCCCGCAGTTACTATGCAAGCGTATTTTAAAAACTACAACCAAGCTCGCCGAAATGGCGCCAGAATGGTGGTTATTGATCCTCGCTTCAATGAAACTGCAGCTAAAGCCGATGAGTGGATACCTATCGTTCCCGGTACTGATACGGCACTTGCGTTAGGTATGATCAAAATTATCATTGAAGAAAATCTCACTGATAAGCCTTTTTTGCGTGCGCATACAGGTGCCGTTTACCTTGTTAACTCACAACAAAAACTATTACGCCAATCTGATGATGATAAAGATAGTTATCTAGTTTTTGATACTTTAAGCCAGCAACTGGTTCACCATGAGACTCCGAATATTGTTCCTGCGTTAACTCATGATGAACTACCTGCTAATGCTGATTATGTGACTGTCTTTGAGCAAATTTACCAACAAGCACAACCTTGGACTGTCGAAAAAACCAGCCAAGAAACGGATATCCCGAAAGAAACTATTATTCGTTTAGCACGTGATTATGCCACCACCAAACCTGCTATGATTGTGCAAAATATGTCCGGCGCTCAACGCACTGAATTTGGTGCTTATGTTGCTGCTAGCCAATTTTATCTTGCATTATTAACTGGCAATATCGGTAAAAAAGGCGCTGGAATTTGTGATGCTGGTGGTGCTCGACAAATGGCGAAATTTAGTCCAATTATTCCACCAGCACCGAATGCAAAACCCATCAAACCTATCCCTGTTGCAAAAGTAGGTGATTGGATTGTCAATGAAAGGCCACACCCAATTAATTTCTGGTGGATCATGACCATGGGTGTGATGACGCAACTTCCTAATACTAATATGGTGCGTAATGCACTGAAAAAAGTACCTTTTGTGGTTGTCGCGGATAACTTGATGTCATCCACGGCTCTTTATGCCGATCTTGTACTCCCTGTTACCACTATTTTTGAAGATACCAGTTTAATGGCAGGTGTTCGTAGTCAATATGTACAATTAATGGAAAAAGCGGTTGAGCCACCAGGAGAAGCAAAACCCGATTATTGGATCTTTGCTCGTCTCGCTGAACGTTTTGGCTTTGGTGACGTGTTTAATCAACCTATTGAACACTATATTGATGCTTGTCTTAAAGGCTCCGGCATTACGCGTGAAATGTTAGAAAAAGGCCCTGTGCGTCCAGTTGAGGGTGATTGGGTCCCCTTTAAAGATGGTGTTTTCCGTACCTCAACGAAAAAAGCGCACTTCTTTATTGAAGAGTGGCAGGATAAAAACTTCTCTCCTGTTGTCACCTATTATCCCGTAAAAGAATCGACAAAAGGCTCACCTGAACTTGCTAAAAAATACCCGCTAATGGCAGTGCAACGCAAACTCGCTCGTAGTGTTCACTCTAGCCATGGTATGAATGAGTGGATCTTAGAAGTACAGCGTAATCAACCGAATATTCTTATCCATCCTAATGATGCCTTAGCCAGAGGAATCAAAGATGGTGAATGGGCTATTGCATTTAATGATCGAGGAGAGCACCGTGCGATTGCCGTTGTGACCACGCATATTAAGCAAGGAGTTGTTTCATTAGATAATGGATGGTGGGAACAACAAGGCGGAAGCAGTAGCCATGTCACCAATGATCACGTTGAACCTTTAGGTAATGGTCATTGCTGTAATAGCACCTTAGTTAACGTAAGACGGGAGGCATGATCATGGCGAAGAAACAGTATGGTTTTCTGATAAATACCAAAGATTGCTACGGTTGCCGCACTTGCTCGATGGCCTGTAAGTCTGAAAACGTAACACCTCCCGGCGTGCTATGGCGTCGTGTTCGTGAATTCAACGAAGATCAACCTAATGCACAAGCTTTTATTACTATGTCTTGTAACCATTGTGATGATCCACAGTGCCTAAAAGTCTGCCCTGCTGATACTTATACCAAACGAGAGGATGGTATTGTTGTGCAAGATCATGACAAATGTATTGGTTGCCAGATGTGTATTATGGCATGTCCTTACAATGCGCCTGTTTATGATCCGGTTGAAGGTAAAACCAGTAAATGCAATATGTGTGCGGATAGACTGGATGAAGGCTTGAAACCCCGTTGTGTTGAATCTTGCCCTACTGGCGCTATTGAGTTTGGCGAAATTGAAGATCTGCGTAAAAAACACACGACAAATTGGGCTTTATTAGAAAAACGCTATGGTGTACCAGATCACACCATTAGTAATCCTAATATTGTCATTATTGGTATGGAGGATTAATCATGCATGATTATCAACTGCCGTTAGTCCTGTTTACGGTTATGAGTCAATGGGGGATAGGTGCGGTCTTGGCACTTTCATTGTATCAATGGCAAAACCAAGCCCAAAACGGTGCGATGTTAAGCACCAAAGCATTACGAACAACCATTGCACTAATTTGGCTGATTGAAGTTGTGGGTTCATCAATGTCGATGGGACACTTAGGTGATCCGCTAGGTGCTTATCGTTCTGTATTAGGTATTGCGCATTCTTGGTTAAGTCGCGAAGCGATTGCCTTTGTGATGCTAAATGGCTTAATTTCATTATGGGCGCTAGCCAGTTGGCTACAACCTCATGCTATTCGCCGTAATAGTCTGTTTGGGTTGTTTTGTGGCGTTATTGGTTTACCTGTTATTTTGATTACAGCACAAATCTATTACCAAATGCAGGCTCATCCTCTTTGGCATACACCAGCAACACAAATTAGTTTTATTGGCACAGCGTTATTGCTTGGTTTTGGCTCGATGATCCCTTGGTTGCGTTTACAAGGTAAAACCATTAGTAACTCATTAAAAGTAGGAACCTTAGTTGGTGCATTATTAGTTCTCGTCGGCTTGGTTATGAGAACACAAGTGCCCGGTGCTGATGTTGCAAGCCTATTATTATGGTGGCAAGTGATTGCTAGTCTGATTATTGGTATCTGCATTATTACTTTGTCTCACAGCACGTCATTTACCAAAACTTCGCTCTCTATCATCTCTATTTTGATGTTATTTAGTGGTGAAATTACGGGAAGAATGCTGTTTTATGGCAATGTAATGGCGCAAGCACCTTGGTTCTAAATGCTTTACCTCTGAGTTAAATAGTCTCGTTAACACGATTATTTAACTCAGATTCATCCCCTATGTTTCACTTGATATTTTTATTTACCCTAGCATTACCTTTAATTTTGCCCCGAATTTATTCGGGGTATTTTTTTATCTCAACCAATATCATTAATTTTACTTTATTCATGTTCTTTTTGTTTTTGATGAAATAATCATCTAGCTATATTTATCAATAATAGGCAAAATTAACATTAAAGATTTAACACAATTTCCTGTTTACAATTAGAAAAGAGAGCACTTCACCATGACTGGATTAATTATTACCATCGCGTTATTGGGCCTTATTTTTTATTATTACAACCGTATTATTTCTATGCGTGAAGCTGTTATCTCAAGTGAAACCGAAATTTCAGTACAATTAGATCGTCGTGGTAAAGTCTTTGATAGCTTATTAGCCACAGTAAAAAAATATCTCAGCCATGAATCTGACGTATTTACTAAAATTACTGAATTAAGAACACAGACTCAAAGTGCCAATGGCAAAGAAGCCAAAGCAGCTGAAGACGAATTATCAAAAATTGTTTCAAGTGGTGCAATTAATGTTGCGGTTGAAAATTACCCTGAATTAAAATCCGACACCATTATGGCAAATTTACAAGAAGAGATTGTTTCAACAGAAAATAAACTCTCTTTTGCAAAACGCGGTTATAACCGTACTTTAGAACAATATCGCGCTTTTATTGCTTCTATTCCCGCGGTGTTTATTGTCAAGATTTTCCCAAGCTTAGTGATTGATAAAGAATACTGGCGTCTTGATGAAGGAACCATTAAAGCAGAAGAAGCGCGTCGCATTAATTTCGATTAATCTTTAGAGTAATAAAAAGATACTTATTCCTTCTTGATTGATAAAAACAGCACTTAGCGGTGCTGTTTGGAGTCACTAATGGATTTCAGAAATGTTCTACGAAAAAATGCTATTCGAACGCGTTTTGTTATAGCAACTTATTTACTTTTAATGCTGCTGATTGGTTTGCTGGTGGATACCGCTATTGGCGCAAATCCCTATTTAGATCTCACTGATAATATGTTGGCATTTCTGACTTTCCAATCTATCCCCATTGCGTCACTCATTATTTTAGCCATCTCGATTTTATTGCTTCTTTTTATTCATTTTAAAGGGCACAAAATCATGCTGACAGGAATGAATGCCAAGTTAATTAGCCCAGATGAAACATTAAATGCACAAGAACGCCAACTGCTCAATATTGTGGAAGAACTGAGTTTAAGTGCCACGCTGGGCTATATTCCTAAGCTCTATATTCTTGATACACCTGAAGCTAATGCCTTTGCAGCCGGCTGGTCTGAGAAAAATGCCTTTATTGGTGTAACCACTGGCTTATTAAATCGCCTTAATCGCCAAGAAGTGCAAGCAGTATTAGCACATGAAACAGGTCATATTATTCATGGTGATTCACGACTGACGTTATATGTTGGCATCTTAGCCAACGTTATTCTGACAGTAACAAATATCTTCGGTAGTCGCTTGTATATTGCCTCTGGTAATCGAGGCGGTAAAAGTAATGATGCTGCTAGCAAAGCGCGATTAATTTTAATTGTGTTAAACCTTGTTTTACCGATTATTACGCAAGTGCTCTATTTCTATTTATCCCGAACTCGCGAATATATGGCGGATGCGGCGGCGGTTGATTTAACTCAAGATAATCAAGCAATGATTAATGCATTAAAGAAAATTTCAGCACAGCATGATACTGAAAATTTTGAAGATGGTTCAACGGGACGTGCTTATCGTAAAGCAGCCTTTATTTTCAATAAAGGAGACTCATTTTTTTCAACACATCCATCCATTGAAAATAGAATTGCAGTACTGGAAGGTAAAAAGACTTTTTGATCTGTATGATACAATGCAGTAAAAAGAAAAAAGCGTTTATACCGGTTTATTAAAACGGTTAAAACGCTTTTTTAATGCTTATTTCTTAACAACAATCCGATTAACGATGTTTTTCACCGTGATGGAAAATAGCTGTGCGTAAACGCTCTTGTTGCTCATAACGTAGTGGAAATTCAATCGTTTTATCTTTACCTAATTCCACTAAAAGTTCATTCATGGTTTCAATACTGGTTGTCGCAATAGCATCATCAACCTGTTTAACCACCTCATCATAATGAGACATCTTTTATCCCCTTGCTTCATAAAATTCTTAATCGCTATCATATTACAAGTAAGGGGATTTCTGTATTTTTAGTCACATAAAGTATGATTAAATTGAGTTAAGCGGTTTATTCTTTGTCTCTTTACCCAATAACATCACTGCCAATATCCCAATAACAATTGAAAAACTGAAAATAAGAAATATGGAGCTTATTTCAAATTGATATTGGACTAAATATCCCACCATTAAAGGTCCCAATATTCCACCAATACGCCCTATTGCTGTTGCTGTTCCTGCACCTGTTGCTCGTATTCCATCTGGGTATTGTTCTGGCGTATAAGCATATAAAGCGCCCCAAGCCCCTAAATTAAAGAATGACAGTAACATGCCAAAAATAAGTAGCGTTGTCGTTGTATCAGCCACACTAAAATAATAGGCACTAATGGCGGTTCCTGCTAAATAAGTAACTAACACAAATTTTCGCCCATAACGCTCAATTAACCACGCAGCGGTAAAATAACCAGGTAGTTGTGCTAATGTCATAATAAGCACATATTGAAAGCTTTTTATTAAACTAAAACCTTTTAACATCGCCACACTTGGTAGCCATAAAAAAATGCCGTAATAAGAGAAAACGACACAGAACCATAAGATCCACAACATTAGCGTTGAACGACGATATTGAGGTGACCAAATTAATGCCATTGATTGGCGAATAGATAAACGTGTTTTTTTCTGTGAAATATGAGATGGCGTTGGTTCAGGTAATTTTGATCGTAAATAAAGAGCATATACTGCAGGTAATGCACTTAATAACATAGCCATACGCCAGCCATAATCAGGAATAATAAAATAAGCAATCAAAGCTGCAATTAACCAACCGACAGCCCAAAAACTCTCTAATAAAACAACAATTCGGCCTCGCTCATGAGTTTCAACACTTTCACTGACAAGTGTTGAAGCAACAGGTAATTCGCCACCTAATCCCATTCCAATAAAGAAACGTAAAACAAGAACCACCATCAAAGAACTTGCTAATGCAGTTAATCCGCAACCTAAGCTAAACAGTAGCAAAGTAAAGATAAAGACGGGTTTACGTCCTTTTCTATCTGCAATAATGCCAAATACAAAAGCACCAACAGCCATTCCAATTGAGTTTACACTACCAATCCAGCCTAATTGTGATGCAGTTAATCCCCAATCTTCTTTTAATGCGGTGAGCAAAAAAGCAAGTAGCCCGACATCCATTGCATCAAAAGTCCAGCCCATACCAGCGATACATAAAAGCTTGTTACGAGAGATTGCCTCAGGCGCTTTGCCTGTTTGGCTTGCCGTTGTCATTACATTTCCTTTCTATCCCCTATCAAAGTGTTTAGTATAGTAAACAAGAAAAATCATTTTGTTAATAGCAAAGCGTCGATTTAAAGAAAAATTAACATTCATGCTAAAAAAACAGTTAAAAAAAATCGGTATCTCTAAATAAGATACCGATTTCAACTTTTATAACTTTCTATTTTGCTTTTTTGATTAGCTTCTTAAACCTCTGCCTTTTTCAATCAAGTACCATGCAATAACATAAAATACGGCGATGAAAAGACACAAAACACTAATCGTTACGGTTAAAGAGACATCCGTAATGCCCAGAAAACCGTAGCGGAAGCCACTAATCATATAAACGATTGGGTTAAGCTTAGATACGCCTTGCCAAAATTCAGGTAAGAGTGAAAGTGAATAAAACACACCACCTAAATAGGTTAATGGCGTTAAAACAAACGTTGGAATAATGCTGATATCATCAAAAGTTTTCGCAAAAATTGCATTTAACAACCCTGCAAGTGAAAACACAATGGAAGTCATCAGTAATGTCACCACGACCATTGTCCAAGAATGCATTTCTAAAGGCACAAAGAACAGCGAAACTAAAGTCACTAAGATACCGACACAAACACCTCGAGCCACACCACCACCAACAAAACCGGCAATAACAACATGTGTTGGCACAGGTGAAACTAATAACTCTTCGATACTACGCTGAAACTTGGCACCAAAAAATGAAGAGGAAACATTAGCATAAGAGTTTGTTATTACTGCCATCATAATCAGGCCAGGAACAATAAACTGCATATAATCAACACCGCCCATATCGCCAATTCGTTTACCAATTAGGTTACCGAAAATAACGAAATAGAGAGACATAGTTATTACAGGTGGAATTAATGTTTGTACCCAAATACGACCAAAACGGGTAACTTCTTTAATCCAAATTGTTTTGAGGGCTACCCAATACAGCTGAATCATTCCCTCTCTCCTTCTACTGTATGCTCTTCATTAACTAAATGAACAAATAATTCTTCAAGGCGATTGGCTTTATTTCTCATACTTAACACTTGAATACCTTGTGTATTAAGCTGAGCAAAAACGCTATTTAAACCTTGCTCTCTTTTAACATCGACTTCTAATGTTGAAGTATCCATTAAACGATATTGATAATTCTGTAATTCAGGTAATGGACTTTTTGGCGCTAAATCTAAAATAAAGGTTTCAGACTCTAGTTTACTTAATAAGCCTTTCATACTGGTATTTTCGACCAATTCGCCACGCTGAATAATACCAATATTCCTACACAACATTTCTGCTTCTTCTAAATAGTGTGTCGTTAAAATAATGGTGGTGCCTTCGGCGTTTAATTGCTTTAAAAACGTCCACATTGAGCGACGTAATTCAATATCAACACCAGCTGTTGGTTCATCAAGAATAAGTAATTTCGGCTGATGCATTAATGCACGAGCAATCATTAGACGGCGCTTCATTCCCCCAGATAAAAAACGGGCTCTATCATCACGTTTTTCCCATAAATCTAACTGAGTTAAATAAGTTTCAGCACGTTCTAAAGCTAACTTACGAGGAACACCATAATAACCAGCTTGATTGAGGACAATTTGTAATACGGTTTCAAAAGGGTTGAAATTGAATTCTTGTGGCACTAATCCTAGTTGGCGCTTGGCATTAACCATATCGGTATCTGTGTCATAGCCAAAGACTTTAACTTTGCCACTACTCTTATTAACTAAAGAGCTGATAATACCAATAGTGGTCGATTTTCCTGCACCATTAGGGCCTAATAAAGCATAAAAATCTCCCGCTTCCACGGTGAGATTAATTCCTTTTAGCGCTTTTACGCCATTGTGATAAGTTTTCGTTAACTCCGTTAACTCCAATGCATACGTCATAAGTGGGAATTACCTTTTATCAACTGCATTATTCAGCATTGACTGAGCTGAAATCAGAAAATAGCTATTCAACTAAGCCTTACTAACGCTACGTATTGCTCACACGCCTCGAATTAGAAAATAAGCTTAGTTCAATAGGATCAAAATGGAATAAGGATATTCTAGAGAAAATAAGGTCGTAAATAAACCGTTTTAGGTCTCATGACACAAATGAATAAATAAATTTATTTTAACTATTACAGATAATAAGAATAAAACTTGATATAAGAAAAAATCAGAGATGAAGATGCGATATACTGTTATTTCTTGCTTATATTCCTAATGTATTAATCAATTCATCCCTTGATGCAATCATTTAGCCTAACTGATAGCAATAAAATTATTGCCCTTGTTTCTCAATCTTACTGATTGATATTATCTCGTCATTTATTATCTCAATCAATGCTGACTATCGATTTTTATCATCCCCGCACTGACTTGTATTAAAAAGCAAAAAAACATATACATAAGATTTATTTATAAAATATTTTAATAAATCTATTTCTGAATAGTACAATGGTAGTCTTAACAATCAGTTATCTTTTTACACATTTGATTTACATCAAAGAATGTATTGATAAATTCATTAAACAAATGCTATAAAAAGATCTATCTTATTTGAAAGCGAAAAAATACAGACAATTATCTGTCACTTGGCTTTAAAAAGCCCTCTGATTAATTCAAAAGTAATGGTATAAAAATACCCTTTCTTAGTGGATCTCTCGCATCCAACAATAACACAGTGCTATTTCGTGTTGGCGTACTGTCAGCGCAAATGGTGAGAAACCGAATTTACAGGCAGTCACGTCATGATGAGAAAAATTGAAGAGCTGTTAGCCAATAACAAGCAATGGTCAGAATCTGTTACTGAAGAAAATCCTCAGTTTTTTAAAGATCTCTGTAAAGGTCAAAAACCCCATTTTTTATGGATTGGTTGCTCTGACAGCCGCGTTCCAGCAGAAAAATTGATCAATGCTGCACCTGGCGACCTATTTGTTCACCGTAATGTAGCGAACTTAGTGATCCACACCGACTTAAACTGTCTTTCTGTTATTCAGTATGCCGTTGATGTATTGCAAGTTGAACATATTATTGTGTGTGGCCACTATGGTTGTGGTGGTATTGAAGCGGCTATTGAAGGAACTGAATTAGGACTTATTAATAACTGGTTATTGCATATTCGCGATATTTGGTACAAACACAGTTCAATGTTAGGCGAACTTGCTCCTCATGATAGATTAAACCTACTTTGTGAGCTAAACGTTATTGAGCAAGTATATAACCTAGGCCACTCAACTATTATGCAAGCAGCATGGAAACGTGGGCAAAAAGTGATGATCCACGGTTGGGTTTACGGTTTAAATAATGGTGAATTACACGATCTCGATGTTACCTCAGATAGCCGTGAGAAACTCGAGCTTTCTTATCGCCAAGCGATGGCAAAATTAAGTCATCCACGTTAATTTATTCATCATAGAAAATCATTTTAAGCCCTAATATTTAAAATAATATTAGGGCTTTTTGGTATATAGAAAACCCGCCTAAAGCGGGTTTTTTACTTCTATATTAAGTAAATAAATTACTCATCTAATAACGTTACATGCCCAATATAAGGCAGATGACGATAACGCTGTGCGTAATCAATACCGTAACCAATAACGAATTTATCTTCAATGGAATAGCCAATCCATTCAACAGGTACATCCACTTCACGGCGTGATGGCTTATCCAATAAAGTACAGATAGAAATAGAAGCTGGCTCACGTAAGCTTAAAATCTCTTTAACGCGATTTAAGGTATTACCTGAGTCAATGATATCTTCAACGATCAGAACATCTTTACCACGGATATCTTCATCGAGATCTTTAATGATTTTAACGTCACGTGTTGACGTCATACCATTACCGTAACTTGATACAGTCATAAAATCGACTTCATGGTTCACGTCAATTTCACGGCATAAATCTGCCATAAAAATAAAAGAACCTTTTAACAAGCCGATTAAGACAAGATCATGTTGACCTTGGCGTGGGCGGTAATGTTCTGTGATTTCACGACCTAGCTCAGCAATACGCTGTTTGATCTCTTCTTCAGAGATCATGACATCAACAATATGTTTCATGATTAATTTCGATTGGGTTAACGGGGAAAGCAAACGATTGTACCAGAACTTCCCTCATCATGCGATGATCTGATTTAATGAAAATAAAGGCACAAAATATTAACCCTGTGCCCTTTATCAATTTATCTTACTGATATTAATGATTTTTATAGTGATAGATTATTTACTAACGGTAAATCCCGCCATCATGCCTGTATCTTCATGCTCTAATAAATGGCAGTGCGCCATAAATGGGTGCTCTTTTGTCGCTAAATGGTCGAATTTCACAAGAATTTCACTAAACTGTCCTTCAACTTTCACGATATCCTTCCAACCTTGGCGATGTTTCTCTGGTATTCGACCGTTTTCAGATAGAATACGGAACTGTGTACCGTGTACATGGAATGGATGTAGCATCATATCGCCACGACCTGATACAACCCATTTTTCATAAACACCTTGCTTCACATCAAATGCAGGTTCTGTCATTGAAAATGGAATACCATTGATACTATTAGCATTATAGATATCTAAATCACCATTTCCATGACCGCAATTCATTCCACCACCCATCATGCCATTACCGTTACCTTGGCGCATATGACTCATCCCATGATGAATACCCGCTAATGCTTTATCACCATAACGTTCTGTTAATAGCATCATACCTTGCATATCTAAACGCATATCCATACGTAAATGTAATGTTCGCGTTGAAAGATTGCTGAGTGTTGGTAATGCAGGAATAAGCGCTAATTGCTCAGGTAATAAGCCTTGTCCTTTTTCTGCTGATGGTAATAAACGTAACACAGGAAGCACATTATCAAATGGCGCTAAAACCATTCCCATTTGGCGTACGGGTAAAGTAACAATATCAAAATCACGCCCATCAGATGTATCCACTAAAACTTCAAAGCGCTCACCCATTAAAATTGGCAATTCAGTCACTTTGACAGGTTCCGCTAACAACCCTCCATCGCTAGCAATAACATACATTGGTCTGCCATCACTTGTGGCAAGGTTTAAACTTCGTGCATTACAACCATTTAAGAAGCGTAATCTGATCCAGCCTTTTGGCACAATATGTTGTGGTTGAATAGCACCGTTAGTTAACATCATGTCACCAAACCAACCTATTGCGGCACTCATTACATCAAGTTGATAATCTATCTGTCCATTACTGTCTAAACGTTTGTCTTGTAAAATCACAGGCAAGTCATCAATACCCCAACGATTAGGCAATTTACGGTTTGCGGTTTCATCATCTTCAATAATGACCAATCCACCTAATCCCATAGCAACTTGTTGTCCGGTAACTCCATGAGTATGAGGATGGAACCAACACGTTGACTCAGCTTGGTTTGGTGTAAAAGTCACTGTGCGAGATTTTCCTGGCTCAATCATGGCTTGTGGACCACCATCTTCTTCACCACTAATCTCAAGACCATGCCAGTGAACCGTTGTAGCTTCAGGCAGTTGGTTATTGATATTAATAGTGACGGGTTGGCCACGTTTAAGCTTTAGTGCAGGGCCTAATAAACTACCGTTATAACCCCATGTGGTTGTGCTTGCCGTGGGAATAAATTGAGAAACACCTTGTTGAATATTAAGAACAATCTTTTGTTGAGCGTCTGGGGTAATTTGAGGTGGAATCGCCAATGAAGGCATGTTACTTTGGGCAAACGCAAAACGACTCCAGCTTGGTAATAATGTTACAGCACTTAATGTGGCGCCTAATTTTAAAAATTCACGACGTTGCATAATATATTCCTTTGAATAAAAACAAGTTATTCTGTCTTTATCGAAATAAGATGAGTAAAGAAGCCTTGTAAACTATTACCGATGCTAAAGTTTCCCCTTACTGGAAGGTCAATTTAAAACCCAACAAAATAGTGGGTCTTTGCAAAACTTTTAACTACATTAAGCCAAATAACAAAACTTGCTAAATCATCACATAAAGGAACAGCACTCCTAATGAAAAAAATGTTCGCCTTGTTCTGCACGCTAACGCTTTCTTTTTCTATGCTCTTTTCTTCGGGTGCAAAAGCGTTAACCTACACGCAAGCAGAAGACTTGGCAGATTTAACCGCTATCTACCTTTTTTTGAATAAAGATTGTGGTTATGAGCAAATATCAAAATCTAAAATTGAAAGAGCCTTGATGGTCTTTTCTCGCTCGCAACAATGGGATGTTAGTAATTATTCAACATTACCGATGAGCCAATTAAATGAAGACAGTTACAATGATTTAAAAGGTATTGAAGTGTCACATAATAAGAAATGTCAGCTACTCGCGAATAAGTCATTAAGTTTATTAAATTATTAATATACCTACTGAGTAACATTAAGATAAATAGAAAAAGATAGCCTCTTGGAATAGATTGCTTATTAACAAGGACCATATAAAGCAACTAAATAGAGGTTATCAAAGAAAAGAAACTGACTTTCTTCTCCTACTCTTTATTCCTCTTTGTGCTGATTGTTTTTCTTCTGCCTATATTCATTCCAATACAGAGCCACTGAAGGAATACTTTGAATAATCAACATTCTAAAAATATGATTCGACATCACAAATGCGGCATCCACGTTCATTGTGATAGCGGCAAAAGTCATGGCTTCCATACTTCCCGGAGCCCATGCTAATACTAATGTTGCCCAAGGAACTCCCGTTAGATAAGCAGCCCCATATGCCACCATTACCGTTAAAATCACATTAATAATAACCACTTGAACAGAAGAAAATGCGTTTTTAATTAGTGAGGAAAATGGAAAAACAACAAAATGTGCCCCGATATTCATGCCAATTAGAACCATACTCAATTCATTAAGTAACATTGGAAAGGCAATAGGTTCACTGACAAAAGATTGAATAAGTATTGCACTACCTAATGAAGTCAACATAAAGGGTGCCGGAAATCGGATTTTCTGTAATAAAAGCCCAGTACCTAACCCTAAAACCACAATCAATAATAACCACAATAATGAAACCAATGTCATTTCGGGTATAGCAAACTCAGGCATATTGGCTTTATCAGATCCTACAATAAAACCTGCCAGAATAATCAACACCATTAAACGAATGGTATGAGAAATAACAATTTTTTGTGGTGGTGTTTTAGTGTGATCAGTCAATGCCAAAATAGCAGCCATAGCGCCAGGCACAGCGCCTAACATCGACTCTTCTTTCGTCCAACCAATATGGCGGTGGAACCAAAAATAACTCACAAAAAACTGAATAGCTAAACAAACAACAAGAGTCAGTAAAAGAATAATTAAATTATCAGCACTTCCTAAATGAACTTGATTAAACATCAAACCAACCGATGTTCCTAAAGCAAGCTGAATAAATGTTAATGTATGCTTAGGAACTGCAAGTTCCCATTTAAAACGATAGGCAATAATAACAACGATAATTGGCCCAAACATCAAAGCCATGGGTAAGCCGGAGAGAGTGAGAGCGCCACCAATTAAAGCACAGAACAAAATACCTGGTAGAGTTTTTAAAAACGACATGTTGTGTTACTCAGCTTTTTTAATTATGGTTTATCCTAGCATTTATATAAATATTTAATAACCAAATAGTGGTAATGTAATTATTACTATTCTTAATATTAAGAGCTAATTATGTCGTTAAAAATCACCACTCATCCTACGCATGATGAGATCAATGAAATTTATGAAGGTTTATTAACGCATAACCTTCACTATATTCATATGGATCAATACACACCTCTTGCTGTCTTTAAAGAAGATAATGATAAAAAAATAGGTGGGATCACCGGTGATATTTTAGGAAATTGGTTACGTATTCGCTATTTATGGGTAGATAAAGCCCATCGTGGAAAAAATATTGGCACCGAATTGCTCCATGCAATGGAAAATGCAGCCAAAGAGAAAGGGGCTAAATATGCAGAAGTCGATACATTCAGCTTTCAAGCTCTTCCTTTTTATCAAAAGCAGGGATTTGAAATATTTGGCACTCTAGAAAATTATCCTATTAGCGATAAGAAATATTATTTAAGGAAAGATTTATAATATTTTAAACTTAATCATTATTAATCCAATTTTAGTGCATTTAGTTTTTCTATTTGCATTATTACTGAACTCAACTTTCTTAACGTTATTCGTTAATTTAAAATGCATACAATAGAAATCAATTAACTTTTTTTAAGAAAAGAGATTTTTTAATGAAAAAAAGGAAATAAAAAAGATATCATTAAATGATATCTTTTTTAGTTTATTCATTTATTTATTGGCAATCTTTAAAAGGGTTAGTCTTTAAAGACAATTTAACTGTCGTTATCCAATGACTACTCTTTTAGATCGTTATACACAGTCGCTCTTGAAACACCAAGGTATTGTGCAGTAATTTCCATTGCCTTACGCAGTGAAAGATAACCTTCATCCTGTAAACAGAGTAGTAATTCACGTCGCTGATGTGGTTTTAATGCTCTTGGTGTAACAGAATAAGTTGCCGAAAATTCGTCAATACGTTTTTTCAGCGAATCTTCTGTCACTGAGCTAAAGGTTTCAATAATGTCATTACCTTCTTCAAGGGTTGCAAATTGGTTAAGTACCATTTGCAATCCTTTGATCATTGAAATATCAATATTTAAACATAATGCCGCAACATAATTCCCTTGTTTATCTTTAATGCCGATAGACGTGCTTTTTGCGGTTCTACCATCAGGAAATTGATTTGGGTAATTAGCCACAATTTGTGGGAAGTCAGACGATTCAATACGTGCCATTCCCAATTCTGTTGCTCTATCCCCAACTTTTCTACCTGATAGGTTATTTTCAATGACCATAATGGTATTTTCACTATCAGTTAGATCATGAAGTACAACCTCACAGAAAGGCGATAATGTTTTACCAATGCCTTGTGCAATAAATTGTAGTTGTTCTACCAGCCACTCTTGGTCTTCTGTTTTGTGTGACATAACGATCCCTGCAATAGCTAAAACGTAAATGATTTATACAATTTTAACCGATTTATTCAAATAATTAATCGTTATCTGCAGGATAATCAGATTTTGCCTGATTTAGAATAGCTTTTGCCATCCATTGAGTCATATCAATGACCTGTTGATCATCCATTTTCCAGATATCTTTCATTACCAAAAAGACTTCTGACCCATAAATTAAAGAGAACGATTTAATCACTTTATCCCACATTTCTTGAGGATAGTGTGCTTTTAAAGGTTCAATAACTTTGAGTAAAATCTCTTTACGGTGACCACGAATAAATCGTTTTTCTGCATATTCACTTGATTGTCTCTCTTTTGCCCATTGCTGTAATGAAACTTGCAAAGCACCACGCAGTGCACCTTCATGTTTAAACATTTGTGGATAGGCAAGATTGAGCAATTCAGTAATGCGTTGTTGCGTATTATCTTCGGGAGTTGGTGTCCATGCAATGATCGGCGCTAAACTTGCATCAACCGTGGCACTAATTAAATCACTTTGTGTGGGAAAATAACGATATGCGGTTGCCCTCGAAACACCTGCATGTGCAGCTAATTCTGACACTGTCGGTAACATTCCTTGCTCAAAAAGCCCCAACGCTGTTGTTACCAATAATTGATAGGTTCTTTTTCGTGTACCGGACATGGCATCCGTTTCATCACTGTAACTCATAGAAAATCCTTCGTTATTCCTACACTTTGTATGTCTGGGCTTATCTTAAGCTAAATACTCACAACACTTAACGTTTACTTTAGGTGATTAATTACACCTTATCGACCTTTAATGTGCAAAAAATAAAAATAATGAGACAGGAGTCTCAAAATAGTGCTATGATAAATGAAACTCAAGTCTCATTATGATTATAATCTATCCGTCGATAATTATAAAAGGTATGGGAAGGCTTATGAAACAGTATGCTGGTTCTATTTATATTGCCACAACGCTTGATACTAAAAGTGCTGAGATTTTTTATGTCAGTGATTTAATTAAAAAAGCAGGCCTTCCTGTTAAGACCGTTGACTTGACAACCAAACCCACGACACTCGCACGAGAAGCGGATGTCACAGCAACCGAAGTTGCTCGTTTTCATCCAAATGGCCAAGAGGCTGTTTTCTGTGGTGATAGAGGGAAAGCAATAGAAGCGATGTCAGTCGCTTTTGAACACTATTTAACTCACTGTGATGATGTCTTAGCCATTCTTGGACTAGGCGGCTCAGGGGGGACGGCAGAGATTACACCAGCAATGCAATCTCTGCCAATTGGTGTACCTAAATTGATGGTATCAACGATGGCGTCTGGCGATATCTCAGGCTATATCGGTGCAAGTGATATCTCAATGATGTATTCCGTTACAGATGTATCAGGCTTAAATCGTATTTCTCGTAAAGTTTTAAAAAATGCAGCGAATCAAATCGCTGGTGCTGTTTATTTTTACCAAGAAGAGCATGTTGTCGATAAGCCTGCGGTAGCACTGACCATGTTTGGTGTAACCACCCCTTGTGTACAACAACTCACACAAAAACTTGAAAATAATTATGACTGCCTTGTTTTTCATGCAACAGGAAGTGGCGGCAAAGCCATGGAAAAACTGGTAGACAGTCACCTACTTCATAGTGTGTTAGATCTTACAACAACCGAAGTGTGTGATTACTTGTTTGACGGTGTACTTGCTTGTGATGAAGACCGTTTTGGTGCAATCGCCCGCACCAAAACCCCTTATATAGGTTCTTGTGGCGCATTAGATATGGTGAACTTTGGTCGCCCTTCTAGTGTTCCTGAGAAATATAAAGGACGTCAGTTTTATCATCATAATGCACAAGTCACCTTAATGCGCACAACACCAGAGGAAAACCGTAAATTGGGTATTTGGATCGCTGAAAAAATGAATCAGTGTGAAGGCCCATTACGGTTTGTATTACCACAGGGCGGTTTTTCTGCTCTGGATATTGAAGGGGGTCCTTTTTGGGCTCCAAAAGCAAACCAAGCATTTTTTGATGCATTTATAACAACATTTAAAGAGACAGAGACTCGTCAATTAGTCATCAGTCCTTATCACATAAACTCAGCTGAGTTTACTCAGCAAATTTATGATTTACACCAGGAACTTATTTGTTAACCACGGAGAAAGAAGAATGACTCATTCACGTGAAACGTTACTAAAAAAATTCAACGAAATGATTGCACGCCATGAACCAATTATTGGTGGTGGTGCAGGTACTGGCCTGTCCGCTAAATGTGAAGAAGCGGGTGGTATTGACCTCATTGTTATTTACAATTCAGGTCGTTACCGTATGGCTGGTCGAGGATCTTTAGCGGGTTTGTTAGCTTATGGTAATGCTAATGAAATCGTTATGGATATGGCAAAAGAAGTATTACCTGTTGTTAAACAGACACCTGTACTTGCAGGAGTAAATGGCACAGATCCATTCTGTAACTTTGATAAGTTTTTAGATGATGTCAAAGCTACTGGTTTTGCAGGCGTACAAAATTTCCCAACTGTTGGTTTAATTGATGGTAATTTCCGGGCAAATTTAGAAGAAACGGGTATGGGTTATGGGCTTGAAGTAGATATGATCCGCCAAGCTCACGAAAAAGATCTATTAACCACACCTTATGTCTTTAGTCGTGAAGATGCCATTGCAATGACTGAGGCCGGTGCCGATATTATTGTGCCACATATGGGATTAACTACTGGCGGTAACATTGGTGCAGAAACTGCATTAACATTAGCGGACTGTGTTCCTTTAATTAATGACTGGGCAAAAGCAGCGAAAGCAGTACGTGCAGATGTTATTGTGCTTTGTCATGGTGGCCCGATTGCAACACCTGAAGATGCACAATATATCTTAGATAATTGTCCTGATTGTCATGGCTTCTATGGTGCAAGTTCTATGGAACGTTTACCAACAGAAGTGGCATTAACCGCAACAACAAAAGAATTTAAAAGTATTAAACGCTAATTCAAAATCATCAAGTTTGCCTAAGCGTTAATCCATATTGCCCACGTTATGTGGGCAATATTTTATACAAAGAGCCCTAATTCAAATTAGACTAATTTTGCAATTAATGTATTTAAATCACCCGCTAAAAAATCAACAGGTGGAATTTCAATAACGGTATAAGCCCCCGCACGTTGTTTCATACTAGCTCTTGCCGCTGAAACCATAAATTGAGACGTCAATGCAGGATTGTTAATACGCATTGAATATTCAAATAATTGATTATGGGTTTTACCCGAAACACCTTTATGGGTCATATGAACACCATGCCCAACATCTTTTAAGCTATCGACACAATCAACTTGCTTCACATGGGTTTCATCCGAAGAGAAATAGCTATCCGCTTTAATTGCTTGCTCTACTTGATTAAAATCTACACCCGCTTCTAATTCGACATAAACCATACGACGGTGAACACCCGTGCCTAGTGGAATGGTCATTGAAAGTGCATCTTTGACGCCATCAATGGCCTTAGCCGCAACGCTGTGCCCCATACTCATTCCTGGCCCAAAGTTAGTATAAGTAATCCCTTTTGGCGCCATAGCTAACATTAAAGTACGAACAATAGAATCAGAGCCTGGGTCCCAACCCGCTGAAATAACAGCAACACGATCATGTTTTTTAGCTACTTCATCTAATTCTGTTTTTAATGACACAATTTCGCTGTGAACATCAAAACTATCTACTGTATTAATGCCTAAGCCTAAAATAGATTTAGCTAACTCTTTAATTGCACGAGTTGGTGAACATAAGAGAGCAACATCAACATTACCTAATGTTTTAATATCGTTAGTTACGGTAATATTTTGCAATTCTTCTGGGATGTTGTTTATATCACGACGAACAACCCCTATTAATTCAAAATCTTGAGCAGCTTGAACCGCTTCTAATGCAAATCGACCAATATTGCCATAGCCTACAATAGCCACTTTTATTTTAGTATTCATTAATTCCCCTGACTTTAACGTTAATCATCTCTTAATGATAATAGTGATTACTTATCAATGAATAAACCATATAAATATCTTTTTTGCCAGATAAACATTATTTGCGCTATTCCCTTATAAACAAACCTTGTAGAATCCCTCTTCTTCCGACACGTTTATATTAATAAATCGATTTCACTCTGTTTTTAAGAAGGTTTTCAATGCATCAGTCTGATGTAGCGGATCGCTCGCTTTTCTCTCTTAGTTGGCCAATATTTATAGATATTTTCCTACATCTAGCCACACTATTAATTAATACTTACATGGTAAGCCACGTTTCCACCGCTTACTTAGCCGCGATGGGCGTCGGTAACCAAGTTTTTGATCTTTTCATCACCATTTTTAGTTTTATTAGTGTGGGATGTAGCGTCGTTATTGCCCAATATTTAGGTGCAGGTAAAAAAGAAAAAGCCAGTCAGGCGATCCATATCTCCATTGCATTTAACTCATTACTGGGGATAAGTAGTGCGGTAATTATTCTCTTTTTTGGCTACAACATTCTTAATTTAATGAATACACCATCTCACTTGGTTCAAGATGGTTATAATTACTTGCATATTATTGGTATTTGTCTTATTCCTGAGGCAATTTCAATTATTCTTGCTGCATGTTTAAGAGTTTATGGCAAATCCAAAGCTGCCATGTATGTCACATTGATCGCTAACATTGTTACCGTTATTGGTAATATGATCGTACTTTATGGCTTCTTTGGTTTACCTCAATACGGATTAGTCGGTGTTGCTTGGTCTACTGTTGTTGGTCGTATTATTGCCGTTATTTTATTATGTGGGTTATTGTTCTACGGCTTACGCATTAAATTTCAAGCAAGACAACTTTTTATCTGGTCTAAAAATATGTTAGGGAAAATCCTACATATTGGTTTACCAGCTGCTGGTGAAAATCTAGTTTGGATCTTACATTACATGACTGCATCTGCCTTTATTGGTTTAATGGGTGAAGTCCCTCTTGCAGCACAAACACTTTATTTCCAATTGTCATTATTTTTAATGCTCTTTGGTATTGCAATTAGTATTGGTAATGAAATTCTTGTGGGACATTTAGTTGGCGCTAAACGCTTTGATGATGCCTTTAATCGTGGTTGGAAAAGTTTAAAAACTGGTGTGATATTCACAATTGGGGTAGTTATTATTTATTGGTTTATGCGCGATCCTATTTTGTATTCCATTACAGAAGACCAACGCATTATCGACCAATTGATCCCACTGTTTATTTTGTCTGTCTTTTTAGAGCCAGGTCGTACTTTTAATATCGTAATGGTAAATGCCTTACGTGCCGCAGGCGATGCTAAATTTCCTCTTATGACAGCAATTTGCTTTATGTGGGGTGTCGCTATTCCTGTGGGTTATTTCCTCGGTATTAAGATGGAAATGGGTCTAATTGGTATCTGGATTGGCTTTCTTTGTGATGAGTGGTTACGCGGATTAACTAATGCATGGCGTTGGCGCTCTCGTAGATGGCAAGCTAAGCGTTTGGATATATAATATTTAACGGCCTGATAATATTACTATCAGGCCGTTAAATCGATATTTTGCTAAAATTTAAATAATCCCTTCTTTATCATATTGTGCTAACACCAAACTAATTATTGAGTTTGATATGTCATTAATTTTTTCTATATCTTTAATTTTAGATAAATTAATTCTCTTATTATATTCTTTTGCTAACTTAGAAAAAAGAGTCGTTAAATAATAGTCACCCCTACTTTCTTTACTGATTAATTCATTCAATGTAATTTTATTTGTTTCTAACAAAAGTCTATTTTTAAAATTAGGATGTTCAATTAATTCTGATAGTTTTATTACTATTTTTGTTTTTACTTTTAAAAAATCACTTTTCAGCTCAATTTTTAATGTATTAATTTCTTTATTAATAAGCTCTTTTATTTTTTGAGAATTAGTTTGATTTACTAATTGAACTAAAGAAAAATATCTATCAGTTTTACTTTCATTTCTATTACCTAATCCTTTATGCATAACATCATTTGTTATTTCCTCACGCCCTGTTATTTCATCCATAATTAATTCATTAATTATTATTTCTTTTGTTGACACATTATCTTTATTTCTGATTTTATATTGATGCTCAAATAATGTCATTGTTTTATTATTTTCTATAATAAAAGGAACTATTTGAGATAATTCGTTATTATTTTTTATATCATTATTCTCATTATTTATCTTAATAGAATATTTATCTTCACTGCAATTTTTCTTATTTATCTTAGAAGAACTATAATATTTATCAAAAGTGACATAGACCGAATCTGAATCTGAATCTGAATCTGAACTATCAATCTCCTCATAATCATGGTCTGAATAAATATCATCAATGTCTTTTTCCAAATAATTAATTTCGCCTCCCATTTCCATATAAACAGATTCTTCTCTATTTTCTGAGTGAATTTTCGGATCTGTATGGCTGTTAAATTTATTTACTGAGTTTCTTATTGATAAGATTGGATTATATTCCACATAGATATCTGTATCCACTGAACTAGTTGATAAAACAGAAGAAACTCTTTGTAATTGAGTGCTTATATTTGCAGGACACATCATTATTATCCTATTTATTTAACATGATCATATTCTATAATTTATCATTTTATCTACTATCATTTATCTACCATTTATAGATTTAATTATTATCATCAATAGATAAGAACCAATATTTTTATATAGCTCTATGTACTTTTAATTATTTCATAAGTTTAAAACAATAGTTTATCGTCGTTTTTTGTTAAGAATCGGTATCCTTTTTAAATTTAACTTTTATTAAAACCGTAAAAAACAATTAATAAAATATAATTATTATAGACATCAAATCATTAAAATAAGTAATGAGTTTATTTACCCTCTTAAAAAATATTATTTTTAATATATCTTTTTTATGATTGTGATCACAGAAAACCATCTCAAAAAGGTAAGTAAAAATAACCTCACCCACAAAAAACACTAATTTTTTTAATAAAGAAAAAACCAAAAATTAAATATTAATCAACATTAAACTTTTCTTGCAAAAATAATTATTTTTCTCTAATTCCCTATTGTTTTTTTTATGATACAAGTAGGTGTTAGTCTTTTCTAATAAATGAAATAAGTAAGTATTAGTACAAAGAATACAATTAAAAACACAATGGAGTCTTGTCATGAATCTCGTTGAACGGTTTATTTCTTATACAAAAGTTAACACCACCACAAATAGGGAAAATGGCGCTGCGGGCATTATGCCTTCTTCAGAAGGTCAGCGAGTCCTAGCATTACAATTAGTTGAAGAACTCAAGGCTTTAGGTGTTGAGGATATTAAGATCCGCGATACTGCGATTGTTACCGCAACACTACCTTCCAACCTTGATTATGAAGTGCCTACTGTTGCTTTCTTTGGTCATTTAGATACCAGTGCTGAACAAACTAATGATACCAAAGCGCAAATCTTACCTTATAAAGGTGGTGATCTTTGCTTAAACAAAGAGCTCGATATTTATCTACGTCAAAGTGAATTCCCAGAATTAGAAAACTATATTGGTGACGATATTATCGTGACGGATGGCACCAGTTTATTAGGCGCTGATGACAAAGCCGCAATTGCTTCAATTATGGATATGTTGCAATACTTTAAACAACATCCTGAAGTTAAACACGGCACAGTGAAAATTGGTTTTGTGCCGGATGAAGAGCAAGGTTTACGTGGTGCAAAAGTCTTTGATACTAAAGAATTTGGTGCTGATTTTGCTTATACTTTAGATTGCTGTGGTATTGGCGAGTTAGTGTATGAAAACTGGAATGCAGGGGATGTGGAAATTACCTTTACTGGTGCTTCAGCCCATCCAATGTCTGCGAAAGGTAAATTAAAGAATTCGCTGTTAATGGCACATAAATTTGTTGCTATGTTACCGGGTGGCGAAGCACCTGAATATACTGAAGGCCGTGAAGGTTATTATTGGGTAAAACAATTAGCCGGAAATAGTGCACGTACCGTATTAAAAATGGATGTACGTGATTTCACCGAAAAAGGTTATGCCCACCGTATGGCATTTTTAAAACAACTTTCAGATTATTGTGAAGGTTTATGGGGCGAAGGCTCTGTTACTTGTAAACTCGCTGACCGTTATGCCAACGTCTTTAATAGCCTACAAGGTGATAATCGCTACCCTATCGATATTGCGGTTGCCGCTTATGAAGCTAATGGCATTACTCCTCGCCCAATTCCAATGCGTGGTGGTTATGATGGTGCAGCCCTTTCTCAAAATGGCTTACCTTGTCCAAATATCTTTACTGGCGCTCATAATTTTCATTCTATTTATGAATATCTGCCTGTTAAATCCCTTTATGCTGCCAGTGATGTCTTAAAGTCTGTCGTGAAGATCACTGCAGAACGCTTTGCGCCTGGAGCTAAAGCATGATCCAAATTCTTGCGGTCTTAGTCGTCGTTGTTATTGTCGCTAGGATGATCTTGAAAGGATATAAAGCAGAACCTGTTTTGTTAGTCGCTGGTCTAGCCTTAATGGCGCTAACCATGATGTTTGGTTGGGGAGATATTCTTCCTAAAAATGTCAAAACAACAGGTATTGGCTGGTTAGATCCCTTTGAAGTCATGCGTGATCTCTTTAGTAGTCGTGCCGCTGATCTTGGTTTAATGATCATGGCACTGATGGGATTTGCGCATTATATGGATCATATTGGTGCCAATGAGGCCGTTGTACGAGTTGCAACTCGCCCATTGAAAAATATGCGTTCGCCTTATGTGTTGCTATTTTTCTCTTTTCTACTCGCAAGTATTTTGCAACTTGCTATTCCTTCAGCAACGGGATTAGCTGTTCTATTAATGGGTACGATGTTCCCGATTATGATAGGACTTGGTTTATCTCCAGCATCGGCCGCGGGTGTAATTGCAACTTCATTAGGTGTCGCTTACACCCCAACGGCTATTGACGCTATTCGAGGTGCAAAAGCGGTTGACTTAGGTGTTGTTGAATACGTGCTTTATTACCAAGGGCCTGCAGCAATTGCAACCGTGCTAGCTGTTGGTATTACACATATCTTCTGGCAACGCCATTGTGACCGTAAAGCAGGGTTTGTTCCTCAATTAGGCAAAATGTCTGAAGAAGCAAAGAGTGATAAAAACGTACCCGGCTTTTATGCCTTACTACCAATGTTACCGATTATTATGGCAGTAGGTTCATCAAGCCTATTTGTTGAAGGCATTCACCTTGACGTGGTCACTATTGTATTGATTTCAATGGCAATTTGTATGCTAATTGAAACATTACGTTTACGTGATTTTAAATCAGTGTGTGCGGGCTTCCAGAATTTCTTAAAGGGGATGGGCTCTGCATTTAGTAACGTTGTAGGGTTATTAGTCGCCGCGGGTGTCTTTGCTCATGGTATTAAAGTGAGTGGTGCAATAGATAGCCTGATTGTGATGGCGGAATCTGTAGGCTTGCCGCCATTTGCTATGGCATTGGTCTTCGCAGTCGTGACATTAGCTGCTGCAATTATTATGGGTTCAGGTAATGCTCCTTTCCTTGCATTCGTTGAACTTATTCCACAAATTGCACATAGCATGGGTGTCAACCCAATTGCGATGATTTTACCAATGCAACAAGCGTCACATATGGGACGAGGTATGTCTCCTGTCGCAGGAGTTATTATTGCAGTATCTAGTGGTGCTAAATTGCAACCGTTTGATGTTGTAAAAAGGACGGCGATCCCACTTATGGTCGGCTTTGTATTCCATAGTGCTATTATTGCTATCTTCTATTATTAATAAATATACCTGAAGTAATATTTCTTACTTCAGGTTATTTTCAAATAATAAACATTATATTTTCTCAATAATCTGAATTTATATTCAAAAAAAACAACAATTAATATAAACATAAAAAATTAACAAAATAACAGAAAGTTATTTTTATACTCCAAAAAATAAAGAGCCTACTATTTTCATTGTTAAAATAATGGTGTGATATTTAATTACTATTCATTACTCTTTATTTTAACTATTCAGAGTTAGCCCACTTTAAGTATGATAGTTATACTAGCAATAGGATCGTGTATTCGTTCTATTGCTTTTTTATTTAATTTTATATTTATAAAATTAATTTATTTAATTCACTTATTATTTCATTGGTTCATTTTAAACCAATGAGCAACTGACTCTCTTTTTTCATGTAAATTAAAACAATGACAAAGTGAATTTATGTGTTTTTCTCTAAAGTAGAAAAAATTACCAACACTAAAGACAAAGAAGGTAATATTTTCTCAAATTTTATTCAATGCTAGTAAATTCAGAAAAAACTTTCTCTCATAAATTCAGTATGATGAAGAGAATAAAAATAGAATAACCTATTGAATTTTCATACTGTTTATTGGGTGCATGCAATGAAAGAACAATTATCTTCTCGTTGGAAAATATTGATAGCGGCAGTAAAACAACAAGTTAAACCCGCTTTAGGTTGTACAGAGCCTATCTCACTTGCATTAGCGGCTGCTACCGCAGCAAGTTATCTTCAACACGCTATCACTCGCATTAGTGCTGAAGTTTCCCCGAACTTAATGAAAAATGGTATGGGCGTTACCGTACCAGGAACTGGAATGGTGGGGCTATCTATTGCTGCTAGCTTAGGGGCTGTTGGCGGTGATAGTAAAGCGGGTTTAGAAGTATTAAAAAATGCCACACCAGAACATGTAAAACAAAGCAAAGCGCTGCTAGCTTCTGGTATTGTTAATGTTGCTATTAAAAAAGCGTGCCAAGAAGTTCTTTATAGTGAAGTCACTGTTGAAGATGGCGAAAACAGTGCAACTGTCATTATTGCAGGCAATCACACCAATATCGTTAAAATCATTCATAATGGTGATGTTGTTCTTGATAACACTTGTGATAGTGCAGAACAATCAGCATCGCCTTGCGAAATAAAAGAAACACTAACCCAAACAAATACCCAAGAAATTTATCAATTTGTTACTCAGGTACCTGTAGAAGAAATTTCTTTTATTCTTGAATCAGCACATTTAAATGATGCACTATCAAAAGAAGGTTTGAACAATAGTTATGGTTTACATATTGGACAAACTTTACAACGCCAGCAACAACGAGGCCTATTAGCAAAAGATCTATTATCAGAGATCATGATCCGTACATCTGCTGCATCTGATGCTCGTATGGGCGGTGCAGTTTTACCCGCCATGAGTAACTCAGGCTCAGGCAATCAAGGTATTGCCGCAACAATGCCGGTTGTGGTCGTTGCTGAATATTTACAAGTTGATGAAGAGAAAATGGCAAGAGCATTAATGCTTTCCCATTTACTGGCTATCTATATTCACCATAAATTCCCCGCATTATCTGCATTATGTGCAGCTACAACAGCATCAATGGGCGCTGCAGGTGCAATTGCATGGCTAATGGATGAACGCTATGAATCCATGGCAATGGCGATTAGTAGCATGATTGGTGATATTAGTGGTGTAATTTGTGATGGTGCTTCAAATAGCTGTGCTATGAAAGTTTCAACCGGTGCAAGTGCCGCTTATAAAGCTGTATTAATGGCTCTTGATAATACATTTGTGACAGGTAATGACGGTATTGTGGCACATGATGTTGACTCAACGATTGAAAACTTATGTGCGTTAGCAAGCCGAGCAATGCAACATACCGATATTCAAATTATTGAGATTATGGAATATAAAGCCGTTGCTAATGGCTAATTTCAGTGATTAAAAAAGCACCCCATAATAGTTATTATTATGGGGTGAAACATAAGATCCTAGGAACAGGACCCTCCTCAAGTCAGGAGCTTATCAATATTCGTTACTGCTATTTACGGCTATACTACGGTTACTTCTACTACTTACTTCGTACTACTTTCTAACACTCACTACAGGGTATTAGGTTAATGTGCATTTTCTTGCGTACTTGGCATTAATGCATCAAAACTAGCTCTTATCTCATCTTCTGGTAATTGAATACCAATAAAGACCAATGTGCTTTCGCGAATTTCATCTTCATGCCATGCTCTGTCCCAATCAGCACTATAGAGGCGTTGCACACCTTGGAATAACAAGCGATTAGGTTGATCTTTAATATTTAATATCCCTTTATAACGTAAAAGATTATCAGCAAAGCTTAATAATAATTTTTCCATTACATCGGAGACTTTTTGTAGCTCAACGGGATAATCAAATTTCAGTACAATAGAATGGATATCATCTTGTTTTTCTGGCTGAAAGCGGAAAAGAGGCTGTTTTACTTCAAGGTTATCATTCAACATAAAACCTTTTACATTAAACAATAAACCTAAATCAATTTGTCCATGAATAACGGTATTAACGGGTGCTCTTGCATTAATGCGTCTTAATCTAGCCATTAATTCGGGTGATGCTGGTGCAACATCAGTTTTTGTTAATAAGATGCGATCAGCATAACCAATTTGAGATTGTGCAATAGTAAATTGATCTAATTGTTGTTGAGCATGAATATTATCAACAAGAGTAATAATCCCATCTAACAAATAGCGTTGACAGATCACCTCATGAGAAAAAAATGTTTGGCTAATAGGGCCGGGATCAGCCATGCCTGTACATTCAATAACTAACCTATCAAACTCAATCTCACCACGATCAAGACTGTCACATAAGTCTAATAATGTGTCTTCTAATTCATTCGATTTGCTACAACAAATACAACCATTGGTAAGTGTTTTAATTTGAGTGGCTCTATCACCAATAATTTCATCATCAATAGGCACTTCACCAAATTCATTTTCAATAACAGCGATTTTATAACCATGCTCTTCATTAAGCATATGACGCAAAAGCGTTGTTTTTCCTGATCCTAAAAAACCAGTCAATATCGTCACTGCAATAGGTTCCATTATGTGTCTCCTTTACAGATTATTAGCAACAGCGAAAACCGCCTTTACCATCACCACCACCATAACGGGCTTCCTGACGTTCACGGAAAAACTCGTTATAGGTCATAACTGGCTTATCAGGATGGTTATCTTTCATGTGCTGTACATAGTTATCATAATCGGGAATACCTATCAGCATACGAGCTGCTTGCCCTAGATATTTTCCAGCTTGTCCTAAATTGCCAAACATAAGTTTCTCCTAAACCCCGTACCAGCTAAACCAGTACGGGGTTAAACTATTTACCTAATATTAGTGACCTGAGGACACTTTAACGTCTTTTGGCATAGGAACATACGGTGTTTCTTGTGCTGTTTCTTCTGGGTTTTTACGCGCTTTCATTGCGGTACGGAAACCGTAGAAAATGATGCTGTAAACAACCACTAAGAACAGAATACTTAAGCCCGCATTGGTGTAGTTGTTAATTACAATATGATTCATATTGGTAATTTCAGCCGCAGTTAAATCGGCACCACCTGCTAAGATCTTCGCTTTGTATTCATTTGCTAAGTAGAAGAAACCTTCCATTTGTGGGTCATCGCTGAGCAGTTTCAGACCTAATGCCCATGTTGTACAAATTAATAGCCATACCGCAGGAACCACAGTTACCCAAATATATTTAGTGCGTTTCATCTTAATTAAGATAACCGTACCTAATACCAGTGCAACAGCTGCTAACATTTGGTTTGAGATACCAAATAATGGCCATAAGCTCTTAACACCGCCTAATGGGTCAACAACACCTTGGTATAACAGATATCCCCATAAGCCTACACAACCCGCTGTACCAATAACACCTGGAATGAACGAATTTGTTTTCTTCAAGTAAGGAATAAAGTTACCTAATAAGTCTTGAAGCATGAAGCGACCAGAACGTGTACCTGCGTCTAACGCGGTTAAAATAAAGAGCGCTTCAAACAAGATCCCAAAGTGATACCAGAAGCCCATATCCGCAGCAGGAATGATTTTATGGAATACCATCGCGATACCAACCGCTAAGGTAGGCGCACCACCAGCACGGTTTAATACAGAAGGTTCACCAATATCTTTCGCTGTTTGTAAGATTTCTTCTGGAGAGATAACAAAGCCCCATGAACTGACTGTTGCAGCTGCATGTACAGTAACTTCTTTTAACTGCCCCATGATAACAGCTGTATTTTCACCACCTAATTCATGTAGGTTCGGCATCGTAATGCCTAAACCTGATGGTGGGGTATTCATTGCAAAATACAGACCTGGTTCAATGATAGATGCAGCGACTAATGCCATGATCGCAACGAATGATTCCATTAACATTGCACCATAACCAATAAAACGAGCATCCATTTCATTTGCGATAAGCTTAGGTGTTGTACCTGAAGCTATTAGGGCGTGGAAACCAGAAACGGCACCACAGGCGATAGTGATAAATAAGAATGGGAATAAAGCCCCTTTCCATAATGGTCCAGTACCATCGATGTATTGAGTAACAGCTGGCATTTTTAGTTCAGGGTTTAAAATCACAATACCCACAGCTAAACCAACGATAACACCAATTTTCAGGAAAGTTGCTAAATAGTCACGTGGTGCAAGAATTAACCATACTGGTAATAATGCTGACACGAAAGCATAACCAATAAGACCAAAAGTAATTGTTGTATCTTTAAAGGTTAACGCTGGGCCCCAGAATGGGTCGTGAGCAATAACACCACCAAACCAAATCGCCGCAATCAGTAAAACAATACCAATAACTGACACTTCACCCACACGACCAGGGCGAATATAGCGCATGTAAATACCCATAAATAAGGCGATTGGTACTGTTGAACAAACAGTGAACACTCCCCATGGGCTTTCAGCTAATGCTTTAACAACAATAAGTGCAAGCACAGCAAGAATGATGATCATGATAAGGAAACAGCCGAATAAAGCGATAGTACCCGGAATTGGCCCCATCTCTTTCTTTATCATCTCACCAAGTGAGTTACCATTACGGCGTGTAGAAATAAACAACACCATAAAGTCTTGTACTGCACCCGCTAACACAACCCCTGCTAATAGCCAAAGCGTACCGGGTAAGTACCCCATTTGAGCAGCAAGAACAGGACCAACTAAAGGACCAGCTCCAGCAATAGCCGCAAAATGGTGACCAAATAAGACATAACGGTTGGTCGGAACATAGTTCAAACCATCATTGTTAATAACAGAAGGTGTCGCTCTCGTTGGGTCAAGCTTCATCACTTTTTGAGCGATATACAGACTGTAATAACGATAAGCAACTAAGTAGACGGCAACAGAAGCGACAACTATCCATAGCGCACTAACGTGTTCACCACGGCGAAGTGCAACCACTGAAAGACAAAAAGCACCGATGATCCCGAGGATCACCCAAGGTACGTGCTTTAAAAATGCATTTTTGTTCATGAGACACCTTTTTTTCAGGCAAGACCGAACAGCCAAAGAGTAATGCGGGTCAGCAAAGAATGATTTGAGCGAATCTGAGAGATAACTGCCCGCAGCTACATAATAAGAATTTTGACTCAGGAATGGTGTGACTAAATCGCTTAGCGGTTGTATACCGAATTAAGCGGTCTGTTTTCTCAGTTAAGTGGTTTTGCTGTTTTCAAAAGACGTTTTTTTTGTGATCAAGATAACAATTTTATGTCTTTCAATAAGTTAGAGAATAAGGAAAGATAAAAAAAACGCCTCAAGATCAACAAAAAAGGCGTTTTTTTATAACATTATTTAAACAAAGTGAGGTTATTGTCCAAATTGAACAGATATCAAAAGCACATTACCTTTTCGAGAAGGTGAGCCATTAAATCGCCACTGATAAGCAACATCAATCACTGCATTGTCAATATTCATGTCATCACTACTGGTTTTTAGCATTACCACAGTAGGAACACCTTGAGGATCAACATCAAGTTGTAAAATCATATCGCCCGTTTTAGGTGCAGTAATTGGAGCATTTACTTTCGGTAATAACTGAGTGCTATCTTTGATATTTGCCGATGCAAAATCGACACTAAAGGTACGGTTTGATGGCTCAGTTTTGTCGGTATTTAAAGGCAAGCGAACCACTTTGCTATTCGGATCTGATGCCGGTATCGCTCGTTGAGCCAATTGGATTTGCGTTAAGTCATCGCTGAGATAATCATCTGAAGGCTTAGCTTCAACACCTTCTGGCAAATAGCGCATATCCATTCTTGCTCTCAAAGTTTGGTAACGTTCTAAACGAGCACCTTCAAGAGTATTTATCACCATCCTCATTTCCAGCATTTGCATGACAGAACTAATGCTTTCTTGTGACTTTTGCTGTGCAGCTTTCGCAAATGCGCCCGCTGCAACTTCAGGATCTTCATCTAGCCACGTTATCCCCCAACCTAACCAAACGTCTTCACGATTTGGATTTAGTGCAATAGCTTGCGCAAAATGGCTACGTGCTTGTAATAACAAGGTTTGCCAATACTCTTTATTTTGTGGGTAAATATCAGGAGATTGAGATAAATTATTTGTTCCCACATTGTAATATTGCAATTCAAAGCGGGCTACCATTCTTACAACATCTTCATTATCTTGATGAAGTGCCAATTTTTCATTTAAGAAACGTAGACTATTATCCCAACTTTCGTGGTTATTTTTTCCATTAGGTAATGTCTGGATCTCTTTTAAAATATTTTGTAATACCGCCCGTTCTTCTTGTTGTTGCGCACGTTTTGAATAAATAGAAGAATAGGGATCATAGGTAGAATGCGATGACGATTTACTCGACTCTTTTTCTGGTGCCTGCTTTTGTAGACCTATGAACGCATTTTCAGCACTCGAAATACCTTTAATGCTTTGCCTTGCATAAGCTTTCGCCAATGCAATTAATGTAGGTTGTTGTTTAATAGTGTAGTCATTCCAACCAAGACGTGTACTTTGAAAACGAACGGTAACGCGTTGATGATACCCCTCTTTTGTTGGCATAAAACGCCAGCCACGAGCATCACTTAATGCTTTCGCATCAAACACATTGTATCCACTGCTTTTTTGTACCCAAAGACTTAAAACGTGTCCTTGAGGATCAACATCAACGGATAAAATCGTTTCTGCAATAGGAATATATTGCCCAACAGACGGGTAATGCATTTCCGTCCAGTTCTGTATTTTATTTGGTGAATCAACAAGAACGATCCCAGGATATTCCCTATCATTCATCATTGATTTCCATTCGACATAAGTCTCATTGTTATTTGCTATTGCATAAGTGACAGGCAGTACTTTTCCTGCCAGCTTAGCCACCGCATCAGGAATTGCATTCTTTTGTCGATATAAACGGTCTTCTATCACTCGTGCTTGAAGGATTTGATAAATCTGACGTTGATTTTCTGTCAATTCAGAAATCGCTTTTTCAATAAGCGGTTGTAATGAAGGATCCTGATGCCCCAATTTGTCATATTTTAGCGTATCGGCAACCATTAATGCAGCCATTGCTTTTTCTATCTGCATATTGGGTGGCGTATGAGCAATATAGGTTAATGCTAACGTTTGCCATGCTTCCGGTACTAATGGCGCAGTAATAATAGCGTTAATACCTGATTGCACTAATCTTTCATTACTACTTGTAAGAAGCGATGATAATGCTTGAGCAATAATAATTTCGGGTTGATTCAGCAACCAGTCACCATAAAAAGAGAGCGTTTTAATTGCCTCTTTTTGTTCTGGTGTTCCTTTTATATGAGTCAGATACGCCTCTTTAGCTTGCATTGCGGAAGTTACATCATCCGTTAAATAAACAAGTCCCGGTAATTCGATGCGTTTCTTTTCAAGATCTTTGAGATACCCCAGTGTTTTAGGCTGATTCACAACTATCGTTTTAATGATGTTATCTTCAGCATTAATCACGCTATAACGAAAATCACTCCACTGCGATTGTTCTATATTTTGTAAAACAAAGCGGCGACGATCTTCTAATTCACTATGAGGAATGATTGAAAATGAAAGACTAAATGTCGTTAGAACAACAAAAACGCCCCCAAAAAAATAGAAGATATTTTTAGCGCGCCACGATTGCAATAACATGACAATCGTCATAATGGCAGAACCTAACCATAATCCCAGCAAGAAATTACGCTCATCGAAACGAACTGATGAGGGAAGGATCTTGATACTCACGCTGTCAATAGTGCTAATGATTGAAACTAATAATGCAGGTAACCAAAAAGGAAATAAGAGTGTGGCGATCCCAACAATAATAAGGATCGGTTTAATTGTTTTATTCATATGAACTCCCTCTCATTAAGGTTTTCTTTTCAAAATACGTAATGAAGGGAGAATAAAAATGATGAGTATAATAATGGCTATCATCATTAAAAAAATCACGCTTAACATTGTTATTAGTAACTGCTCAATATAATTCGCTTTTATTAAGTCAGCTATCCAAGTAAAACCTAAATCACCACTTGTTCCTTGAGGAATAAAATACATCAACAGTAATCCGAAAATAATCGGCGCTATGATGGCAATAGCGGTGTGAAAAATAACAGATGGAACTTTACTTATTGCTTGTTTTAACGCGATGAAAATAGCGGGTGGCTGTATTGGTTTAGCTGGAACCGTATGTGTAGGTACATGTCTAATATTGGCATTTTTGATGCTATTTTGGCGTATTTGCTCTCGTTGTGTTTGACTTTGCTTTTGAGTAATAGCCACTTGCTGTAGTTGGGTTTGCCTTGCACATGCTGCACAAGCTTTACCCGCAAAATATTGGTGGTTTTTATCTTTCTGACATACCAACATTTGTTGCTTTTCAGGTTGTGCGTATTCATACAGTGCCGTAGCCCATGTTTTCGCACTAGGTCTTAATGTTGGATTTCCTGAAAAAGCTTTATCAAATAATGTTCTCAGTTTATCGGGCAATTGTTTATGCCCACTAGCAATATTTGGGGTAATTAAATTATGCGTCTTTACGCCATAACCATAAAAACGACCAGCAATACGTCTAGGAATATCCGTAGGAACCGTGTCGTTTTTAGGACGACCACTAAAAGGATGGATACCAAAGTTAAGCAGTTGAAAAATAATAACAGCTAAAGCAAATCGATCTTGTCTTTCTTCTTGATCTTGTGGAATAGTTTGTTTTGCTTGAAATTCTGGGGCTAAATATTCGACAGTAAATTGCCCTGCGGGATAGCGTATGTTTTCCCCTTGAATACTAAAACCATCACAATCAAGAAGAGACATATACAAACTTGATTTATAAAATCGCAGGTTTAATGGCTTCATATCAATAATACGATGCCCTTGTTGATGCAATGCATCAATCAACGAACAAAGATTATAAGCAAGGCTAACTTTAGCGCCCATTCCTGTGGGTAAATTATGGGCTTTAGCTTGACGCTCTTGAAGAATATATTCCAACTCTATGGTATTTTTCACATCAAGTTCGGGCATCACAAAGCCAACAAATTGCTTTTGGCTATTGTATAAACGTGCTTGAGGCCATGCGAGTTGAATTATTGGAATATCATTGACAGAAACAGCCTTTAATGAAGGCTCTAGTTTCTGCATTGCAGTAATTTTTTTCAGGTAATAGGCTTTATCAATTTTATCATGATAAACTTTTGATACTTGGAAAGGTGCATTATTAATGTGACTAACACTTCCTGCTCCCCCGCTTTTTATCAAATCGCCAATCTGATAAATCTTGCCATATTCATCTTGCAGTTGTGTTGTCCCAGATATCGCCGTCCCTTCTTTTCTCGCTTTTACCACAACTCTTCATCCCTGATACAAATCACTAAGGTTTTATCGTCACCCGTAATTGAGTGTGTACGAGGATCTGCCAATGTTCCCGCGAGGGCTTCACTTCCACTGTCTTCAGATACTGTTTTTAAATAACGGATCACTGGAGTGATAAATGGTTCATAAAGAGCATCACACGCTTTATTCATGGCAAAAGGCTGTACACCATCAGACATCAAAATAACTTGTTTTACTGGTTTATTGAGAGGAATAACGCGTAAATGTGCTTCCCAATTTTCTGATGTCACAAACCATGTTTGATTAGCATATTCTCCATTTTCAGGCTGTGATACATAACTGGTACCATCGCAATATTCCACTACTGCAATACCATCACCCAAATGGAATAAATAACCACTATCATCACCGACCCAACATGCAACCAGTGTTGATGCATATTCATTAAGCGCACACTGTTTTATTTCTGCATATTCAGCCAGTTGGAGGCGAATATCTTCAATCAGTTGTTTTGCACCTTGTGTTATCTGTTTTTCGGTTAATAAATCAATGTTTGGCCACTCTGTGATACGTAGCGTAAATAACCGAGCAACAAGTTGAGCGCCTTGCTCACTATAACGAGAGGAGCCTGCACCATCACAAACAGCAGCGATAAGATACTCACCTTTACGGCGAATAAAATAAGCATCTTGACAAGGAATTTGACGTTCTTGATGGGCAATGCCTGTCACCGATGCCCCATAAGCTAACCAATCGTTCATCAAACAGGTACACTCGCCCAAGAATCTGTTGAAGGTAATTGTGCTGTGCCGCCCGGTGTTGACTGAGAAACCACTTGCATACTGGCACTTAACCACAAGAATAATTCTTTAAATTGTAGCCCTTTTAGCATTTTCACACCATTAACACCATTACGGCTAAAACTTCCCATCACTTCTGCTGATGCTCCATCAACCATAATCGGAAATACTGCCGTTTTTTGGCTTTCCTCTGCTTGGCGACAAAGCTGTGCAGCTTGTTCCCATTGATCGGTTGGTACACCATCAGACATTAAAAATAACCAAGGACGAGTATAAGCAACGCCCGCTTGTTTAAAGCGCTGTTTTTCAGCTTCTATCTCTTCAAGTGCCAGCGTGATAGCTTGTCCCATAGGGGTTGTGCCATTTGCTTCTAAAACAGGAGCCGTAAAATCCATAGCATCTTTCCAATCACCATGCACAGTACATTGGTCATATCCACCATATTCAATCACTAAAATACGCACACGTTTTGCGGCAATCACATCATTTTTTAGTTCTTGTTCTAGTAGTTTAAGGCCTTCATTTAATTGTTGAATAGGCTGACCATACATACTACCGGAGCTATCTAACACTAAGATCAGAGGGGTACGTTGTTCACTGTTATCAACTAAGGCTACGTCAGGGATCATAAGATGCTCCATCATTCAGTTATTATTTTTCATGATAATGATTAATGTAACATAAAGATGTAAAATTCATCAGAAAGAAAAAAACGATAATTTGAAGATAAAGATATTTCTTAGAAAAAGTAGGTTTTAAAACTTAAAAATATTCTTTTAAATTAGAATTGCGCTATTTTTCATAATATTAAATGAAAAAAGCACCTTGTTACATTAAGTAAAAGGTGCTTTTTAAATAAAATATTTATTTTATTAATAATGGATTTTTTGGCGTCCAGCAATAGAGTGTGAAAGTGTTGTACCATCAACCATTTCAAGCTCGCCCCCCACAGGAACCCCGTGAGCAATTCGACTTGCCGTAATATCATACTGAGCGCAGATCTCAGCAATATAGTTGGCTGTCGCTTCACCTTCCACTGTCGGGTTTGTGGCTAAGATAACTTCCGAAATTGTTTCTTGGCTCAAACGCTCTTCAAGTCTATCTAAACCAATATCCATCGGTCCGATACCATCTAAAGGAGATAAATGTCCCATTAAAACAAAGTATCGACCCGCAAACTGCCCTGTCTGCTCGATTGCATGAATATCCGCAGGACTTTCGACAACACAAATTTGCCCATTTTGCTGACGACGAGCATTGGCACAAATAGTACAGCGCTCTTCTTCAGTAAAAGTTCGGCAATCACAGCAATGACCGATTTCAGACATTGCACGCGTTAACGCTTGTGCAAGTCGCATACCACCGCTTCTATCGCGTTGAAGCAGTTGGAAAGCCATTCGTTGCGCTGATTTAGGCCCGACACCGGGTAAACAACGCAACGCTTCCATTAATGATTCAAGAAGTGGGCTAGTTTGCATTAGAATGGCATCTTAAAGCCTGGTGGTAATTGCATACCATTAGAGACAGAGGCCATTTTCTCTTTTTGCGTTTCATCAATACGACGCGCAGCATCATTAAAGGCGGCAGCAATCAGATCTTCTAGCATCTCTTTGTCATCTTCTAACAGACTAGGATCGATTTCAACACGACGGCAATTATGAGCACCATTGATAGTGATCTTGACTAAGCCAGCGCCAGATTCACCTGTCACTTCTAAGTTTGCGATCTCTTCTTGCATTTGTTGCATTTTGTCTTGCATTTGTTGGGCTTGCTTCATCAGATTGCCCAAACCACCTTTTCCGAACATAATTGTCTCTCTTTGTAAAAGCCACACAGTATGAAGTCATACAATATGTTGCGATTAAACAGGTCGGATACTCTCTTCATCCAATTCAGCATCAAAATATTGCTGTAATGTTTGAATTGTTTTATCCGTAATAATCGATTGACGCGATAACGCCAATTTTTCATCATAAATGGCTTGTCGCCACTCCAACGGCGTTTTTACCGCTGGATTATCATCTTCTATAATTGTGAGTGAAATTGCTTTTCCATGCAATTCACTTAATGCATTTGTGAGTGTGCGTAATGCATTTGCTGAATTTAAATGTTTCTGTCTAGTTCGTAAATGCAAAATCACGTTTTCTTCACTTACAGTCTCTTTATACGCATTTAATGCCAGTTGTTGCACCAATTTAGGTAATGGCATTTTTTCAATTTCAGCAGCCCACGCATCTCTTTCTTGTGATTCCTTCGCAATTTTGGCCGCTAACTCTGGCGTTTTTTCGTATTCGAGAACTTCTTTAATTTCTTTAGGCGAAGACACTGTCTCTTGTGTTGACATCAACTCAGGATTTTGTGGGCGCCATTGATATGCTTCTTTTTTCTTTTTTTCAGGTGCATTAGGATTAGGTTGACGTTTAGCAACTTGTTGACGTCTTTCACTCACGGCTGCTAGCCGTTCTAATGCACTAGCAGCCGGCTTAGCCTGATTTGGCGTCGCCGGTTCAGGCTTTTTTGGCGGGGTTTGTTGTTCAGTCCCCTTTATCGCCTGCCGTGCTCTTAAAAGTTGTGCCGCTGGACTATTACCTAACGAGGCATTGTTCATGGGCGAAGAAGAACGTGTATTTTGTGGCGAATGAGCCTGAGCCACTGGTTGCTCATGACTCACTGGCATTCGATTCGTTGTCGATGGCGTAGAAGGCAAAGTTTGCGCTAATGGCGCAGAAGAAACCTCATCAATCACTGTTTTGGGATGAAAAGCTAACGCTCTTAATAACGTCATTTCAACGCCCATGCGTCTATCTGGTGCATAAGCCAGTTCTTTTCGTCCAACTAATAAAGTTTGATAATAGAGTTGTAAATCTTGTGGTGAAACAGATTTAGCCAATAGGCGTAAACGCTCTTGGGTAAATTGTTCTTGGGGATTATCCTCACTAGGCAATAATTGCAGCATAGCAATTTGATGCAATAACGAAAGAGTCTCAACTAAGAAGTTTTCCCAATCAGTTCCTCTTGAAGCCACTTCATTGACCAACGACATCACTTGTTGACCATCTGCTTTTACCAGTGCTTCAATCAGTGCTAAAGGTTGTGCATCATCAATAGTGCCAAGCATTTGACTTACAACGTCTGCGGTGACAACGCCTTCACCACTTGCTATAGCTTGATCTGTTAAACTTAAAGCGTCTCGCATACTACCATCGGCGGCACGAGCAATAAGCTGGCGTGCTCTTACATCATTTTCAATGTGTTCGGCAGTAAGCACTTTTTCGAGTTGTGTTGCAATTTGGTCAATATCTAATGCACGCAAATGAAATTGCAAGCAACGCGATAAAATCGTGACAGGTAATTTTTGTGGATCGGTTGTCGCCAGTAGAAACTTAACGTGCTCTGGTGGTTCTTCTAATGTTTTTAATAGCGCATTAAAACTGTGGCGAGAAAGCATGTGAACTTCGTCAATCAAGTAGACCTTAAAACGTCCACGCGCTGGCGCATATTGCACATTATCAAGCAATTCACGGGTATCTTCTACCTTGGTACGCGATGCAGCATCGATTTCGATTAAATCGACAAAACGCCCTTGTTCTATTTCAAGGCAATTTGCACATTGACCACAAGGTTTACTCGTAATGCCTGTTTCACAATTAAGCCCTTTGGCAAATAATCGGGCAATAGTGGTTTTTCCGACACCTCTAGTACCAGAAAAAAGATAGGCGTGATGAAGTCGCTGATGATCAAGACCATTAGCTAAAGCCGTCAACACATGACGTTGACCAACAACATCGTTAAAAGTTTGTGGGCGCCACTTACGGGCAAGTACCTGATAGCTCATTGATTCCGCTAAATTTGAACGAGATTTATCTCTATGCTAACACAGGGACGCCCCATTGAGCGAGATTTGTCAGAAACAAATGAGATATTGATGAAAGAACCATCGAATATTTGAAATGGATCAGAGAGGAAAAACAATTGTGCGGGCCATAGATATTTATATGTCACATCATAAATAACACAAAAGCACCCGCACTATTACTCATGTTTAAAATAATGACGTGTATCACCACATTTTAAACAGTGAAGAAATTAATGTCCTGGAAAATCAACCAGAGTAAAGCTATGAACGCCTTGTTTTTCTAAGCGTTCAATACCGCCTAAATCAGGTAAGCAGATAATAAATGCAGCTTCTGTTACAGTTCCACCTAAACGACGGATAAGACGTGCTGTTGCTTCAATGGTGCCGCCTGTTGCCAGTAAATCATCAACCATTAATACTTTGTCTTTATCCGTAATGCTGTCTTTGTGGATCTCTAAAGTATCTGTGCCATATTCCAAATCATAAGTTTCACTGAGCGTTTCGCGAGGCAATTTACCTTTTTTACGAACAGGAACGAAACCAACACCGAGGCGTAAAGCAACCGGAGCACCAAATAGGAAACCGCGAGCTTCGGTACCCACGACTTTAGTGATACCCTGACCTTGATAGTGTTCTACCAATAAATCAATGGTTGCCTGATATGCAGCAGGATTATCCAGTAATGTAGTGATATCACGAAATAATATCCCTTCTTTTGGATAATCAGGAATGGTTTCAATACTGTCTTTAATAAATTGCAGTTGTTGCGCGTTAGCAGTCATAATCAGTGCCATAATAAAAAACGAAACGATAGAATCTATGCAATATGCCGTTAAAATGCAACAGAAAGCCAGTTAACAACTCTTTTTTGTTGCTTTAAGTCAATTCATGTTTTTATCAAAACAGGAACAAGAACCCGATGAATAAACCTGATCCTTTAAGCTTGTTTAAAAAACAGATAGACAATCTTGCCGAAACACTGGCGCCTATTGCAAACAAAAAAATTGCAGCACCTTGCTTCGACACAGCACTGTTCCACCGCCGAAGTGATTCACTTGGCGGCTATATGCAACAGATCCGCGATAATTTTACCCAGTTAATCGCTTGTGTTGAGGCACAACGAAGCCAGCAGGTTAAATTTCTGGCCACTCAAATCCTACAACAAATAGAAGCATTAACTCGTGAATTATCGACACAAACACTAAGAAAGCAAGAGAACCAGCTTACTCAACGAAAAAAAAGTGTCGATTTATACCAAAAACTTGCCCAACATCAGGATTATGAGCGCAGATTACACGCAATGATCCAAGATAGAGAGCTTTCATTAACGCAAGCACAAAGTTTTATGCAACAACAAGAGTTGCAAAAAGAGATTGCTGCACTTGAAAATCGCCTAGCGCGTTGTAAAAACGCCCTTTTCTCTATTGAAAAGAGCATTGAAAAACAAGAAGATAAATTTTAAAGGCGATAATTATGAGTTTAAAAGAAGCACCAAAATCTGTTCAGTTGGCCGTTGATCTTATCTATTTACTTGAAAGTCACCATATTGATCCTAAAACAGCACTAGAAGCCCTTGAGATTGTGCGCCAAGATTATGAAAACAAATTGGCGACACAATCAACAAACACGCCCCTTAATTAAGCAAAAGGGGTATTGGCTTCAGGTGTCGAACCATCAAGAGGGCGTTTTACCTCTTGTACTTCATCACCTTGTTTATTATGCAAATAAACATCAAGTTGGTTAAACGCAATATTAATATCGTTTTCATTACAAAGCTTATCAATTGCACGATTCACTTCATCAATTGCAATACTTCTATCACCTAATGTTCTGACATAAAAACGTAAATCGTGGTTTAACGTACTTGCCCCAAATTCAGTAAATAGCACCACAGGTTCTGGCTCTGTCATCACTCTGACATTATCTTTAGCCGCTTTCATTAAGATCTCTTTGACCTTATCGAGATCAGATCCATAAGCAACACCTACTTGAATAATAATACGTGTCACCGTATCAGATAATGTCCAGTTAATAAGCCGTTCTGTTACAAAAGCTTTATTAGGAATAATTACTTCTTTGCGATCAAAATCTGTCACTGTTGTTGCTCTAATTCGAATTCGGCTAACTGTACCTGAATATGTTCCGATGGTGACGGTATCCCCAATCCTAACTGGTCTTTCAAACAAGATGATCAAACCAGACACAAAGTTTGCGAATATCTCTTGTAAACCAAACCCTAACCCTACCGTTAAAGCCGCTGCTAACCATTGTAATTTCTCCCATGCCACACCTAATATTCCCAGAGAGACAATGGTACCTATTGCAATAATAACGTAGGTTAAAATAGTCGTAATAGCGTAAGAAGCGCCTTGTTGCAGTTTGATACGCGATAAGATTAATACCTCTAATAAACCCGGTAAATTTCGCGTCATAAACCAAGAGATTGCCATGATAGAAACAGACAATAAGAGATCTGCTACTGTGACGGCTTTAACCACATTTCCCAACTCTGTGGGTAATGTATAGCTCCAGAGTGTAATACCATCTAAATAGGTAAATACAGTAATAAAATCAGACCAAATTCCGTAGAAACTAGACGCAAAAATGATAAATAAAATCATTGTTGTCAGTCTTAATGATTGCTGATTGATTTGCTCCATATCCATTGGAGGCTCTTGAATAGGTTCAAGACTATTATCTTCTTCTTTTTTTTCTTTTAACATTGCTTGTCTACGTTCAAGCGCTCGACGATAAGCAAGTCTTCTGGCAGCAACGGTTAATCCTCGTAAACTGGCATGATAAGCAATGAACCACAACATAAGCAGATATAAGCTATCAATCCAACGATTTGCTAAACGCAACGCCGTATAGTAATAACCAAAAATTACTAATCCCATTAAAATTAAAGGCGAGAATGTTAATAGGGTGATCACAACCGTTCTAACAACATGATTCCCTTTTTCTTGCCACATTTCGCGACAAAACGGCAATGCACATAAACTAATGCAAAACAGTGAAATAATCGCAACCAACTGCCCAATAACATCCCCCACCAGTGATAATGGGTTATTAATACCGTAAGCAGAAAGCAAAATAATCGGCAACATAGGAAGAGAAAGACGCAATAAACGTTTACGGTTTTGCTGAACTCGCTCTACAGGAATTTTAAAATGTTTTACAGCAACGCCATTATCAGACATTAAACGATAAGACCATTCAAACATCAGCCAAAATACCGCAAATTGCCAAGCAAAAGACCAGATAAACTCTTGTTGCACGTTAAAACTATTTATTAGCCAATAGCCAATCGCTAAAACAAAACAAGAAAGTGGTAATGTTTTTAAGAAAACAATACCTAATGCCAGTGGTGTATGTAACTGAGAATCTTTATTGAGCTTATTAATATCCCCATTAAGTTTTTCAAACTGAGTATCAAGTTTTTTACGTTGCCAAATCAGTATTAAACCAAACAGAATCAACGCAATAAGGACAGGAAGTGATTTCTTAGCCCCGATCAACAGATTTTCATTTGACCAATTCAATTTAAAACTTTGGAATTCTGCCACTGCTTGAGAAGGGAATGTTGAAAACCAATTGAGATTGATTGGTTTATTACTACTTACCCAGAAAATTTGTTGTGCTAATGTACTTTCTAAAGAGCTTACGACACTGCGTAATTGTTGCTGATCCATTTGCAGATTAATCGAACCTGAAATTTGATTGCCTAATTGATTATTGAGTTTATCAAGCAACTCCCGACGCGCATCAACAAGTAATTCTAATGCACTACGTAACTCTTTTAGTACATTAGGATCGGTGACTTCAGGATGAGTGATTTGGTATTCCTGCATCAACCGATCAATATAGATATTGGGTTGTATTATCTGATCACGTTGTTTATTAATTTCAAATTGCTCTAACCGCAAATCAGCGATTTTATCAGGCAAATTATTAATAAAAATACCATCCGGCAAATCAACTTGCTCTTCAAATAAAATTCGGGAAAGTAACAAACTTCCTTTTAATACATCAATTTGTTCTTTTAGGTTTCGTTCAGATTGAATGGCTCTATCTAAGCGGTTTTTCACCATTAAGCTATGGCGATTTAGTTCGTTATTATTTTGTGTTGTAACGATCAGTTTATCACTAAGATGCTTATTGATTTCTGTTTGCGCTAAATAGAATGGATCATTATTAATCGCTTGATTATCAAGTTCGGTGCTTTGTGCTTCTTTAGCTGTTTCTTCTGAACTATCTAGACGTTTATCGCTGATGGCATCTTGAAGCAGTTGTGCGCGTTCCTGTGAAAGGTCAATATACGCAGAGCTATAGTCACGTTGAAGTTGTAACAAGCTTTGTAATTGCACATTTGACTGTAATGTACGCTTTTGAAAATTATTTTGTTGTTGAAGATAATATTGCTCTAACTGTAATAACTGCACAGCAGAAGGCCGCATTTGTGCTTTATCTGCACTACTTTTATTCAGCAATGTCCTTATTTGTTGCAATCTATCTGAGTTATTAAATAAAACAGATTGTGCCCTTTCAGGTTGTGTCTGTAATACGATAAGTTCATTACTGTAATTAGCTAAATCATCTTGGGATTTTTGTAAGGATTGTAGAACACTTTCTAATTGCGATTCTAATGTTGCTAATGGTAATGCTTCCAATGATTTTTGGTAGTCATCTGCTTCTTTATTAGCGACTTTTTGTTTTAATTGATTAAGTTGATATTGCGTACTACGTAGCTTTTCAGGTAGTTGCTCTACCGTTTTATCATAATTTACTGATTTTTTTTCTAGCTGTTGAATATTATCGAGTAATAAAAGAGATTGTTCTAAATCCGCAATTGTTAATTTATCTTCTGCACTTAATTCACTACGTTTATTTAATAAATTAAGCTGATTTTGAATATTTTCTTGAGTCGGTAGATTACTGGAAACCGCGGCTAAAACCGAAGTAATAGAGAGGCACCAAAGAATAAAAATAATAGTAGTCGCGGCGACAATCGTCGTCATTCGATTATTGAATTGAGAAAAAAAAGTTTGTATCCGCATGGTTAAGCAACTTGTTCAATTAATATTGAAAAACTGTTTATTAGTATAATCCAATTACGTTCAATTGGCAGTGTAAACAGAACAAGTTGCTTGGGGTTGTTTCTCGTCTGAGAAAATGAAGCGACAATCAGAATGTTAGAATTTTATCCGCATCAAGCGTCCATTGTGCCAAATCAACTAATGTACCTAACTCTGCACCATCAACTAATGGTAAGTCACTGATACCACGAGTATCTGTACATGTTTTGCATAATTTAACAGGAACATTTTGTGCCGTTAAAATTTCCAGCATTTGTTGTAAGTTATAACCTTCTTTAGGCTGTTGGCGAGCTAAAGCCCCTGTAACAGCATCTGACATTAAAAAGATATTTAATTGAGTTTCTGGGTGCTGTTCTTTTAATGTAATAGATAAACGCAGTGCATTAAATAATGACTCATTACCATAAGCTGCACCATTAGCAATAACTAAGACCTTACTCATAGATGTCTTCCTTTTGTTTAATAATAAATTAAGAGGACGCAGATATTCTCATATTTGCACTGTGCTTTATCATATCAATAAAGCTATCAACCAAATATTGACTTTCATCTTTGATAGAAAAGCTTTCTGGTGAAAATAACCAATTTTCAGCAAGCCCAGTCATCATAGCTTTTAACATGATGGCCGCCCTTCTTAAATTAAGGTCGGATGGAAGTTGTTTTTTTTCAACACAACGAGATAAAAATTGTTCTATTCTAGAGTAATCAGCTGCACACAATTCTCTACGAATTTCAACAATTGGTGTCATTTCACCGACAAATTCGCATTTATGGAAATATATTTCTAAAAGTGCATTATGTTTAGGATCTTCGACAATCGATGTCAATATGTAAATAAGTAATTCTCTTAATACAAATAGTGGATCATCTGGGTATTTTGTTTGATACTCTATTTCTAAAGATTCTATTTTTAAGTCGGTGAGTTCGCACGCTTCAGTAAATAAATCCACTTTATTTTTAAAGTGCCAATATATTGCGCCACGGGTAACTCCTGCAGCGGCCGCAATATCTGAAAGTGATGTGGCAGAAACGCCTTGCACAGTAAACAGCCTAAGTGCAGCATCAATAATCTGCTGTCTTGTCTCTTGTGCCTGCCGTTTAGTTTTTCGTGCCATTAATCCTCGATTTTGACTGAAGTTAATTTACATACATTCATGTATGTTTGTACTATACATCGCAATCAATCATCAACTTAATTATTTTTATCCCGGGAAACAACGTTTGAATAGAGGTTTTCTTATGCGAAAAAACAGAGGGGTTTTGCCTCTGGCTCTGTTAGTGCTATCAGGCAGCTTGGTTCTTGCTGGATGTGACGACAAAGCTAAACAGTCTGCTGGGGGGCCTCCTCCTGCTCCGGCTGTAGGTGTTGTGACTTTAGGAGCGCAAGCTCTGACAATCACCACTGATTTACCAGGTCGTACATCAGCCTTCCGTATTGCTGAAGTTCGCCCTCAAGTTGGCGGCATTATTTTAAACCGCAATTACAAAGAAGGTAGCTATGTAGAAGCGGGTACATCTTTGTACCAAATCGACCCAGCTATTTTTGAAGCAACTTTAAATAGTGCGCAAGCTGAATTAGCGAAAGCTAAAGCTAATGCTGAAATAGCTCGTCTCACTGTGGAGCGTTATAAGCCTCTGCTAGGTACAAACTATGTCAGTAAACAAGATTTTGATACTGCAACATCTCAATATGCACAAGCTGTAGCTGCTGTTAAAGCAGGAGAAGCGGCTGTAACAACTGCAAAGATTAATCTTGAATATACAAAAGTAACAGCGCCAATTTCAGGTCGTTCAGGTAAATCTACTGTGACTGAAGGTGCACTTGTCGCTCCAGGTCAGCAAGTAGCACTAACTACAGTTCAGCAAATCGATCCGATTTACGTCAACGTGACACAATCGAGTGAAGATTATCTGAAACTTAAAAATGAAATTGAAAGTGGCGTTATTCGTCAAGAGCAAGGCAAACCTGTTGTTCATTTAACATTGACTAATGGGCAAGCTTACGCACAGAAAGGCCATTTAGAGTTTTCTGATGTCACTGTTGATGAAACAACAGGCTCAATTACTATGCGTGCTATCGTACCTAACCCTACTGGGGAACTATTACCAGGTATGTTTGTTCGTACTAAATTAGAAAATGGTATTCGTCAAAATGCAATTTTGATCCCACAGCAAGCTGTTATTCGTACTGCTCGTGGTGAAGCGACAGCAATGGTTGTCAATAAAGACAATGTTGTTGAAGTTCGTACCATTGATGTGTCACAAGCTGTTGGTAATAAATGGCTCGTTAATAGTGGTGTTCAGGCTGGTGAGCGCGTTATCGTTTCTGGATTGCAAAAAGCAAAACCAAAAATGACAGTAACGCCTCAAGAAGAAAATTTAGATGCTAAGCCATCACCTGAACAAACTGAGCCAGCTAAGAATCCTCAATAAGGAGTCGGTGATCCATGCCTAAGTTTTTTATAGATAGACCGATATTTGCGTGGGTAATTGCGATAATTACCATGCTCGCAGGTCTTCTGGCACTCATCAAACTGCCTGTTGCCCAGTATCCAACGATTGCACCGCCAGCGATTTCTATTTCTGCGGTTTATCCTGGTGCTGACGCCACCACTGTGCAAAATACAGTTACCCAAGTTATCGAACAGAATATGAATGGTATCGATAACATGGTGTATATGTCTGCGACCAGTGACTCAGCCGGTATGATGAATATCACTCTGACCTTTGAAGCAGGTACTGATCCTGATATTGCGCAAGTACAGGTGCAAAATAAATTGCAACTTGCTATGCCATTATTACCTCAGGAAGTGCAACAACAAGGGATTAGTGTTGATAAATCCTCAAGTTCATTCTTGATGGTTGCAGGTTTCATCTCAAATGACGGTTCAATGTCACAAGATGATATCGCAGACTATGTGGGTGCAACGATTAAAGACCCATTAAGCCGTGTAACCGGTGTGGGTGAAACCCAGTTATTTGGTACCCAATACGCAATGCGTATCTGGTTAGATCCAGATAAACTGGTGAAATATAACATGACAACACTTGATGTTATCGGTGCGATTAGAGCACAGAATAACCAAGTGGCAGCAGGTCAATTAGGGGGTACACCTCCTGTTCCTGGTCAGCGTTTAAACGTATCTATTATTGCTCAAACTCGACTTAATACCGCAGAGCAATTTGGCGATATCCTGATGAAAGTCAATACAGACGGTTCGCAGGTTAAGCTAAAAGATCTCGGTGTAGTTGAAATGGGTGCTGAAAGCTACAGTACTATTGCTCGCTTTAATGGCCTACCTGCTTCTGGTATTGGTATTAAATTAGCAACGGGTGCTAACGCATTAGATACCGCCACTGCTGTACGTGCTGCATTAGCTGAAATGGAACCGTTCTTCCCTGCGGGATTAGAGGTCGTTTATCCTTATGATACAACGCCATTCGTTAAGATCTCTATTTTCGAAGTGGTAAAAACACTTGTTGAAGCTATTATGCTGGTATTCGTAGTTATGTATCTGTTCTTACAGAACTTCCGAGCTACGTTAATTCCAACAATTGCAGTACCTGTTGTATTGTTAGGTACTTTCGCCATACTCTCAGCGTTTGGTTATTCGATAAATACCTTGACGATGTTTGCGATGGTGCTTGCCATCGGGCTTCTGGTGGATGACGCCATCGTTGTGGTAGAAAACGTCGAACGTGTTATGCAAGAAGAAGGTTTATCACCTAAAGAAGCAACACGTAAATCTATGGGACAAATCCAAAGTGCACTGGTGGGTATCGCCCTTGTGCTTTCTGCGGTATTTATTCCAATGGCATTCTTTGGTGGTTCAACAGGTGCGATTTATCGCCAGTTCTCTATCACCATCGTATCAGCAATGGTTCTGTCTGTTTTCGTTGCATTGATTTTAACACCTGCACTTTGTGCAACGATGTTAAAACCAGTGCCAAAAGGCAGTCATGGTGTGCAAACAGGATTCTTTGGTTGGTTTAACCGTACCTTTGAAAAAAGCAGCCATCACTATACTGATAGTGTATCCCGTACTCTTCGTGGTACTGGTCGTTACTTATTAATTTACGTTTTATTAGTCGCAGGCATGGCATTAATGTTTATTCGCTTACCTGCATCGTTCTTACCAGAAGAAGACCAAGGGGTATTACTGACAATGGTTCAGTTACCTGCTGGCTCCACACAAGAACAAACTCAAGACGTATTAGAAAGAGTAAATGACTACTTCAATACCGATGAAAAAGAACTCGTTAAATCAGTCTTTACCGTAAGTGGCTTCGGCTTCGGTGGTCAAGGCCAAAATATGGGTCTGGTCTTCGTTGTATTGAACGATTGGGATGAACGTAAAGCAGATGAAGACAAAGTTCCAGCAATTGTAGGGCGTGCCAATATGGCATTATCCCAAATTAAAGAAGCCTTTGTTTACTCATTTAATATTCCAGCAATTGTTGAATTAGGCTCTGCGGGTGGTTTCGAATTCGAGTTAGTTGATAAAGCGAATCTCGGTCACGAAAAACTCATGGAAGCACGAAATCAATTACTCGGAATGGCGGCACAACAACCTCAAATGTTGATGGGTGTGCGTCCTAATGGTCAGGAAGATACGTCACAGTATCGTCTATATATTGACCTGGAAAAAGCACAGGCTCAAGGTGTTGCAATCAGCGATATCTATTCAACATTAGGTACCATGTTTGGTGGTAGCTACGTAAACGACTTTATCGACCGTGGTCGTGTTAAGAAAGTTTATGTTCAAGCTGAATCACAATTCCGTATGTTGCCACAAGATATTGGTAATCTTTATGTTCGTAACAATGTTGGTCAGATGGTTCCATTCTCATCGTTCATTGATACAAGTAAAGATCCTTGGTTATATGGCTCTCCACGTTTAGAGCGTTATAACGGTTTACCTGCAGTCCAAATTCAAGGTAGTGCAACACCGGGTCAAAGTAGTGGTGATGCAATGCTAATGATGGAAGATCTCGCAAGTAAATTACCAAGTGGTATTGGTTATGAATGGACAGGAATGTCATATCAAGAACGTTTATCTGGTAACCAAGCGCCTGCGCTGTATACCATTTCCTTGATAGTTGTATTCCTCTGCCTTGCTGCTCTTTATGAAAGCTGGTCAGTACCGTTCTCTGTTATGCTCGTGGTTCCTCTAGGTGTTATCGGTGCACTGTTATTCACCACATTCCGAGGCCTTGAGAACGACGTTTACTTTAAGGTTGGGCTATTAACAACCATTGGGTTATCGGCGAAAAACGCAATCTTGATTGTTGAATTCGCCAAAGACTTGATGGAAAAAGAAGGCAAAGGACTCATAGAAGCAACGTTAGACTCTGTTAGAATGCGTCTACGTCCAATTCTAATGACCTCTCTGGCCTTTATGTTAGGGGTTATTCCTCTGGTATTAAGTAACGGTGCAGGTTCTGGTGCACAGAACTCCGTAGGTACAGGTGTATTCGGTGGTATGATTGCCGCAACCTCCCTCGCTATCTACTTTGTTCCTATTTTCTTCGTCGTGATCCGTAGACGTTTTGCGAAGAAAAACGAAGATTTAGAGCATCCAAGTAATTCACACTAATTTTTCTGTGAATACAAAAAAGGTCGCGTAAGCGACCTTTTTCTTTATCTATTGATATATCGTTTAAAATGAAAACTTATCTCAGTATATTATTTTTAAAAAATATCTCTTTAATCAATAAACTCATTTTATTTTTTTTCTTATATATGACTTTTTGTCAAAATCAAACAGAGTGTTATTTATAAATAACAACGATAAATAGACCTCATTTACACGCTTAAACATGTAAAACACAATAAAAACAAAGATAATCAGGATGTTAAAAAAACATTATCTTGATTGGAATATATTAATTTTTACGAAAATAGACAAAATTCTGTTGTTCAGATAGTGACTTATGCGATAATAGTGCTATATTAAGCAAAGAAGCATTTTATTGTGTATTTTTTAAACTCCTTTGTATGCAATGAGTATTTGATATCATCTTTTGATATGCTATTACTTTGTTAGAAATAATAAATATAATTATTAAACTCTTTTAGCATACGGGTAAATATAAATGCCCAATCTCAAGTTTGTGTTTTTTTATTAATCCATTAATGAATTATGTGATGTGTCTCATTAATAAGTCTAACTATACGTATTTACCATTATTAATGAATATTTTCTATTAATTCAGCCACGATAAGTTATGGACGAATATTCACCAGAAAAAGTAGATTTAGCTGAATTGTCGTTTTTATGTGAAGAGCTATTGCAACAAGCTTTAGGCTCATTAGATAAAGGCAACACCGTTTGGCACAATGATCTGAGTAGTACAAAAAGCGTTGACCTTAATGTCTTAATTGAACACATTATGGACTTTAGTTGGAAATTTAAGATTAAATACCCGGATAAACAAGTAATTAATACTCTTATAGAAGAGTACCTTGAAGAAACATATCGTTTATTTGGTAATACATCAATTTCTTACTCAGATATCAATAATTGGAAAGAGTTAAATCATTCGCTTTTAACCCTTATAGCCAAAAACCCCAAAAGTTATATTAAGTAAATTTAATTATCTTTAGTTTTATTCTAAATAATAGAGAAAAGACAACATGACTAAGACAGACTATCTAATGCGTTTAAGAAAATGTACCTCAATCGAAACATTAGAGCGAGTAATTGAAAAAAACAAATACGAACTCTCTGATGATGAGCTGGAGCTATTTTATTCAGCTGCTGATCATCGTTTAGCTGAGCTCACTATGAATAAACTCTATGACAAAATTCCAGCATCTGTTTGGAAATTTGTAAGATAATTTAGTTCTATTTAATTACCTTAGTTTTATTTTTGCTATTTTTATTTTTTATAGTAGTAGGGTTATTAGTTCTTAATTTAGATATCGTTTTTATTCACGTTTTCTTATCAGTAGAATGATTACACACCATCATGCCGTTAACTTATTACGGCATGACTGCATTATCTTACTCAAAATCCCCCTTTCATATTATAAATATCATCAGCTATTTTCTAATAATGCATCCAGACATTGAATTTATTATTTTCTACATACGTAATATTGATATTCAAAAACGGGGAAATAACACACAAAAAGCATTGTTAGTTAGTGAAAAAAAATAAGAAGAGATAAATTTTAGAAGGCTAGAAATTGGGTGGGGCCTTGCCAGCGACATCCCGGCACACGCGACACCTGCCATGGCTGCTTCCTTCCGGACCTGACCGAGTTAACAAGTTAGCGTTGCGGGAGAACCAACAAGACCCCATAGATTGTCTTATTGCTAAGACGTCACGCATTATGTTTTAAACTCACAAAAATAGCAAGGACAGTGAGCCTAAGTGATGATTAATTACCCAAATTAAGGCTTGTCTCTTATTCATCGACCTTTAACACTCTTTTTGCCTTTCTTGACATCCTCCCCGTTCTAAAGTGAAGTGACGCCATAAACAATAATCTCATTACCCATGTTCATTTATCATTAGATTGCTACCGAAGATAAAAAGGAGATTGTTTTTTTATATTCTTAGGATTGTATATAATCACTTTATAAAAAATAACCCGATCTAATGGTACAGGTACACTATGAGTCAAGCATTGAAAGATCTCATCAATTTAATGGCACTTGAAAAAATAGAAGAAGGTCTATTTAGAGGGCAAAGTGAAGATTTAGGATTACCACAAGTTTTTGGTGGTCAAGTTGTAGGACAGGCACTGTATGCAGCAAAACAAACTATTGCAGATAATCGCTATATTAATTCCTTTCACAGCTATTTTTTACGCCCTGGTGATAGCCATAAGCCTATCGTTTATGATGTAGAATTTATCCGTGATGGAGGTTCATTTAGCACTCGTAGAGTCAGTGCTATCCAACAGGGTAAGCCTATTTTCTATATGACGGTTTCTTTTCAAGAGTTTGAGGAAGGTTTTGAACATCAAGATGCAATGCCTGATGTTCCTTTTCCCGATGAGCTTATCTCACAAGATGATATTTTGAAAAAATTGGCACCTAAATTACCAGAGCCGATTAAATCTTTAGCATTACGAGAAACTCCTTTTGAAGCACGCCCAGTGCAATACTTTAGCCCTTTTGGCTATTCTAAAGCACCCGCTGAACGCTATGTTTGGTATCGCAGCCGTGGTGAAATGCCATCAGATCCTTTTTTACATCAATATATGTTGGGCTATGTTTCTGATTTTGACTTCTTACCCACAGCTCTCCAACCTTATGGTTTAGGATTTATGGACCCAAGCCTTCAAGTTGCGACAATAGACCATTCAATGTGGTTTCACCGTCCATTCCGCATTGATGATTGGTTACTGTATGTGATTGAAAGCCCATCGGCATCAGGAGGAAGAGGATTTGTTAGAGGTAAATTCTTTAACACGAATGGCCAATTAGTTGCTTCATCCGTTCAAGAGGGAGTTATTCGTCAAAAACGCCCTAAACATACAAAATAATTAAATAAGCATATTCCCCCCTCAAAAGAGGGGGAATAGACAATTACTGCTGATAAGCACGTTCACCATGAGAGGTTAAATCTAATCCATCATGCTCTTCTTCTTCAGAAACTCGTAATCCCACCAGCTTATCTGCGATTTTAAAACTAAGATAAGCTACAACACCTGACCAAATCACTGTAATAACAACACTCATTAACTGTATTAAAACTTGCTTGCTTAATGTCATACCATCGCTATAACCCACTCCCCCTAAAAATGAAGCCGTAAATATCCCCGTTAATAAACATCCCACAATGCCACAAGTTCCATGGATGCCAAAAACATCACAAACATCATCAGCTTTTAGCCACCGTTTTAAAATAACAACACCCCAAAGTCCGATAATTCCACCTGTAACACCAATAAATAATGCGCCCATAACACCGACAGTGCCTGCAGCTGGCGTAATCGCCACCAGCCCAGCAATACAACCAGAGCAGCTACCTAGCATTGATGGTTTTCCTCTAGTGATCCATTCTGATGCAGTCCAAGAAAGCACTGCCCCTGCCGTTGCAATCACTGTATTCAAAAATGCTAAGGCTGCAATTGCATTTGCACTTCCCGCAGAGCCTGCATTGAAGCCAAACCAACCAATATAAAGCACAGCCGTTCCAATAAATACCATCGGTAAATTATGAGGCTTAAGGGCTAAGTGTTGATAATCACGTCGCTTACCGAGTAAGTAAGCACCAACAAGGGCAGCAACAGCCGCATTGATATGAACCACGGTTCCGCCTGCAAAATCAAGTGCGCCATCATCAATTAGCCAGCCGCCTTCTCCCCATACCATATGAGCGATCGGAATATAAGAAAACGTAAACCAAATAACCGTAAAAATAACCAACGCTGAAAAACGGATACGCTCACCCAGTGCTCCAACAATCAAGGCAATCGTTATTACAGCAAAAGAGCCTTGAAAAGCAATGTGTACATATTGATTAATTGAACCTGAAACTGACGCTAAAGAAATATTACTTAAGAAAGTAAGTGACCACCCACCCCACACTTTATTACCTGCAGTAAAAGCTAAACTGTAGCCAAAAGTTATCCAAAGAATGATCACAACACTAAAGATCATCATCACTTGTGTTATCAATGAAAGTACGTTTTTACTTCTCAGTAATCCCCCATAAAACAGGGCAATACCAGGGATAGTCATAAAAAAGACCAGTGCAGTGCAAATCAACATAAAACCATTATCAGCTTTATCGATAACCGAGATTTCAGAGGCAAATGCTGATGAAGAAAAGTTTGTAAGCACTAACATTAATAATAAAGAAAGTAAGCTTTTCATCGAAATTCTCCTTTAAAGAGCCTCATCATCAAATTCACCCGTACGAATACGAACAGCTTGTAATAATTCCAAAACAAAAATTTTGCCATCCCCCACCTTGCCCGTATCTGTCGCTTGCATAATCGTTTGTATAACAGGCTCAAGTTGTTCATCACTGATGGCGAGTTCTATTTTCACTTTAGGAAGAAAATTAACTTCGTATTCGGCCCCTCGATAAAGCTCTGCATGCCCTTTCTGCCGCCCATATCCCTTTACTTCACTGATTGTCATCCCTTTTATACCTAACTCAGAAAGTAACTCTCTGACCTCTTCTAATTTAAATGGCTTAATTATGGCGATGATATATTTCATATAAACCTCGTCGATGTAAGAAAGAACAATGTTTATAGAGCAAAAGACATGCCAATTTTTAATATATTGATACTTAAATAAAAATTTTAATTATTAAAAAATAAAACCAATAAACTCACCGTATTGGTGCAGACATAAACCTGCTATTTTGATAAAAGCAAAATAGTTGGGAAACGAAAAAGGGCACATAATTTTATGTGCCCTCTAAAAAAATCAAATATTAATTTTAAGTCAATTATTCTACTTCAACAGGATCTTGTTCTTGTAAAGATTCTCTAACCTGCTGTAATTGAAACATATTATAGTATCGCCCTTTTTGTGAGAGTAATTCCATGTGATCCCCCTGCTCAACAATTGCACCACGATGAAGCACCACGATTTCATTGGCTTCGATAATAGTTGAAAGTCGATGAGCAATAACAATCAGGGTTGTTTTTTCTCTTACTACTTTTAATGCTTTCTGTATGGCTTGCTCTGTTCCTGAATCAATATTCGCTGTTGCTTCATCAAGAATAAGAATACGAGGTGGTATTAATAATACACGAGCTAATGCAAGTAACTGTTTTTGCCCCGCAGATAAGCGACTACCTTGTTCACCAAGTTCTGTTTGTAATCCTTCTGGTAATGCTTTAGCCCATTGATCAAGTTGTACTGTTTCTAATACTTGCCATAAATGCGACTCTTCACATTCTCGCCCTAATGTAATGTTGTCATACAACGAACCTGATAATAAAACCGGATCTTGCTGCACCATAGCAATACCACTGCGCAACGCATAATGAGAATAATCCTCTAAAGGTTGCCCATCTAAATAAATATTCCCTTTTTGCCAAGGGTAATTTCCCATCAACAGACTTGCTAACGTACTTTTACCACTCCCTGTATGTCCAACAAATGCCACAAAATGGCGAGAAGGAATAGTTAAATTGATATCTTTTAATACCCATTGTTCATCACGATAGGCAAACCATAAGGAATTAACATCAATATTGCCTTGGGTAATGATATGTGATGATGAGCCGTAATGTTGTGTAGGTGCATCCATCAATTCAAAAACACGTTCACCTGAAACAACCGCTTGTTGCAAAATGGACTGCTGTGATGTCAATGTGATTAACGGTTCATTTAATCGCCCCAAATAGCTAATAAACGCATAAATCACACCAACACCAATAACCGCACTGCCTTGATAGCCAAAAAGCATCAATAAGCCACATAAAACCAACGCAGAGAGCATACTTAGCAAAGGACGCAATAACAGCCCATCGAGTTTTAATGCTTTCATACGGGCCTGATAATGCTGCCAGCTATCATCCGACATTTTTTGACCAAATCGAGCTTGTTGCCTAAATTGCTGGATCACTGACATTCCATTGATAACTTCATGGAAACCATCATTAATATTGGCAAGAAAATGGCGTACATTACGGACTATTGGTGTACTGAGCCGCTGATAAAGCATCATCACACCAATAACTGCTGGGAAAATAGTCATCGCTACCAATGCCATTTGCCACTCTAATAAGAACATAGCAATTAACATAACAACCACTAACGCAATGGCACGGAACAATGTCGGTAAGACGTTAACAAACAAATCTTTAATTGTTTCGGTATCATTCGTTACACGAGAAATTAATTGGCCTACGGGTTGATTATCAAAAGCACTTAATGGCTGTTTTAGTGCAGCGCTCATCACATCTGTGCGTAATTGTTGTACAACCCCAACAGCTGCATGATTAAATACAATTGCCTGATAATAATGAAGTGTCGCAGCTATTATTTGTAAAAGAATAAACGCCAATGCCAAACCTAATGAAGATGTTAATTCAACATTATTCGTAGCCACTTTTTGATCAATGAAATAACCAACAATTAATGGGCCACCCACCTCTGCAACTGCGGCTACCCACAACATAATGACGCCCCATGTCATAGGCTTGCGATAGGTTTTACCATAAGTTAAAAGACGCTTTAATGCAGGAAATAGCGCTTTAACGGATTTATTTTTACTCATCGTCATCCAGCGCGGCCTCTAATTGCTGATAATGGTACATATCTTGATACCAACCAGGTATTGAAATTAATTGTTGATGCGTACCTTGTTCTACAATTTCGCCTTGTTTTAGCACTAGGATATTAGTAGCACCAACCAAAGCAGATAAACGATGTGCACTGATAATCAACGTTCTATCTTTTCGCCATTGCGACAAATTTTGTAAAATTTGATATTCAGTTTGTCCATCAACGGCAGATAATGCGTCATCTAATAACAAAATTTCCGCATCTAAGAGTAGCGCTCGCGCAATAGAAATACGCTGTTTTTGCCCGCCAGATAGCATCACACCTTTTTCACCTACCTGCGTTTGATACCCTTCAGGTAAACGCAGAATATCGTCATGAATATTGGCTAATTTAGCTACCGCTTCAATTTCGTCTTTAGTTGCATTAGGACGCCCTAATGCAATATTTCCTGCAATGGTATCTGAAAATAAAAAAGGTGTTTGATTAACCACAGCTAAACGCGCTCGCCATTCATCGAGTTTTAATTGATAAATAGGTATGGATTGAAAACAAATTTCACCTTCAGTTACATCGTAAAGTCGTTGAATAACGGTAAGTAGTGTACTTTTTCCACTTCCAGTCATCCCGCAAATTCCCAACATATCGCCAGGAGATAAGGTGAAATGAATATTCTTAAGCACATCCGTTGTTTGTTCAGGATACTGAAAGCGGTCAATATCAACAGACAATACCCCTCGACCTTGTTTTGGTGATAAATCACCATCAATCATATCGAGTTTTTCATTCAATAAGCTATTAATTCGGCTATAGGCAGCACTACCACGTTCAACAATATTAAACATCCATGCCAGTGCTAGCATGGGCCAAATCATTTGACCTAAATACATAACAAAACTGGTTAACTCACCTAATGTCATTTTGTCATTGAGTACCAAATAACTCCCACCAGCAACTGCGAGTAAATTAGCAAAACCGATCGCCATAAAAATGGTGGGATCAAACAAAGCATCAATTCTCGCAACTCGCATATTTTGACGCCCAGTTTCTTTTGCAACATCATTGAAACGAGAAGCATGCTGTTGTTCAAGTCCAAATGATTTGATCATGCGAATACTACTCAGGCTTTCTTGTGCTTGGTTATTCAGTGAAGAAAAAAATGCCTGCGCAGTTTTAAAACGGCTATGTAACTTATCACCATAACGTTTAATCAAAATGGCCATTAGTGGCATAGGTAATAGTGAAATTAGTGTCAGTTCCCAGCTTAACTGGATGCTCATCATCACAAGTACAGCAAGACCCATTACCATTGAGTCAACTAAAGTTAGAACGCCTTCTCCAGCCGCAAAAACGACTTTATCAACGTCATTCGTGGTACGAGCGATCAAATCGCCAGTACGATAACGATGATAGAAAGAAGAGGATTGCTGATTAAGCTGTTGGTAAATCTGCATTCGCAGTTTTACGGCTAATTGATAAGAAGCACCAAATAACCAAAGTCGCCAAAAATAACGCAAAAGATAAACCGCGAGGGCAATTAACACCATCACGCCAACCCAATTCATTACTTGGCTAAACGACAGACTATGGTTATCAACACCATCCACAATGATCCCTACAATTTTAGGAGGGATCACCTGCAATACTGCGATAACCATCAATAAGAAAATAGCACCTACATAACGACGCCATTCACTGAGGAAATACCAACTGAGCTGTGAAAATAGAGCCACGCCTTAAATCCTAAGGTTATACAAAAAATAAAAGTGCCAGTTGGTAAAGATGAACCTTATTCAGGTATCGGCATTGCCGTTGTGTATTTAATTTTTTCCATTGCGAAGTTAGAAGTCACGTCAATAAGACCTGGTACACCATTAACCATACGCTTATAAAACAAGTCGTAACTTTTCATGTCTACCACTTCAACATGCATTAGATAATCACACTCACCCGCCATTCGATAGAATGTCAGTACTTCTGGCATTTGCTTAACAAATGAAACAAATTGTTCGTACCATTCGCTATTATGTTGCTGTGTTCTAATCATAACAATAACTGTTAGACCTAGCCCAATTTTTTCACTATCAAGTAGGGCAACTCGCTTACGAATATACCCTTCATCCTCAAGTCGTTTCAATCGTTTCCAGCAAGGCGTTGAGGTTAGGTTAACAGCCTCAGCCAAAGTATTCAGTGAGAGGCTTGAATCTTCCTGTAATAGCGCTAATAATTTACGGTCAATCTTATCTAACATAGATACTCCTTCAAAATATGCCCCTACAAAAAATAATGATAACCTGCCCCTTACTATAAGAGTAATCATCTAATGATAAATCGGTAATAAATTGTCATAATATATGTACTTTTATGCGTACTAATCCTTATGTAAATTCAATTTTCAGGAGTATTCCGATGAAAAAAACGGTCGTTGTCTTTAGCGGTGGACAAGATTCGACAACATGCCTTATTCAAGCAAAAGAAAAGTACGATGAAGTACATTGCATTACATTTAATTATGGGCAACGCCATAAAGAAGAAATTGAGGTAGCACAAAAAGTAAGTCAATTACTGGGGGCAACTGCGCATAAAGTTTTGGATGTAAATTTACTCAATGAACTCGCTATCAGTAGCTTAACTCGCGACAATATACCTGTTCCTGATTTCAAAGAAAGTGAAGAAAGTGATATTCCAAGTACCTTTGTACCGGGTAGAAATATTCTTTTCCTCACTTTAGCCGCTATTTACGCTTACCAAATTGGGGCTGAAAGTGTCATTACAGGGGTTTGTGAGACTGATTTTTCTGGCTATCCAGATTGTCGTGATGAATTTGTCAAAGCACTAAATCATGCAGTCAATTTAGGTATTGCACGTGATATTAAATTCATCACTCCATTAATGTGGCTAGATAAAGCTGAAACTTGGGCATTAGCAGATTATTACCAAAAATTAGATTTTGTTCGTCATGAAACCTTGACTTGCTATAACGGTGTTCAAGGTGATGGCTGTGGCGAATGTGCAGCTTGCCATTTAAGACAACGCGGATTAAACACTTATTTAGCTGATAAAACGCAAATCATGCAGGCAATGAAACAGAAAGTAGGGTTAAAATAGTTACTGTAATATCGTCCACTGTTTGTTATCACTGCAACTTGTTGGCTTAGGCAGTGATAACCTCTCATGCATTACCACTGCCTTAAATTACGTTAAGTTAACTCATCTTGCCGAATTACTTTTATTTATAATGCGAAATCACTTCGTATTATGATGATTGGCGCACATACTCTAGTTTTTCTCTTAGTTGATCCGTTAAGGTCAGTGCTTTTTTGGTATTGATGTCTACAAGAACAAAAGTGATTAATGCATCAGAGATAAGCGCACCATCTTTTTTTCTGACTATTTTTTGAGACAGTACACCACTCTTAATCCCGACTTCAGCAACTTCACAGTCAATAACCAACTCATCACCAAGACTTGCTGGTAAGCGATAATTAATATTGATATTAGCGACCACTAACGCCAAACCATTGCGCTTAAACCAAGCAAAATCTAAATGTTGTTCAATCCAATCCCATCGGGCTTGTTCTAAAAACTCAAGGTAACGTGCATTATTCACGTGCTCAAAAACATCCAAATGAAAACCATAAACTTTAATTAATGTACTCATACAAACCCATTACCTCTTGATTGTTATATTAAAATTTTTGATAACGTTTCTTTGCGATACAATAAATATAGTCAAAAAAATAAATTTAGTAATATCTCAATTTAGCTCATTTATCTTTCACTCCATTTAACAAATCAATTCATGGAAATGTGTTTCTCTTATTACGAAGAGAAACACAAGTTATTAAACAATATTTATCTTTTCAATAAACGTGCTACATACAATATAAAATGCAAATTAGCTCATTAGTTTATGACGATAAAATCACGATTTTGTTCGACTAATTTCATCCCTATACCAAATACTTTTTCAAGTTGTTCAATAGAGGTAAATCGACCCAATTGTTCACGGTAATCAATAATAGCTTGAGCTTTCGCTTTACCAATACCTTTAAGCCCCATTAACTCATCAACCGTTGCTGTATTTAAATCAACCTTACCTTCTACATTTGCTTTTACATCTTTTGCTTCTTTATCAACAGATGTGCTCGTTTCAATAGAAATCGAGGGGGTTGAAACTGGTGTTTCTTCTGCATAAGAAAGCGGTGAAAGTCCTAGTCCTAAAGCAAGGCAGATTGAAGCCATAAATCCTGATAACACTTTTTTATCCATCGTCATAATCATAATTTCCTTTTATAAAATAATTTTAAATTCAATAGCAAACAGTGTTTTCTGAATGCAAAAAAATAATGACAAGATATTGATAAACCTGCAATTACATAAAAATAAAATGTCGAGAGAATAGGAAAAACAAAATGAACAAAAGCTGAGTTACAGAAAAATTATCGGGGTTGATCTCAAATATTCTTTTTTAAGAAAAATAGATATAAACACTCAATATCAATATTTGATATTCATAAAAAAACCCAGCCTAAGCTGGGTTTTTATTAAGATTTTAAGATAACTTATTGATAATCTTTGTCAAAGATCTCAATTTTAGCGTTGTCTTTTAAGTCACGTAAAATCAGTTGTAAGGCTTCTTCGCCCATCTGTGCACGATAGAGATTAGCCATAAACTCTAATTGCTCTGATGTTGGTTTACCATCTGTCACGCTATCTAATTGAATAAAGACAACCTTAGTGCCTGGCACATTAGTCATACCATATTCTTTTTTGCCGTCAGCAGGTTTAGGCATAGCAAAAATAGCGGTTTGAACTGCATCTGTCGCAGATGAATGAACAATGCTTTCCACATCACCAAAGGAAAGGTTAGCCGCTTTTAGTGCTTCATCACCTTTGCCTTCTTTTAACGCGGCTAAAATTTTCTGCGCCTGTGTATTCATTGCTTGCGATGCTTTTTGCTGTTTAACAAGCATAACAACTTGATCATGCACTTTATCTAACGGTAGGCTTGCAGAAGGCTTATAACCCTCTACGCGCACGACAAATGCACTATCATTACCTAACGTCACCATATCTGAATTCATGCCCGTAGGGCCATTTTCATCAACTAATGAGCCACCAAAAATTAATTGGGTCAGTTTTTCATTATTTAATGGTGCTGGTACGCTATTTTCATCAAACCAATCTGTATCAACAACTGTCACATTACCCGCTTTAGCAGCAGGTGCTAATGTGTCGTTATCATTAGAGGCAGCCTGACTTACGCGTTGTTGCAATGCAAAGAAATCATCGATAGCTTTGTTTTCGCGCATTTTTGCCAATAAATCTGTTTTCACTTCGTCAAACGGTTTTACGACAGATTGTTTAATATCATCAAGGCGGAAAATTGCGTAACCATTGCTGATTTTAACTGGTGCAGAAAGTTGGCCTTTTTCTGTCAAGCTCGCATTAGCCAGTTCTGGTAATTCTTGCCCGATAGTTATCCAACCTAAAGAACCATTTTGTTTGGCAGAGAAAGCATCGACTGATTTTTCTTTGACTAACGTAACGAAGTCTGCACCTTTTTTCAGCTCTTCTTCTGCTGCTTTTGCAGCCGCTTCATCAGCTAATACTAAGATGCTGTATTGTTTTTGTCCCGCAGCAGTAAATTCATCGATGTTGCTGTCGTAATACGCTTTTGCTTCATCATCGGTAATGTTAATACTATTAAGATCTTTTTGAGCATTTAATTGGATATAACTGACTTTAAATTGCTCTGGCGCGATAAACATTTGGTTATTTTGTTCATAGAACGCCTTCACTTCTTCGTCTGATGCCGTTTCTTTTTCAAGGAATGGCTGAATATCTAATGACGCTAAGCGTACGTTACGACTTTGCAGCATCAGCCCTGCAAATTCTTTAACTTCACTCTCTAAGGCAAAATCAGTGCCTTGGATAGAGAATCTTAATTGCTGATTGATCAGATTTTGGCGAATACCTTCAGCAAATGCATCTGCATCAATATTATTGCCTTTCAATAAATCGACGTATTTTTTATTGTCAAATTTGCCATCAGTTTGAAAGTAAGGAAGCGCAAAAATTGCATCTCTAATTTGTTGATCGCCCGCTGAAATACCAAGATTTTGTGCAAATTGATCAAGTAATGCTTGATTAATAAGTAAATCAAGTGATTGTTGGCGGATCAGTTTCTGACCTTCTTCTGATGAAGCAAGAGCAGCAAAGTTTTCACCCATATCTTGTTGTAACTGAGCGCGACGTTGTTGGTAAGTTTGCTCTAATTGAGAACGGCTAATTTTATACCCGTTAACTTCCGCAGCATCATTAACGCCAGAACTAAAGAGATATCCGCCCACACCAGTTAGGACGAAAGAGAGGATGATCACAGCTAATAATATCTTGATAAATGGATTATTAGCAGTTGAACGAATGTTGTCCATCATAACGAGACGAGGCTCCGTTTGGTGAAATAAAAATTATTTTTATGAGTGTTACACGACTATTTTGAGCACAGCGAAAAGATAATATGCCCATGCTGGCTTAATATCAAAATATCGCGACACGCGACAATCATTAAAAACAGCCAGTCCCGTATTCAATGTGCAGTCTTAAACACGCACTTTCTATCACTAAGAAAACTAAACAGCATTATTTGATTCATTGATTACGATAACCATTTAACTCACCACTGAATCATTCATTGTTGTCTATTTCAGTTATAGAACAACGCGACATTCTATCAAATGACTACTTTAGTTTCACGTCTTATCGCCAGAGAATTCAAGGTTTAATCGTGATTTAACACCTAAAAAAAGAAAAGCGCATCTCAAAAAGATGCGCTTCATTTTTTAATTGAGTCGTTTTCTGTTTATCCATAACGTTAAGTTAATAACCCTTTGGCAGAAAGTTCGTTCAACTATTATTGATTAACTGCGTCTTTTAAGCCTTTACCTGCACGGAATGCAGGAACTTTTGCAGCTTCAATTTGAATTTCTTTACCAGTTTGTGGGTTACGGCCAGTACGAGCTGCACGATCACGTACAGTAAAAGTACCGAAACCTACTAATGCTACATCATCACCTTTTTGTAAAGATTCAGTGATAGAAGCAACCAGAGCATCTACAACACGACCAGCTGCCGCTTTTGAGATATCTGCATTTGCAGCAATTTTGTCGATCAGTTGAGTTTTATTCACGCTTTCATCCCCATAATTTTATGCGTTATTTTTCACCATTAATGGCAAATTTTGCAAACGTCGTTATATCAAGCCTTTTTAGATATAGCAAGACCGATAAAACAGCATTATTAATTAAAATCCCCATTAAATTAGCGACACAAAAAAAGGCTGGCAAGCTTTTATTACTTATCCAGCCTTTTTTTTAGCTATAATTTATGACTAGCATCACTTTTTAGTGTGATTTATCCGTCACAATTTCCATGCCAAACGGCGAGTTTTGTAGGGCTAACGATAAAACTTCCTCAATTGTTTTCACCGGGTGAATATCCAGGTCAGCAACAATATTTTCAGGAATTTCTTCTAAATCACGTTTATTTTCATCTGGGATAAGAACTGTCTTAATTCCACCACGATGTGCAGCAAGTAACTTTTCTTTCAGTCCGCCAATTGGCAATACTTGTCCGCGTAACGTAATTTCACCCGTCATGGCAACATCAGAACGAACAGGGTTACCTGTTAAGCTTGATACCAATGCAGTACACATTGCGATACCCGCACTTGGACCATCTTTTGGTGTCGCACCTTCAGGAACGTGTACGTGCATATCACGTTTTTCATAGAAATCGCTATTGATACCCAGTTTATCCGCACGAGCACGAACAACTGTCATTGCTGCTTGGATAGACTCTTGCATAACTTCACCTAAAGAACCGGTGAATGTTAGCTTGCCTTTACCTGGTACACTAGCTGTTTCAATTGTCAGTAGGTCACCACCAACTTCTGTCCATGCAAGTCCTGTCACCATACCTACTCGGTTTTCAGTATCAGCACGACCGTAGTCCACTTTACGAACACCTAAATAGTCTTTGAGATTATCTTCGTTAATCTCAATATGTTTGATTGTGCTATCCATCAGCAGTTGTTTCACTGCTTTACGGCATAATTTAGAAATTTCGCGTTCTAAACTACGCACACCCGCTTCACGAGTGTAATAACGAATAATGCCCATAATGGCGCTGTCATGGATTGTCAGCTCACTTGGTTTTAATGCATTACGTTCAATCTGTTTTGGTAACAAGTGCTGTTTAGCGATGTTCAGCTTTTCATCTTCGGTATAACCCGATAAACGAATAACTTCCATACGATCTAACAACGGTGCAGGTATGTTCATGGAGTTAGATGTCGCCACAAACATAACATCAGACAGATCGTAATCAACTTCCAAATAATGGTCGTTAAATGCGATATTCTGTTCTGGATCTAACACCTCTAGCAGTGCAGATGCAGGATCGCCTCGCATGTCTGATGACATCTTATCAATTTCATCTAATAGGAAAAGTGGGTTTTTCACGCCAACTTTTGCCATTTTCTGAATTAATTTACCTGGCATAGAACCAATGTAAGTACGACGGTGACCACGGATTTCAGCTTCATCACGTACACCACCTAACGCCATACGAACATATTTACGGCCTGTTGCTTTAGCTATAGATTGGCCCAGAGAGGTTTTACCCACACCTGGAGGTCCAACCAAGCACAGAATTGGTCCTTTGATTTTGCTAACACGAGACTGTACCGCGAGATATTCAAGGATACGCTCTTTAACACGTTCTAAACCATAATGGTCAGTATCAAGCACTTCTTGCGCTTTCACTAAGTCTTTTTTAACTTTGCTACGGCTATTCCAAGGAACTTGAACCATCCAATCGATATAGCTACGTACAACTGTAGCTTCTGCTGACATTGGCGACATCATTTTTAATTTCTGAAGTTCTGCTTCTGTCTTCTCTTTTGCCTCTTTTGGCATTTTTGCAGCGTCGATTTTACGTTTCAGCGATTCCATTTCATCAGGTGCATCATCCATCTCACCTAACTCTTTTTGGATCGCTTTCATTTGTTCATTGAGATAATACTCTCGCTGACTTTTTTCCATCTGCTTTTTAACACGGTTACGAATGCGTTTTTCGACTTGTAGCAGATCGATTTCTGATTCCATCATCGCCATTAAGTACTCTAGGCGTTCAGTCACATCAGACATTTCAAGTACAGCTTGCTTATCTTTCAGTTTCAGCGGCATATGAGAAGCAATGGTATCTGCTAATTTTGCTGATTCTTCGATAGCATGTAATGAAGCCAATACTTCTGGCGGAATTTTTTTATTCAGTTTGATATAACCTTCAAACTGATTAATCGTTGTACGATTTAAGACTTCTTGTTCACGCTCATCAACAGCTGGCGTTTCAAGGTATTCTGCTTTCGCCTGAAAGTACTCACCATTATCAGATAACATCGTAATTTTGGCACGACGAATACCTTCAACAAGGACTTTTACTGTTCCATCAGGCAATTTTAGCATCTGTAAAACAGACGCCACTGTACCAACAGAAAAAAGATCATTAACACCTGGTTCGTCAGTAGATGCATCTTTCTGCGCAACCAGCATAATTTGTTTGTTGTCGTTCATCGCCGCTTCTAAGCAATGAATTGATTTTTCACGACCAACGAACAACGGGATTACCATATGTGGATATACAACAACATCACGTAGTGGCAATACAGGTATTTCAATACATTCTGGACGCTCAGGATTCATAGAGCTCTCTCTTCGTTTTTAGCTTAACGCTTTTACAGGTAATTTTATTCGCATGTCACCAAATAAAATTAATTCCACGGATTGTCAAAATATATAAGGGCACTTTTCTGACATTCAATAGCCTTACCCATTAAAAAAACAAAATGAGGGAAAATTCCCTCATTTTTATTGCGTTGGCGCGCTTTATCTTAAATTTCTCGTCTATTTAAGAGAAAATTACAGATAATGTCAGATAAGAGACATTGCCAAATTACGATGCATTATTCACCTGATGCCTGGTTTTCTGGTTGACTATAAATAATCAACGGCTCAGATTTTCCATTGATGACACCTTCATCAATAACAACTTTCTCTGCATTTTCAAATGAAGGAAGGTCATACATCGTATCAAGTAATGCGGCTTCAACAATTGAGCGTAAACCACGAGCACCTGTTTTACGCACCATGGCTTTTTTCGCGATTGCTGTCAGCGCTTCTTTACGGAATTCTAAATCCACTCCTTCTAACTTAAATAATGCCTGATATTGTTTTGTCAGTGCATTTTTAGGTTCTTGTAAGATTTGGATCAGTGCGTCTTCGTTTAACTCACCTAATGTCGCAACAACAGGTAAACGTCCAATAAATTCGGGAATAAGTCCAAATTTAATCAGATCTTCTGGTTCAACTTGGGCTAATAATTCACCTTCGCTGGCTTTTTCATTTTGGCTTTTGACTTCTGCACCAAAACCAATACCAGAGTGTGTATTTAAACGTTGTGCAACAACTTTATCAAGGCCAGCAAATGCACCACCACAAATAAAGAGGATTTTAGAGGTATCAACCTGTAAAAACTCTTGTTGTGGGTGCTTACGTCCACCTTGTGGAGGAACTGAAGCCACCGTTCCTTCAACTAGTTTCAATAATGCTTGCTGTACACCTTCACCAGACACATCGCGTGTGATTGATGGGTTTTCAGATTTACGAGTGATCTTGTCAATTTCATCAATATAAACAATACCACGTTGTGCTTTTTGCACATCGTAATCACATTTTTGTAGCAGTTTTTGAATAATGTTTTCAACATCTTCGCCCACATAGCCCGCTTCTGTCAGCGTAGTGGCATCTGCCATAGTAAAAGGAACATCTAGGTAGCGAGCTAATGTTTCTGCTAATAGCGTTTTACCACTACCAGTAGGTCCAATCAGCAAAATATTACTTTTTCCTAGCTCAACACCATTGGCTTTATCGCCATTACGCAGGCGTTTATAGTGATTATAAACGGCAACAGCCAGAACTTTTTTAGCCAATTCTTGACCGATAACATAGTCATCAAGGTGCTTACGAATTTCATGTGGCGTCGGCAATTCACTGCGTTCATGATGAGGCGCCAGTTCTTTTATTTCTTCACGAATGATATCGACACAAAGATCAACACATTCATCACAGATATAAACCGACGGACCAGCAATCAATTTCTTTACTTCATGCTGGCTTTTACCGCAGAAAGAGCAATACAGAAGCTTCCCTGAGCTATCTTTGCGCTTATCTGTCATCAGTCAACCTCACTTAGTTATTCTTCTTATCAGGTTATAAGAAGAAGAAAGACTTTTTTTACATAGATATTGCTAGCCGTTTCCTTTGGATTAAAGGCTAACAAAGAAAACGTATTAATTCATTTGCTATTACAACGTGCTGTAATTAACTACGTTGTGTATAGACTTTGTCCACTAATCCGTATTCTAACGCTTCGTTAGCGGATAAGAAACGATCGCGCTCAGTGTCTCTTTCTATTTCTTCAATAGATTTACCCGTATGCTGAGCCATTAATTCATTCATACGCGATTTTACTTTCAAAATTTCTTGCGCATGAATTTGAATATCTGTTGCCTGACCTTGGTAACCACCTAATGGTTGGTGGATCATCACACGAGAGTTAGGTAAGCAAATACGTTTACCCTTTGCACCAGCTGATAATAAGAAAGCGCCCATTGAACACGCTTGTCCCATACAAATCGTGCTGACATCAGCTTTGATATATTGCATGGTATCATAGATGGACATACCCGCAGTAATCACACCACCTGGTGAATTAATATATAAATTGATGTCTTTTTCTGGGTTTTCTGCTTCTAAAAATAGCATTTGAGCGACGATCAGATTAGCCATGTGATCTTCAACTTGGCCAGTCAGGAAAATGATACGTTCTTTTAATAAACGTGAATAAATGTCGTAAGAACGCTCTCCTCGCGAAGTTTGCTCTATAACCATCGGCACCAGAGCCATATTAGGTGCGAATTGTTCCTGTGTGTCGTTAAATGACATGTCTGTCTCCTATTGCATTCTTATTGGTGCCAATGACAACAATTTTACTTGAGATAATTGATCATGACCATTTCTAATGATCTAATCTCTCACAAGACATTCAAGGCGCCTCGCGAGGAGTGATAAAGAGAATATAGAATTATCTGGAGATAATCGCTCAGATTTCAAGGCTAATTTTGATAAATATATACAAACTGAAAAAAACCCGTGGTAAAAACCACGGGTTTTTGCTTAAAACCGATATCGCGGTTAAGAATTAACCCATTTGAACTTCGTTCATCAGTTCAGTGAAGTTAGTCTCTTTTTCAGTTACTTTAGCATTTGCTAAGATTTTTTCTACCGCTTGCTCTTCTAATGCAAGATTACGGATGTTATTCATCAGTTGTTCGTTCTTGTTGTAGAACTCAACAACTTCTGATGGATCTTCGTAAGCTGAAGCCATTTCGTCGATCAGTGTATTAACACGCTCGTCTTCTGCTTTCAGTTCATTACTATTGATCACTTCACCTAACAATAATCCAACGATTACACGACGTTTAGCTTGTTCTTCGAACAGTTCACGTGGTAATTGCAGAGCTTGTTTCTCGTCGCCACCAAAGCGTTGAGCTGCTTGACGTTGCAGAACTTCAATTTCGCTGTCTACAGCGGCTGCTGGTACGTCAACTTCGTTTGCTTTAACTAAGCCATCAATAACTTGTGTTTTAACACGAGTACGGATTGCATTTTTCAGTTCACGTTCCATGTTTTTACGTACTTCTGCACGTAAACCATCAACAGAACCATCAGCAATACCAAAACGCTTGATGAACTCTTCAGTTAATTCTGGCAGTTCACGCTCTTCAACTTTTTTCAGGTTGATAGCGAATTGTGCTTTTTTACCCTTCAGGTTTTCAGCGTGGTAATCTTCTGGGAAAGTCACATCAATTGTGAATTCTTCGCCAGCTTTATGACCGATAACGCCTTCTTCAAAACCTGGGATCATACGACCTTGACCCATTGCCAGTACGAAGTCTTCAGCTTTTCCGCCTTCGAATTCTTCACCGTCAATAGAACCATTGAAATCAACAGTTACGCGATCTTCTGCTGCTACTTCGCCGTCTTTGTCTTTCCACTCTGCTTGTTGCTTACGCAGTGTTTCTAACATGTTATCAACGTCTTCGTCTTTAACTGTGACAACAGGTTTTACAACTTCAATGCTTTCCAGACCTTTCAGTTCGATTTCTGGGAAAACTTCGAATTCCACAGAGTAAACAAAGTCTTCACCTTCTTTGTATTGCTCTGGTTTGTAGTCAGGCGCGCCAACTGGGTTTACTTTGTTTTCGATGATAGCGTTAATGAAATTACGCGACATTAAATCACCAAGAACATCATTCAGTACAGACATACCGTAACGCTGTTTAACCATAGACATTGGAACGTGACCTTTACGGAAACCATCAATGCGAACAGTTTTAGCAGCTTTTTTCAGTTCACTGTCTACAGCAGTTTGGATATCAGCGGCTGGTACGGTGATTGTGACACGACGCCCTAGGCCTTGAGTCGTTTCAACAGAAACTTGCATCTTGTTACCTCAAAATAAGTTTTAGTGCTCGGTCTACTTTAAAGGAAACTAATATGACATTGGCATATTTAGATTTATTTTCCTTTCAGAACCGGGGCCGCCACATTTAAAAAAACGAGGATCCCTGATATCAGAAGCATCCCGAAACCTTACTGAAAATTAGACGCGACATTATAACGATCTAGAGGGGTTGAGTCGAGAAAGAGCCGTTTTATTCCTCAATTTTTTCATAAAATCGAGTAAGTCGCCCCTTTTTCCCTCTATAAAGAACAAAAAATACGCATCTTAGGATCTATTTATTCACGATTAACGATAACATTGTTAATCTTCTTGGCTCCCACCACGACATCCAGGAGAGCGTAATGCTTTATCCTGTTGTTCATTCCATTCACTCAACGTAAAAGTATGCAATGCGAGAGCATGAACACCATTTTCCATTTCATGAGCTAAGGTTTGATACACACCACGATGGCGTGAGACGCTGCGCTTGTCATTAAATTCATCACTAACAATAATGACTTTAAAATGACTTTCAGAGCCTTCAGGCACATTATGGCGATGGCTTTCGTTTATTACTTGTAAAAAATGCGGTGAAAAGCGTGAAATCAGCTTATTCTCAATATCATCACGGATCATTTCTGCCCCTAATACTCTGCCTTTATATCATGGCGAACAAAAAATAAGTCGACCAGATTATATTGATTAAGTCTTTATCAATACAAAATGATGAACTCATTCTTTTTTATTTTGCTGATGATAATCGCTTATTTTTCATCTTGAGTAAAACCATTGGCCGAATATTGTCAAATTCACGAGCAAAAATGAGGTTAATTTGAAATAAAATCAATTGATAAAATCAGATAATTTCGTTCGTTAAAGGGATATTAGCAACCTATCAGCAGTGGTATGATAGGCTAAAGTTTGAAGCCTATTCTACTTGTTAACACAACAGACATATTTAACCGAGATTACCTCATGATTAAAAATTTACTCTGTGCTGTTTTTGCATTAACACTGCTTTCAGGTTGTGCAACTCCTAGTAATAAACTCTCTATTGAGCCTGTAATGTCAGTCCCTGCGGCCGATCCAACCATGCGCCCAATTTCACTGAATATTTCAAGCCAAGACAAACGTACATCCAAAAACCTAGCGGAGATTAACCGTAATGGAAAACTGGAAATACTTGTTCCAACTCGTGATATTGCATTTTTAATGCAAGAAGTATTGCAAAAACAAATGACAGCTCGTGGTTTTATGGTGGGTTCTCCTGCTAGCGCTGATGTGATTATTGTTATCAATAAACTCAACGCTGATGTAGGTGAAGGAAGTGTTCGCCATAATATTAGTGCGAAAGCAGATATCTCAGTTATTGTTACCTTGCCAAATGGCAGTTCTAACACCAAAACATTCCGTACTAGCTACAATGTTCAAGGGCCATTTGGTGCAACTAATGAGAAAATTGCGGCCGCAATTAATAATGTCTTAAGTGAGCTCGTTAGCGATATGGCAAAAGACGCTTCAGTCAGTCAATTTATCAAATCTAACGCCCGTTAATTTATTAGAATAAACGACCTGTTATCTTAAACAGGTCGTCGAAAGGAATTCTTGCATGGTTCAGCCTGCCTTCAAACAAACCACTTGGTACAAATCATTTATTTTACTGTTACTTGGCTTTACTTCTGGATTACCACTTGCATTAACCGCGGGTACATTACAAGCATGGATGACAGTAGAAAACATTGATTTAAAAACCATTGGTTTCTTCTCATTGGTGGGGCAAGCTTATGTCTTTAAATTCCTCTGGTCACCCTTTATGGATCGCTATACGCCCTCTTTTCTTGGCCGTCGTCGAGGATGGATGTTACTTACCCAAATAGGGTTGGTAATGGGTATTGCAGGAATGGGGTTTTTAAACCCTAATGATCATTTATGGTGGCTTGCTTCTTTAGCTGTCATTGTCGCTTTTTGTTCAGCTTCACAAGATATTGTCTTTGATGCTTATAAAACAGATATTTTAAAGGCCGATGAACGTGGTACTGGGGCGGCAGTTTCTGTATTAGGCTATCGCATTGCAATGCTTGTTTCTGGTGGTATGGCACTTTGGCTCGCTGATAAATATATTGGCTGGCAAAATATGTACTGGTTAATGGCTGCTTTAATGGCAATTGGTATTATTGCCACACTACTCGCCCAAGAGCCAGAAACTGCAGTAAAACCCCCTCGTACACTCTATGAAGCCGTAATTGAACCCTTAGCTGAATTCTTCTCTCGTAATAATGCTTGGCTTATTTTACTCCTCATTGTTCTCTATAAAATGGGCGATGCTTTTGCACTGAGTTTAAGTACCACATTCCTTATTCGTGGCGTAGGCTTTGATGCTGGAGAAGTTGGTTTAGTCAACAAAACATTAGGACTTGCTGCCACGATTATCGGTGCCTTATTAGGTGGCTTATTAATGCGCCGTTGGAGCTTATTTAAAGCACTGATGATTTTTGGAATAATGCAAGGTGGCTCAAACATTGGCTATTGGTATCTCGCCATCTCAGAACAAAACATTTATAGCATGGGTGCCGTAGTCGCTTTTGAGAATATCTGTGGAGGAATGGGTACGGCCGCATTCGTTGCACTTTTAATGACTCTTTGTCATCTTTCTTTTTCAGCAACACAATTCGCACTTCTTTCAGCGCTATCCGCCATTGGTCGTGTTTATGTAGGCCCTGTTGCGGGTTGGTATGTCGAAAGTCATGGTTGGGAGGCGTTTTATCTTTTCTCTATCGTGGCTTCAGTTCCTGGCCTTATTTTGCTGATGATTTCAAAAAATACGCTTATGTACACGCAAAAAACAGGCGAATTTCTGAGAAGAACACAATTTATAAAACAATACCGCTTTGCTCTCTATGGTTTGGTACTAGCCGTTTTCTTCTTTATTTGTAGCTTAATTCTCGTTATTACCAATTCATTATCTAGTTTAGAGATGTTCCAATCTATTGATTTTATTCAATCAATAAATAATGAATTATTAGGCCATTGGTCTTCATCACTGTTTTTATATGGTGTTGTTGTTGGTGCAATAAGCCTCGTTGTAGGCACAATATTAGATTATTTAGCACTCAGAATAACAACACATTAGTTTTGTTATATTTAGTGCAGTTAACGAAAAAAGGACAGTCTAAACTGTCCTTTTTCTTTATATTTATATTAATTTTGGTATTAGTAAAAAAAGTTACTGATTATTTAAATTATCTAAATAATCTGACTTTGACCGATTTACCTTTAATTTTACCTTGTTGTAACTGTTTCCAAGCTTGCTTAGCAATTGATTGTTTTACTGCAACATAAGCATGTGTCTGATTAATCATAATTTTGCCAATATCAGCACCATTAAGACCCATATCTCCGGTTAATGCGCCTAAAATATCGCCTGGACGCATCTTGGCTTTTTTACCACCATCGATACATAATGTTGCCATCGTTGCTTCAAGTGGCGCAATTTGTAGACCTGTAGGAACAGGTAACCAATTTATCTTCATATGAAGCATTTCTTCTAAAGCATTAGCACGCTGAATTTCTTCTGGTGCGCAAAAACTGATTGCTAATCCACTTTCACCCGCTCTAGCTGTTCGACCAATTCGGTGAACATGCACTTCAGGGTCCCACGATAATTCGTAGTTAATCACCATTTCTAACGCTTTAATGTCAAGCCCACGAGCCGCAACATCCGTTGCAACTAACACACGGCAACTCCCATTAGAAAAACGAATTAAAGTTTGGTCACGTTCCCTTTGTTCCATATCGCCATGTAAAGCAAGCACACTTTGATTGCTTTCTGTCAGTGTTTCATACACATCTTGGCAATCTCTTTTTGTATTGCAGAACACCACGCAGGAAGCGGGTTGTTCACGGCTTAACAATTTTTGCAACAATCCGATCTTGCCATGACGAGATATTTCATAAAATTGCTGTTCAACAGCTGGGAGCTCATCAACTGAATTTATTTCAATAGTGATAGGGTTTTGCTGTATTTTACGGCTGATTGCAGCGATTTCATTTGGCCATGTTGCGGAAAAAAGCAGAGTTTGGCGGATCGTTGGCATACGAGAAATAATATCATTGATATCATCAAAAAATCCCATATCCAGCATTCTGTCAGCTTCATCAAGCACTAACGTTTTTACATCATCTAAATTGACAGTCTCTTTTTTCAGATGATCAAGTAATCTACCTGGTGTTGCCACAATAATATGTGCAGCGTGAATTAATGAATCACGTTGAATACTAAAGGGAACTCCGCCACATAGAGTTAATACTTTAATATTAGGCAAATAACGAGCAAGGCGACGTAATTCATTTGCAACTTGATCGGCAAGCTCTCTCGTTGGGCATAAAATTAATGATTGGGTATTAAATTGTTTTGCATCAATATGTTGTAACACCCCCAAACCAAAAGCAGCCGTTTTACCACTACCTGTTTTTGCCTGAGCACGGACGTCTTTTCCTGCAAGAATAGCGGGTAAAGCGGCTTCTTGAACAGGAGTCATAGTTAAATAACCCAGTTCATTAAGGTTAGCGAGTTGTTCTGCAGGAAGGGCGTTAAGTTCAGCAAATGAGGTCACAATGAAAATTCCAAGTAAAGTAAAAACAAATATGGGCTAATGATACTATCCCTTTATTCTTGTGTCGTGAGGTATTTTTGCACTGTTTATATTACTTTTTCATCTAAGTGTCATTTTCTACCATTATCTCCTTAAATTTCCTCTTCTTATCAAAAATTTCTTTTTTATTTTTACTATTAACTCGAAAAAATAAATAAAAAAATACAAAATTTCCTATTTTTTAAACTAATATCAAAATTCTAGAAATAGATCTTATTTAAAACTCAAATTCCCACAAAATGGATTTTTATAGTTTATTATTCTAATAAAAAAGAAAAACTGAACATTCACCGCAACTATAATCAGCCATAAAACATCGAGATAATTTATGATCAAAAAACCATTTTTGTTTGTCATCGCAACTACATTCTCTTTATCTTCTCAAGCAACTTATTTAGGGGGATTTGCAAGCACAAGTATTAACTACTTGGATTGGACAACACATACAACACACAAAACAGGCAAAACTTCCCATAAAGATGACTTTGCCTATTTAGAACTTGAAGGTGCAGCTAATTTTTCATGGGGGGAGTTTTATGGCTTTTTCGATTTAGAGAATCCTTTTAATAAAAGAGAAACTCATCCGGGAGATAATCAACGCTATACCATTAAAAGTACTGCTCGTATTTATTTAGGCGAAAGTAACTTTAATTTATATGGACATGTTTATGGTACATGGTCTCTCCCCGGTAAAAAATATGGTGGTAACTTCCATGAAGTAAATACACTTTATGGCTTTGGCTATAACACACAAATTGCTAATTTATGGTTTAAACCTTTTATTGCCCTTCATTATGTCGATCAATCTAAATATTCAGGTAACAACGGTTATGTCGCTGGTTGGGTTGCTGGATATGATTTTAATATAAAAAATCAAAAATTTAGCCTAACAAACTGGCATGAGATGGAATTTCAACGACACAAGCGTTATGGCAATGGAGGTAAAAATGGCATTAATGGCGCTTTAGCCATTTGGTGGCATCCAACAACATCTATCACCACAGGAATTCAATATCGTTATGCTTATAAAAAGCTAGGAGAGAGTTTTCTGCAAGATGGCATTGTATATAGCTTGAAATATAACTTCTGATAGCAAATTGTTAATTTTTATTACAGCGGATCGATTTTTATCCGCTGTAATCCTTTTTTCTTGTTTTAATGAAAAAATTCTCATTAAATATAAACATTCAACAAATGATCTATTATCAACATTAAAAATCACATAGAAGGTAAATTAAGATATTAAACATCAGAATAAAAAGAATTTAGCTCATAAATTCTCCTCCGACCTCCCTACTGTCACTTTTTTAATCAAAATACGTTTTCTTACATTTTTTATTGCATTTTTATTTGTAAAAATATGTATTTATTTTAGAAATATGGTATTTTATGAAATTATCGTTAATATCCAATAATTAAATTAACAATTATTTAATACTTTAATTACTTGTGATCACATTAACACAAAAGAACAACCAATCACTCACTTACCATTACAATTGTTTACACTGTCGCAACCTTACCGTAAAATGTCCTTACTGATACTGATGAAACAACAATAGAACCTTTGTCATTTAGGTCGTTGGATGAGACTTATGAAATACATAAAAAGTATTGGGACACTCTCGCTATTAGCCGCCGCTCTCTTATTAAGTGGCTGTGACATGGCGTTAATGGATCCCAAAGGCGCTATCGGCGCTGAGCAAAAAACATTAATCCTTATTGCACTCGGTTTAATGTTAATTGTTGTGATACCGGTAATACTGATGGTGATTGTTTTCGCTTATCGCTACCGCGAATCCAATACAAAAGCCACCTACCGCCCAAACTGGGCTCACTCAAATAAAATTGAACTCGTTGTTTGGACCGTGCCAATTATCATTATTGTGATTTTGGCAAGCATCACATGGAAAACAACCCATGAGCTTGATCCTTACAAACCCTTAGAGTCCTCAGAAAAACCGGTCACCATTGAAGTTGTTTCAATGGATTGGAAATGGTTATTTATCTATCCAGAGCAAGGTATTGCGACAGTCAATGAATTGGCTTTCCCTGCTAATGTGCCTGTTAATTTCAAAATCACGTCTGACTCAGTCATGAACTCATTCTTTATCCCTCGCTTAGGTGGTCAAATCTATGCGATGGCGGGAATGCAGACCAAACTTCACCTAATCGCTAATGAGCCAGGTGAATATCCAGGTATGTCAGCAAGTTATAGCGGACATGGTTTCTCGGATATGAAATTTACCGCAATAGCAACACCTGATCGCGCTGGTTTTGATGCATGGGTTGAGAAAGTAAAACAATCATCAGATACGTTAAATACTACCGCTGCATTTAATGAACTTGCTAAACCAAGCCAGAAAAATCCAGTGACCTACTATTCAAGCGTGAAGCCAATGTTATTCCAAGAGACCATTTCTAAATTTGGTCACACAGGTCATGGCGCTCACACAAGTAGCAATCAGACAGCACATGCTGATGCAACAATGAATATGAACATGAGCCATGCGGCGCATGCAGGAGCAGAGGAATAAAGGCATGTTCGGAAAATTAACTCTTGATGCAATCCCGTTACATGAACCTATTATCGTAGTAACTTTACTCGGTATCGTTCTGGGCGGACTTGCTGTTGTTGGCGCACTAACTTATTTTCGTAAATGGAAATGGTTATGGAGCGAATGGTTAACCAGTGTTGACCATAAAAAAATTGGTATTATGTATATCATCGTTGCAATGGTCATGATGTTCCGTGGCTTTGCCGATGCCATTATGATGAGAAGCCAACAAGCGCTAGCTTCAGCAGGTGAAGCGGGCTTCTTACCTCCTCATCACTATGATCAGATTTTTACCGCACACGGCGTTATCATGATTTTCTTCATGGCAACTCCTTTCGTTGTGGGTCTGATGAACCTCGTTGTGCCTTTACAAATTGGTGCTCGTGATGTGGCCTTCCCTTTCCTAAACTCACTGAGCTTCTGGTTCTTTGTCGTTGGTGTGGTACTTATCAACCTTTCTTTAGGTATTGGTGAATTTGCACAAACAGGTTGGTTAGCTTATCCGCCACTTTCTGGCTTGGAATATAATCCAGGAGTCGGGGTCGATTATTGGATATGGAGTTTACAGATATCCGGTATTGGTACGCTTCTAACGGGGGTTAACTTCTTTGCGACTATCTTGCGTATGCGTGCGCCAGGTATGAGCATGATGAAAATGCCAGTATTCTCTTGGGCCGCTTTATGTACTAACGTCCTGATTATCGCTGCATTCCCAATTTTAACCGTTACGATTACATTATTAACATTAGACCGCTATCTTGGTACGCATTTCTTTACCAATGATATGGGCGGTAACATGATGATGTACATCAACCTCGTATGGGCTTGGGGTCATCCAGAAGTTTATATCCTTGTTCTGCCTGTATTTGGTGTGTTCTCGGAAGTCACCGCAACATTCTCTAAAAAACGGTTATTTGGTTACACCTCATTAGTCGGTGCAACTGTTGTTATTACCGTATTGTCATTTATCGTTTGGTTACACCACTTCTTTACTATGGGTTCAGGGGCTAACGTAAACGCCTTCTTTGGTATCGCCACCATGATCATCGCCATACCGACAGGGGTTAAGATCTTTAACTGGCTGTTTACGATGTATCAAGGCCGTATCGAGTACAAAAGCCCAATGCTATGGACTATCGGTTTCCTGATCACTTTCTCTGTAGGGGGAATGACCGGGGTTCTGCTGGCAGTTCCGGGTGCTAACTTTGTTTTACATAACAGCTTATTCTTAATTGCTCACTTCCATAACGTTATTATCGGTGGTGTGGTATTCGGCTGTTTCGCAGGTATGACTTACTGGTTCCCTAAAGCATTCGGTTTCACACTGAATGAAAAATGGGGTATTCGTGCATTCTGGTTCTGGTTTATCGGCTTCTTTATGGCCTTTATGCCACTGTATATTCTTGGCTTTATGGGTATGACTCGTCGTTTAAGCCAAAATATCAATCCAGAGTTTAACCCAATGCTGCTAGTTGCCGCAGGGGGTGCTGCACTGATTGCTATCGGTATCGCTTGCCAAGTCATCCAAATTTACGTGAGTATTCGCGACCGTGATCAAAACCGTGATTTAACAGGCGATCCATGGGGCGGACGTACTCTTGAGTGGTCAATTTCTTCACCTGCACCTTTCTACAACTTCGCTGTTGAACCGAATGTTCAAACTCGTGATGAGTGGTGGGATCAGAAAGAAAAAGGCACTGCTTATCAGCGCCCAACCAAATACGAACCAATCCACATGCCTAAAAATACTGGTGCAGGTGTGATTATTTCAGCATTCAGTTTAGTCCTTGGTTTTGCCATGATCTGGCATATCTGGTGGTTAGCTATCGTTGGTTTCGCTGGCATGATTGTCACTTGGATCGTGAAAAGCTTTGATACAGATGTGGATTACTATGTCCAAGTACCTGAGATTGAAGCTATCGAGAATAAGCATTATGAAGAACTGAAAAAAGCAGGTGTGAAATAATGTCTACTCAAACTGTAAATAACACAAACGCCCATGAGCATCATGGGCACCACGATGCAGGAGCGACGAAAGTTTTCGGCTTCTGGATCTACCTAATGAGCGACCTTATCCTGTTTGCCAGCTTATTCGCCACTTATGCGGTGCTTGTTAACGGGATTGCTGATGGTCCTTCTGGTAAAGAAATCTTTAGCTTACCTTTTGTTTTAGTTGAAACCTTCTTATTACTATTTAGTAGTATCACTTTTGGTTTCGCTATGCTGAGCATGAATAAAGGTAGCGTTAGCCAAGTTAATCTGTGGTTATTTGTTACTTTCTTATTCGGCTTAGGTTTCGTCATCATGGAAGTTTACGAATTCCATGAGCTAATCGCAGAAGGTTATGGCCCAGATCGCAGTGCATTCTTATCTGCATTCTTTGCTTTAGTTTCAACGCACGGTCTTCACGTAACAGCGGGTTTAATTTGGATTGTGATCCTAATGATCCAAGTATCACGCCGTGGTTTAACCGAAGTTAACCGTACTCGCTTAAGCTGTTTAAGTCTGTTCTGGCACTTCCTTGACGTTGTCTGGATTTGTGTGTTCACCGTAGTTTATCTGATGGGAGCGATGTAATGAGTCATCCAAATACTTCTCCTTCAGGCGCAAGCCACGGCAGCATGAAGTCTTATCTAATTGGCTTTATTCTGTCTGTTATCCTCACCGTTATTCCATTTTGGATGGTGATGGAAGGAACCGCGACACCAGCAACTATTCTATGGACCGTTGTCGGTATGGCTGTTGTGCAGATTGTTGTTCATTTAGTCTGCTTCTTACATATGAATACGTCATCAGAAGAGCGCTGGAACGTCGTTGCATTCCTGTTCACACTGCTTATTATCGGCATTGTTGTCGTAGGCTCGTTGTGGATTATGTACAACCTGAACATCAATATGATGATGGATTAAGAGTTGTCGCTATGATTAAGCAATACCTACAAGTCACCAAACCAGGAATTATTTTCGGAAATTTAATTTCTGTAATAGGTGGTTTCCTTCTCGCCTCCAAAGGTGAGATTGACTACTCCCTATTTGTCGCGACTCTACTTGGGGTGTCTCTGGTCGTTGCTTCTGGTTGTGTTTTTAACAACTATATTGACCGTGATATTGACCGTATCATGGAAAGAACGAAGAATCGCCCATTAGTTAAAGGATTAATTGACCCTCGAATTAGCCTGATTTATGCCTCAGTATTAGGTATTGCAGGTGTTGTGCTGCTCTATGTAGCAGCCAACCCGCTTGCAATGTTTATCGCTGTATTTGGTTTTATTATTTATGTTGGGGTTTATAGCCTCTATATGAAGCGTAAATCTGTTTATGGCACACTGATTGGAAGTTTATCTGGCTCTGCCCCTCCTGTTATCGGTTATTGTGCCGTTAGCGGTGAATTTGATGCGGGCGCGGCAATCCTATTACTTATCTTTAGTTTATGGCAGATGCCTCACTCTTATGCCATTGCTATTTTCCGTTTTAAAGACTATCAAGCTGCTAATATTCCGGTATTACCCGTTATTAAAGGGATCTCAGTCGCTAAACGCCATATCATTCTTTATATTCTGGCATTTATGATTGCAACCTTAATGCTGACGTTAGTTGGATATGCGGGCTATAAATATCTAATAGTTGCTTCTGCCGTCAGTATTTGGTGGTTGGGCATGGCTTTATCCGGTTATAAAGCAACCAATGATAAAGTTTGGGCACGAAAATTATTTATTTTCTCTATTGTGGCAATCACTTCATTAAGTGTAATGATGTCGGTTGATCCAACAAGCTCAACAGAAACTGTCTTTGCTTATTTAAGATAATGTATTTACTAAAGTAACCGAAAGACCAGTCAGTCTTCTGACTGGTCTTTTTTTATCCTGTTTTGCGACTAAAGAAGATATCAGTACAGTTTTGACTTTTTTGCATCCCATTTATTGATTAACCTCGTTATAAAATGCCATTACAATGGGGTATCAGTAATACGAGGTAATCCATGAATGATAATAAAATGACCCCATTAGAGCGCAAAGCAACATGGGGACTAGGCACTGTTTTTTCTCTTCGCATGCTTGGCATGTTTATGGTACTCCCTGTTTTAACCACTTATGGGCTTCAACTACAACATGCAACAGAATCTCTCATTGGATTAGCCATCGGTATTTATGGATTAACACAAGCGGTATTCCAAATTCCTTTTGGTATTTTCTCTGATAAGTTTGGTCGAAAACCTATGATTGTTTTCGGCCTAATAATTTTTATTGTCGGGAGCCTTATTGCAGCTCTTAGTGACAATATTTACGGCATTATTATTGGTCGAGCACTACAAGGTGCTGGAGCTATATCAGCCGCAGTTATGGCTTTACTCTCCGATCTAACTCGAGAGCAAAATAGAACAAAAGCAATGGCCTTTATTGGTATTAGCTTTGGGATAACCTTTGCTTTAGCCCTCGTTTTGGGGCCAGTCTTAACACATATTTTTGGTTTACATGGGCTCTTTTGGGGGATCGCCCTACTTGCCTTTGGTGGAATTATTATTACGCTTTTTACCGTTCCCAATAGTGAACATCATATTCTTAATCGAGAATCTGGTTTTGTCCGTGGCAGTGTAAAAAAAGTCTTATTTGATGCACAACTTCTTAAGTTGAATACGGGTATTTTTTCACTACATACTTTATTAATGGCGGCATTTGTTGCACTTCCTCTGGTTATGAGTAGCGCAGGTTTAGCAAAAGAAAAGCACTGGATTGTTTATCTTGTCACTATGCTTATCGCCTTTATTACCGTATTACCCTTTATTATCTACGCAGAAAAAAAACGTAAAATGAAACAGGTTTTCTTATTCTGTATCTTTTTACTGATTATCGCTCAAATTATTTTAATAAGCTCAGGCTCTAGTTTATGGCTGATTATTGCTGGCATTCAGGTCTTTTTTATTGGCTTTAATATTATGGAAGCACTACTACCTTCATTAATTAGTAAAGAAGCACCTGCTGGCTATAAAGGTACTGCAATGGGAATTTATTCCACTAGCCAATTTTTAGGTGTGGCATTAGGCGGTATTTTAGGTGGATGGCTTTATCAGCATTATGATGCACAAATCGTATTTCTGGGCTGTTTAGTGATTGGCATTATTTGGTTTTTGATTAGCTTAACTTTACGTCAACCCGCTTATGTGAGTAGTTTACGTATTGAATTACCGTCTAATCTGTCTTTAGGTCAGCAACAAAAACTACAACAAATATTTAAACAACAACCCGGTGTTAATGAAGTTGTGATTATTGCTGATGAGCAAAGCGCCTATATCAAAGTGGATACCAAACAAACATCGAGAGCAATATTAGAGTCTTTAATCCCTTCTATTTAACTCACAATCAATTTGCCTAATGAAAACAAAAATGCGCTGTTTATTCAGCGCATTTTTTATGACTAAATGAATAAATTGTTAGTCACGGAAGTTATTAAATTGGAATGGCTGTCCTAGCTCACCTTCTCGGACTAATTTCATTACAGCTTGTAAGTCATCACGGGATTTACCTGTAACACGAACTTGTTCGCCTTGAATTTGAGCTTGTACTTTTAATTTACTGTCTTTAATTAGCTTAACAATTTTCTTCGCTAATGCAGTATCAATCCCTTGTTTCAAGGTTGCTTCTACACTGTACATTTTTCCGCTGTGAGTCATTTCTTCAGGGATATTTAATACTGCACCATCGATCCCTCTTTTTGCCATTTTCTCACGCAGAATATCTAATAATTGCTGAACCTGAAATTCAGATACGCTGGTCGTTTTCACTGACTCTGCTTTTTCGTTTAATTCAAAACTGGCTTCGACATTACGAAAATCCCAACGAGTAGTCAGTTCACGTTGTGCGTTTTCAACCGCATTACGCACTTCATGTAAGTCAACTTCAGATACGATATCAAAAGATGGCATTCTTTCTTCCTCAATAAATAAATACAACCCAAATAATAGCTTCTTTTAGGGTTGCAAAAAAGCATTGCACATTCAATAACGGCTTTAACACTCAAATTCATACTGATAGTAAAGAGCAAACATACTTTAAACAGAGAAGCACAATCAATGTTATAATTTCAGAAAGATAGTCTAGTGACAGCAAGTCACCGCCTTACTCTATTACGATTTTCAAAAGAAGAGGCACAATGAAAATTACCGTTTTAGGATGTGGTTCAATAGGTAAACTTTGGATCGCCGCATTAACACGTCAAACTCATGAAGTACAAGGCTGGCTAAGAGTGCCACAACCTTTTTTAGATGTGAGTGTCGATAATATTAATGGTGAGCCTTTTTATCAGCGCATTATCGCGAATCAGCTTGAATGGTTGAAACAAAGCGAATTACTTATTGTTTGCTTAAAATCGTGGCAAGTCTCAGATGCTGTAAATGCACTTCTACCTTATTTATCTGCACAATGTCCTATCTTATTAATTCATAATGGTATGGGAACTGCTGATGAATTAACAGCAACACAACACTCTATCACTAGACCAATTTTGCAAGGTATTATTACTCACGGCGCTTATCAACAAGGCCAGAACGTTATTCACACAGCTACAGGTATAACACATATTGGCCCATTGAATGGTATTGCTCAGCAATATAGTCATTTAGCAGAAATTCTGCATCATGCATTACCTGATGTTGCTTGGCACAATGATATTCATACCATTAGTTGGCTAAAATTAGCTGTAAATTGTGTTATTAATCCATTAACTGTTTATTATCAATGCCGTAATGGGGATTTATTGCGCTACCCTGAGCATATTCACAAAATTTGTGATGAAGTTTATCAAGTGATGGAGCGTGAAGGTGTTGTCCCTACATCTAAAACACATCTGCATGGCTACATTATTGATACCATAGAACAAACAGCAAATAATTATTCATCTATGTATCAAGATGTGAAATATCAACGCCACACAGAGATTGACTATATTACTGGTTATTTATTGCGTCGAGCGTCAGCACAAGGCCTTGTTTTACCAGAAAATAACCACCTTTTTCAATTTATCAAACAACAGGAAGGCAATTATGACCATATCAGCGATCATCTGCCTAGCTAATGGAAGTGAAGAAACCGAAGTCGTGACCACGGCAGATTTATTAGTTAGGGCCGGTATTCATGTTGTTCTTGCTAGTGCAGAAGATGATGTTGATGATCTTGTTATCACATGTTCTCGTGGTATTAAACTTGTCGCCGATGCGCCTCTAGTTCGTGTTGTTGATCATCACTATGACGTTATTATTCTCCCTGGTGGATTACAAGGTACTGAAACCTTAAGAGACAGCCCTTTAGTGGTTGAGAAAGTCCGCCGTATGCACAGTGAAAATAAACTTGTCGCAGCCATCTGTGCAGCACCTGCCATTATTCTTGAATCTCACAATATTTTCCCCATTGGCAATATGACGGGTTTTCCTGCATTAAAAGATAAAATATCACCGAAAAAATGGGTTGATTATCGAGTCTATTTTGATGAAAGAGTGAATTTAATTACTAGCCAAGCACCTGCAACATCTATCGATTTTGCACTAAAAATTATCGAGCGCTTAAAAGGCAAAGAAGTCGCTGCTGATGTTGCCAAACAACTCGTATTGCCACCCGGTATTTATAATTACCAAGATGAATTCACAGGCTTTGGGGATAGGTAATTTATTATAACCACTGATGTATATTTTTACTTTAGTGGTTATAAGTTACTAGTTAATCAATCTCAAGTATTGTTCTTTTTTTATAATAATTTGTAAGTGCCCTTTATATTCTTCTATCTTACCAAACCCGCATATTCTTTTATTCTTCAAAAAAAACAATGAACCAAATTTCTTATTAAAGATATTTAGATCACTATCCCAAATTAAAAAAGTAATATTTTGATTTGGATAATTATCATCTAAATTTATTATCACTCGTTTATTTAATTTTTTTATTTCTAAAGCAACACCACAAACTAACAATGATTCATTCAGATGAAACGGTGCTTTATTAGCATTAATAGATGAGCTAGCAAAAGCCATCGGTATTAATATAAAAAAAACAAGTGTTATTTTACAAAAACTCATATTATCTTATCCTCTTAACTGTTTTTTTTCTTTCAAAATAATTCTTGGGACTCCGTTATACTCACTAATAATACCATTAATACATATTGGTTTACCCAATTTCAAATTAATACCCATAAATTTCTTTGCATTATCATCCCATATAACCGCATTAAATAATATATTAGGGTAATGACTATCAATATTTAAAAAGGTCATTTTATTAAATGATTTTATTTGTTCTAACTTTCCACAAACTATTTTTTCTTCATCAATGTAATTATAGGCTTCACTCGCTGATATCGTCTCCTCTATTACTTTAGGAAGATATGTTTTTTTTTCGTCTATAACAATTTCTTGAGTTTCTTTGCCTTCAGAAAATAAAAAAGAATTCTTAATAGGTTCTATTTTATTTACTATATTTTTATTATCATAGAGGTATATTACAAAAACACTCACAATGAATAATGCTAAAAAAGAGAAAATAAGAGCTATTCTATTTTGTTTCAGTGATTTTTCTTTATTTTCATCTAATAACTTTATTATGTTATTTTTAATTTCATTGTTTTTTTCTTGACTTAACATGTCTAGCGCTTCTTTGGTTTCTATTCCTATTAGTTTGCCAAGAGCCACACTGGTTATTCTATCTTTTTCTATTTCACATGAAACTTCATTCCCTTCTATTAAATTAGTTATTTGATTAGTTGTTAAATACTGCTCTGTATCCATATTATTTAATTTGTTTTTAAATAACGTTAAATCATGTAATATTTCCTCTCTTAATGACTGAGTCATTGAGGTGATTTTTTTCTGTTCTTCTAATTTTAACTTTAATTTATTATTAAAATTAAGTATTTTATTTTTCTCTATCAAAAGTTCATCTATTTTTTCTTTATGTTCTTTTAATTTTGATACTTCTAATGTTTTTTCATTTAATTTTAATTCTAAATATGCCTTATAGTCTATTTCTTTAATTTTATCTTCCATTGATTTCGAAAAATCAATTTCTTGCTTTAATAGTTCATTTCTAATTTCATTAATAACAAAATTAGACTGATAACGCCATTGCTGATTTGAGTATCTTAATAACATACAACCTACATTTTTAAGCAATGCATTTTGCCTTTTTAATAAATCCCCCCAACTAGAATAATCAATTATATTATTATGTGACTGTATTTTGGATAATCCATCAATCTCAATAGCCAAACAAATTCCTTTGGTTTCATCTAAAACCATAAAATCTATTCGGCGAGATCGATTATCTTGGTCTTTAAATGGAAACTGTGCGTGTAAATAATAAGTCTTTAGTTCTGGTATTTGGCTAAGAATTTTTTCTACAAATAAAACTTCATAGTTAGCAGGATGCGTCATTAAATGACTATTTTTATTAATCCATTCTTGCCATTCACTCGATATAGTCATATTTACATATTGCTCACATACTAAAATAATTTGTTAATTTTACTTATGTTGAATTTAAAGTCCACACAATTAAATATTTTCAAAAATGTCTAGTCCTAATATAAGTTGACAACTTTTCAGGCATAAAACGCTCAATGAACTTCATCGGGCGTTTTATAATTTAATCATAAGTGTAGTCGTTTTTTATTATAGAGCTGGATTGATTCTTCTACTAATTTTCTTGCTTGTTCGAGATTTCTCGGTTTTATCAGAAGATACTCCATTTTTAACATTTCATTAACTCATTCAGCTAAGACATTTTGATAACAATCATATCCATCAGCTATAGCGCATTGAATATTATGCTCTTTATGTATTTTCTGATATTCCTAAGAACAATACGGTATCCCTCTATTTGAATGATGGATTAACAAGATTGTCTAAGTTCGTTTTTTAAAGCCTAAACCAAAATGGTAGAGCGGCCTTGTATGCCATATTGATATTGAGCATGTTTATAGGTGAATTCATCTTTTTCTACTTGGTCAACAACCGCTAATTTAAAGGCAAGAAAATAATCTCATTGAATTCGTTTAGTGATTGGTTTCATTACATTCTCCAATTTCAGATTGGAAAAGTGTCAACCTTATTTAGGACGGGTCAAAGCAATTAAAAAAAACCACTTTATAGTGGTTTTTTTATCAACAATATAAACGTTATATATTATTTTTTACGGTAGACTTTAACGTTCTCAAAACCTTGTTCACGTAAATACAGTGCTTGTAAACGGCTCATCATTCCGCGATCACAATACAGTAAATAGGTTTTTGCTTTATCTAAATCACCAAACTGTGTGCTGAGTTTATAGAATGGTAATTCTTTAACATCAATGCCATCCATTTTTAATGGTGATGTTTCTTGCTCTTCGGGGGAGCGAATATCAAGAATAACGTCATTTGTACCGAATTCAGAGACCATTTCAACTTCTGTGACTTGCTGTACAGTTTCTTCGGCTATACGGCGAATATCCATATTCTTGGCATTTTCAACAACGTTATCAAGAATAGAAAAATCAAACTTCTCTTCTTCAGCTTCAATTTTCGCTTTAACGGCTTTCACTGTTGGGCTTTTTGAGATCACTCCACAGAATTCTGGCATTGTGCGAGCAAAATCTTCTGTGCCAATTTGACGAGCAATATTGATAATATTCTCTTTATCATGAGTGATAAGAGGACGTAAAATTAACGTATCTGTCGCATTATCAATTAAACGCAAATTAGTTAAGGTCTGGCTAGAAACTTGGCCTAATGCTTCGCCCGTTACAATCGCTTGAACACCATAACGCTCTGCCACTCTTGATGCTGCGCGTACCATCATACGTTTTAGCACAACCCCCATTTGCCCGTCATCGACCTTTTCTAAAATTTCTGCGACAACAGGTTCAAAGTCAACTGCAACGAAATGCACTTTATGAGAACGACCAAAACGATTCCATAAATAATGCGCAACTTGTTTAACACCAATTTCGTGTGCAGAGCCACCTAAGTTAAAGAAACAATAGTGAACTCGGCTACCTCGACGCATTAACATATAGCTTGATACACCTGAGTCATAGCCACCAGAGATCAGTGATAAGACATCTTCTTGTGTACCAATTGGAAAACCACCAATACCTTCATAGCGCGCATTGACTAAAATAAGTTTATCGTCTTCAATTTCTAAATTAATGGTGACATCAGGACGCGTTAACTTCACTTTTGCGCTTTCAACGTGTTGGTTAAAACCACCACCTACATAACGCTCAACTTCATTAGAAGTAAAACTGTGTTTACCACGACGTTTTGCACGAACACAGAATGTTTTGTTTTCAACTAAATGCTTAAATGCTGCAAAAGTTTGCTCAAAAATATTATGTAAGTCGGTATAAGGATGTTCTTCGACTTGTAAAAAGTGATGAATACCAGGAATACGTGTTAAAGCATCACATACAGCTTCGCTTTTACTTTCGTCTTTACTCACCACCACAATGTTATCCCAATTACGGACAACTGTGATTTCATCGCCGATTGAATTTAATACATTACGAATATTACTAGTGAGAATTTTGATAAAACGTATACGAACAGATTGGCTTTTGATCGTAATTTCGGGGAATAATTTAATAATAAACTTCATAGTCAATGGTCATAGGTTATTAAGTAGAAACATAAACTACAGTGATGTAAATTGACTGGAGTTTATAAAAGTCACAAAGTATATCACCAATATTTAGGGCTCACCCGCAAAAATCATCGACTGAATAAGAAATTTTCATCTCACTTGTAGTAAGATGATCGCTATTATTCAGCGCTAACATGCTTTATTATCAAAAATATTATGGCTAAGAAAACGACATCAATTAACGAAGACATCGCAAAAGCACCAAGTTTTGAAGCATCCATGCAAGAACTTGAGCAAATCGTAAACCGCTTAGAATCCGGTGAACTCCCTTTAGAAGAAGCGCTTAATGAATTTGAACATGGCGTTCGTCTAGCCCGTGTTGGACAAAAAACATTACAAGATGCTGAACAGCGTGTTCGTATTCTTCTAAAAGAAGACGATAATGCAGCTCCCGATGATTTTATCCAAGAGGCAGAATAATTGAGTAACGCAACTTCAAGTACGGATGCGTTCCGTCATAAATTAGATTCCGCCCACCAGCGTGTCGATGATGCATTAAACCAAGCGCTATTAGCTTTACCATTTACTGATATGCCTCTAGGTAAAGCCATGCGTTATGGCGCTCTTTTAGGTGGCAAGCGCTTACGTCCTTTCCTTGTTTATGCTGTTGGTGAAATGTTTAAAGTCCCTGCGCTAAACCTTGATGCTCCGGCAGCTGCTGTGGAATGTATTCATGCTTACTCCCTTATTCATGACGATTTACCTGCAATGGATGATGATGATCTGCGTCGTGGTAAACCAACATGTCATATCGAATTCGGTGAAGCCAACGCTATTTTAGCAGGTGATGCACTACAAACTCTGGCTTTTGAGATCTTAGCAAAAAATCCAATGCCCGATGTTTCTATGGCTGATCGTGTTGCAATGATTGCTGAATTAGCCACAGCGAGTGGTCTTTCCGGTATGTGTGGTGGTCAAGCACTTGATCTTGAAGCTGAAGATAAATCAATTGATCTTGCGTCTCTTGAAAAAATCCATTTACACAAAACAGGTGCATTAATTCGTGCGGCTGTTCGTTTAGGTGCATATAGTGCAGGCTCTAAAGGCCATGATGTATTACCTGCATTAGATAAATATGCTCACTCCATTGGCCTTGCCTTTCAAGTGCAAGATGACATTTTAGATGTCATCGGAAGTACCGAAGAAACAGGAAAACGCCAAGGTAGTGACCAAGAGTCAGGAAAAAGCACATACCCAGCCCTCCTTGGTTTAGAGCAAGCTCAAAAGAAAGCACAGGAATTGTATAACGAAGCACTGGATGCCTTAGCGTTTCTTGAGCAATACGAGTACGATACAACCACGCTTAAACAATTAGCGAGTTTTATCGTCGAACGGAAAAACTAATAAAAAATAAAGAGAGCAGCTTACCTGTTCTTTCCCTATTACAAGTGATTAATTAATAGGCATCACATGAGCATTGATATCGAAAAATATCCCACATTGGCGTTGGTTGAAACACCAGAAGATTTGCGCCTATTACCAAAAGAGAGTTTACCTAAACTCTGTGATGAGCTAAGGCTATTTCTTCTTAACAGTGTCAGCCGCTCAAGTGGTCACTTCGCCTCAGGTTTAGGTGCTATTGAGTTAACGGTTGCTCTCCATTACGTCTATAAAACCCCTTTTGACAACCTTATATGGGATGTGGGGCATCAAGCCTATCCCCATAAAATCTTAACAGGTCGCCGTGACCGTATTGATACAATTCGCCAAAAAAATGGATTACATCCCTTCCCTTGGCGTGAAGAGAGCGAATACGACAAACTTTGTGTCGGTCACTCTTCAACCTCTATCAGTGCAGGTTTAGGTATGGCTGTTGCCGCTGAACAAGAAAAACTGAATAGAAAAACAGTTTGTGTCATTGGTGATGGTGCAATTACTGCGGGTATGGCTTTTGAAGCAATGAACCACGCAGGTGATATTGAACCAGATATGCTCGTTGTTCTTAATGATAACGAGATGTCGATTTCAGAAAACGTTGGTGCGTTGAATAATCATCTTGCACAATTGTTATCTGGCAAACTGTATACCACTTTGCGTGAAGGTGGAAAAAAAGTCTTTTCTGGTATTCCACCAATTAAAGAATTACTGAAAAAGACCGAAGAACATATCAAAGGCATGGTCGTTCCTGGCACCATGTTTGAAGAGTTAGGATTTAACTATATTGGTCCTGTTGATGGTCATGATGTTATTGCGTTAGTACAGACTCTCGCTAATATGCGTGATCTAAAAGGTCCTCAACTTCTGCATATTATGACCAAAAAAGGTCGTGGATATGCCCCTGCTGAACGTGATCCTATTAGCTGGCACGCTGTACCTAAATTTGATCCACAAGCAGGTACATTACCTAAAAGCCCTAATGCACGACCTACCTTTTCCAAAATTTTTGGTGACTGGTTATGTGAAGAAGCCTCAACCGATCCAAAATTAATGGCAATTACTCCAGCTATGCGTGAAGGCTCGGGTATGGTGCGCTTCTCAAAAGAATATCCATCACAATACTTTGATGTTGCTATTGCAGAACAACACGCTGTTACCTTTGCAGCAGGTTTAGCCATTGGTGGCTATAAGCCGATTGTTGCTATTTACTCAACATTCTTACAACGCGCTTATGACCAAGTGATCCACGATATTGCCATTCAAAAACTGCCTGTTTTATTTGCTATTGATCGTGGTGGTATTGTGGGAGCAGATGGTCAAACTCACCAAGGTGCTTTTGATCTCTCATTCTTACGCTGTATTCCTAATATGGTCATTATGGCGCCAAGCGACGAAAATGAGTGTCGCCAAATGCTTCATACAGGTTATCACTATCAAGATGGCCCTGTTGCAGTACGTTATCCAAGAGGCTCTAGTATTGGTGCGCAATTGCAACCACTTGATCCACTGCCTATGGGTAAAGGTATTATTCGTCGTCAAGGCAAAGGTATTGCTATTCTAAACTTTGGTACATTACTACCAGAAGCATTAGAAGTCGCTGAAAAACTTGATGCAACGGTAGCCGATATGCGTTTTATCAAGCCTCTTGATAAATCACTTATCCTTTCTCTGGCTGAACAGCATGATATGTTGGTAACACTAGAAGAAAATGCCATTATGGGTGGCGCTGGCAGTGGTGTTAATGAATTACTCATGCAAGAGCGTTGCTTAGTACCTGTTTTAAATCTAGGCATTCCTGATTTGTTTGTACCACAAGGTGGACAAGAAGAGATCCGAGCAGATTTAGGACTTGATGCTGTTGGTATTGAGAAATCTATTACGGATTATCAAGCTAAATAACGTCTTAAATGCCCGTTTTAAACGGGCATTTTTCTATGCTAATTACTTACCAAAACGACTATTAAATCTTTGATTACTAATTCTTCTATTCATTTTTGAATTACAATTCGGGCATAAGTGTTGTTTTTTACCATCGATAGTCCATGTGTAATATTTCCTTTTAAAACTAAGGTTACAAACATCACAATGGCTAGGTTTAAAAATAGCGGACACCAAAGCAAAAAAAATAATAATACCAATTATCCATCCCATACAGCCCCCTTGCATAAGGAAAACTTAATAATAAATTAAACCTAGTACTATTATTACTCAAACTCCTCTATGTAATATGTCGTCTATAACTCATATTTTATGAAAATCACTGCAAATAAAACATTCTCTTATTGAATCCATTCAGCGCTAATTTATTCAGTTAGTTAGATTTTTCTTTCTTTTTGCTTGTCAACGAAACGTTTCGATCACGCTCACAATCTGAATAAATCAAACTTGTTTTCCCCCTTTTCTTTTCTACTATATAAACAGCGAAACGTTTCGCTGAGGAGGAAATATGAAAAAAGGCGTATTACTAAATAGTCCTATTTCGAGCGTAATTTCACGTTTAGGACACACTGACAAAATCACTATTGCAGATGCCGGATTACCCATTCCCTCTTCTGTTGAACGTATTGATCTCGCTCTAACACAGGGTATTCCTGACTTTATGTCAGTATTGCAAACAATCACTCATGAAATGCAAGTTGAAGCAGTGATGCTGGCGGAAGAAATTAAGACCATTAATCCCCTCCTTTTTAATGAGATAGTCTCTTACCTCTATTTATTAGAGCAAGAACAGAAGAAACCCATTCAAATAATGTATGTTTCACATGAAGCATTCAAAAAACAACTTACTGAAAATAAAGCTGTTATTAGAACAGGTGAATGTACACCTTATGCCAATATTGTGTTGTTTTCTGGTGTGACTTTCTGAGGACAATATGAAACCTTTACTCGAACTTAAAGATATTGATAAGTCATTCCCTGGTGTAAAAGCACTATCAGGCGCTACATTGCGCATTTATCCCGGCCGAGTGATGGCCTTAGTGGGTGAAAATGGTGCTGGCAAATCAACACTAATGAAAGTACTTACTGGCATTTATAAAAAAGATGCTGGCGAGGTAATTTATCAAGGTGAAAGTTGTGCTTTTAATGGCCCAAAATCTTCTCAAGAAGCCGGGATAGGTATTATTCACCAAGAGCTTAACCTTATTCCTGAATTAACCATTGCAGAGAATATTTTCTTGGGTCGTGAGTTTACCCGTGCTTTTGGGGCTATCGATTGGAAGAAAATGTATGCTGAGGCTGATAAGTTGTTAGCCCGATTAAACCTTGCTTATAGCAGTCACCGTTTAGTGTCTGAATTATCGATTGGTGATCAGCAAATGGTTGAAATCGCTAAGGTACTTAGTTTTGGTTCCAAAGTCATTATTATGGATGAACCTACTGATGCATTAACCGATACAGAAACTGAATCTCTGTTTAGTGTTATTCGAGAACTAAGAGATCAAGGTTGTGGCATTGTTTATATCTCACATCGCTTAAAAGAAATCTTTGAGATTTGCGATGACGTGACCGTACTTCGAGATGGTCAGTTTATTGGTGAAAAACCCGTTAACACATTACAAGAAGATACGCTCATTGAAATGATGGTTGGCCGTAAGTTAGAAGACCAATATCCTCGTATCAACATCCCCCAAGGCAAAACCAAACTCAATGTCATTAACCTCAGTGGTGAAGATGTTCACGATGTCAGTTTCTCATTACATGAAAGTGAAATTCTCGGTATTTCAGGTTTAATGGGTGCTGGTCGTACAGAATTAATGAAAATTATCTACGGCGCATTACCCAAAACCAACGGCACCGTAGAGCTAGATGGCAAACCCTGCCAAATCAAAAAGCCGGTTGAAGGATTGGAACACGGCATTGTTTATATTTCTGAAGACAGAAAACGAGATGGCTTAGTGCTAGGTATGTCAGTGAAAGAAAATATGTCACTGACCGCACTTCGTTATTTTAGCCGTGGCATGGGAGTACTCAATCATAAAGAAGAGCAACTCACTGTCGGTGATTTTATTAAATTATTCAATATAAAAACCCCTTCAATGGATCAAACAATTGGCTTTTTATCAGGGGGAAATCAACAAAAAGTGGCTATCGCAAGAGGCCTGATGACTCGCCCTAAAGTGCTTATTCTTGATGAACCCACTCGTGGTGTAGACGTTGGTGCTAAAAAAGAAATTTATCAGCTAATTAATAAATTTAAACAAGAAGGATTAAGCATCATATTAATTTCTTCTGAAATGCCTGAGGTAATGGGAATGAGTGATCGTATTTTGGTGATGCATGAAGGTCGTATTAGCGGTGAGTTTTCAGCTCACAATGTCACACAAGAAATGCTAATGGCAGCCGCTGTTGGTAAACAATATGACGCTAAGGTAGGAGTTTGATATGAGCACGAATTCAATTCCAGCGTCAAAACGTTGGTTTTCAAAAGCATGGCTCTTAGAGCAAAAATCACTGATAGCATTACTACTTCTGATTGTTGTCGTTTCCACACTCAGCCCTAATTTCTTTACCTTAAACAATATATTCAACATTCTTCAGCAAACATCGGTTAACGCCATTATGGCGGTTGGCATGACGCTGGTCATTTTAACCTCTGGTATCGACTTATCTGTTGGTTCATTGCTTGCATTAACCGGTGCTGTTGCTGCTTCTATGGTTGGCGCTGATATTAATGCCCTTGTTGCGGTTGTAGGTGCATTAGCACTTGGTGCAGCTATTGGTGGTGTAACAGGGATTATCGTGGCAAAAGGTAAAGTTCAAGCCTTTATTGCTACATTAGTCATGATGTTATTACTGCGCGGTGTTACCCGTGTTTATACCGACGGCAGCCCAATTAATACTGGATTTAGCGATAATGCCGATCTCTTTAGCTGGTTTGGTATTGGTCGTCCATTTGGGGTCCCAACTCCAATCTGGCTCATGATGATTGTCTTTTTAAGTGCATGGTATTTATTACATCACACCCGTTTAGGTCGTTATATTTATGCGCTTGGGGGAAATGAATCAGCAACACGTTTATCTGGTATTAGCGTCGATAAAATAAAAATTATTGTTTATGCACTGTGTGGTTTGTTAGCTGCCCTTGCTAGCGTAATTGAAGTTGCTCGCCTTTCATCAGCACAACCGATGGCTGGTAATGGTTATGAGTTAGATGCCATTGCTGCGGTTGTTCTGGGTGGTACCAGCCTTGCGGGTGGTAAGGGCCGTATTATCGGTACGTTAATTGGTGCACTTATTCTAGGCTTCTTAAATAATGCACTGAATTTATTAGGAATATCGTCAAACTATCAAATGATAGTAAAAGCGGTGGTCATCTTACTTGCTGTTTTGGTAGATAACAAAAAATAACTCTCTATTCTCTTAATCCGAACCCCGACAGGAACTTATATTATGAAACTCAAAAAAATGGCGACACTTCTTTCTGTTGTTGCGTTAAGTGCCACAATCAGCGCTAACGCGTTTGCAAAAGAATCTATCGCACTTGTTATCTCTACACTCAATAATCCATTCTTTGTCACCATGAAAGACAGTGCACAGAAAGAAGCAAATCGTTTAGGTTACGATTTAGTTGTGCTGGACTCGATGGATAACCCAGCTAAAGAGCTTGCTAACGTGCAAGATTTAACCGTAAAAGGCACACGCTTAATGCTTATTAACCCAACAGACTCAGATGCTGTAGGTAATGCGGTTATTTTAGCGAATAAAGCTAAGATCCCAGTTATCACCTTAGATCGTGTTGCAAACAAAGGTGAAGTTGTCAGCCATGTTGCTTCTGATAACCGCCTTGGCGGTAAAATGGCGGGTGACTATATTGCCGAAAAAGTGGCCAATGATGCCAAAGTTATTCAACTAGAAGGGATCACTGGAACCTCTGCATCTCGTGAACGTGGTGAAGGTTTTAAACAAGCGGTTGATGCTCACAAACTGAATGTACTTGCCAGCCAACCTGCTGATTTTGACCGCACAAAAGGTCTTAACGTGATGCAAAACCTATTAACTGCTTATCCTGCTGTCCAAGCTGTTTTTGCACAAAATGATGAAATGGCATTAGGTGCATTACGTGCATTACAAACTGCCGGTCGTAGTGATGTATTAGTGATTGGTTTCGATGGCACAGATGATGGGATCAAAGCGGTAAACCGTGGCATGTTAGGCGCAACCATTGCTCAACGCCCAGACCAAATTGGTATTATCGGTATTCAAACCGCAGATAAAATTCTCAAAGGCGAAAAAGTGGATGCAACAATCCCAGTCGAACTTGAGTTAGTTATTAAAAAATAACAACAAATGCCACGGAGTGATGTTGCTCCGTGGTGGCTTTGATCATTAAAACACGTTTTCACAAGGATAAAGGCTATGACAACACCTCGCCTTGCTGTTCTAGGTAGCATTAATGTTGATCACATTATGAATATTTCACAATTTCCAAAACCAGGTGAAACCATTATTGGTCATCAATATAAAATAGCCTTTGGTGGCAAAGGTGCAAACCAAGCTGTTGCTTGTGGTCGCAGTGGCGCCGATATTACCTTTATTGCTTGTGTCGGTGATGATGCGATTGGCAGTGAGATAATCTCACAACTTAAAACAGATAATATTCATATTGATGCAATTAGTATTATTCCGCAAACACCAACAGGTGTTGCGATGATCCTTGTTAATGAGCAAGGTGAAAACGTAATTAGCATCATTGCAGGTGCTAACGGCGCACTAACACCTATACATCTTGAGCAATATCATCATGTTATTGAACACGCTGATGCCTTATTAATGCAGTTAGAATCACCGTTAGATACCGTATTTGAAGCAGCTAAACTGGCAAAGTCACATCATACAAAAGTTATTTTAAACCCAGCTCCAGCTCAACCTTTATCTGATGAATTTCTGAGTTTTATTGATGTTATCACCCCAAATGAGACAGAAGCCGAAATATTAACCGGCGTTTCTGTGCATGATGAAGCGGGTGCTACAAAAGCAGCCGATATTTTACATCGTAAAGGTATCAAACAAGTGCTTATCACTTTAGGTAGCCGTGGTGTATGGTTTAGTGAGCAAGGAAAAGGGATGATAATTCCTGGATTTCGTGTCGATGCTGTTGATACCATTGCCGCAGGTGATACATTTAACGGTGCATTTGTCACAGCAATATTAGAAGGCAAACCTTCTGTTGAGGCTATTCGTTTTGCCCATGCAGCGGCTGCCATTGCAGTTACACGTCATGGTGCGCAATCTTCAGTCCCTTGGCGTCATGAAATCGAATCATTTTTAGCAGAGCGAGCATAGTACTTTGGCAACAATGAAAGATGTCGCCCGTTTAGCGGGCGTTTCAACATCAACTGTTTCTCACGTTATCAATAACAATCGCTATGTTAGCGAAGGTATTCGTAAAAAGGTTAACGATGCTATCGAAACCTTAAATTACGCACCTTCAGCTTTAGCGCGCAGTTTAAAAATGAACTGTACTCACACCATAGGTATGTTAGTAACAGCAAGTAGCAACCCTTTTTATGCCGAGGTTGTGCGGGGTGTTGAACGCAGTTGTTATGAAAAAGGCTATAGTTTGATTCTATGTAATACCGAAGGTGATTATGAACGCATGGATAGTAGCCTTGAAACCTTGCTACAAAAGCGTGTTGATGGCCTATTGTTGATGTGTACGGAAGCCAGAGCGCCCTCTCATGAAGTGCTAAATCGTTATCCTCGTTTGCCTATGGTCATGATGGATTGGTCCCCATTTGAATATGGGGGAGATATTATTCAAGATAACTCCCTGCTTGGGGGAGAAATTGCTACCAATTATCTGATTGAAAAAGGCTTTACTGAAATTGCCTGTATTGCAGGTCCACAAGATAAACTCCCAGCAAAACATCGTTTGCAAGGCTATTACAATGCGATGCAAAAAGCAGGACTCGCTATTCGAGAAGAGTTTGTTTTAACCAGTGATTTTGAATTTGCTGGTGGATTTAGCGCAATGCAAAAATTACTCTCACATTCTGTCTTACCACAAGCGGTTTTTACCTGTAATGACGCAATGGCAGTTGGTGCTTATCAAGCTATTTATCAAAAAGGTTTGCGTATACCTGATGATATCTCAGTGATGGGCTATGATGATATAGATCTAGCCTCTTATATGATCCCTCCTCTTTCTACTATCCACCAACCCAAAGATGAATTGGGTAAACTTGCTGTCAGCCAATTATTACATCGTATGGAAAATATCGATGCTGATGACAATGTTTTGGTTCTTACACCCAAACTTATAGAGCGTGGCTCGGTAATAGAAAACAAAAAATAATCTATTAACATTAATGAGTTAAAACTTTTAGTATAGATTTCATACAACTCATTTGGTATCCTTTCTAAACTGCTATATACTTATGCTATATAGCAGTTATTGAAAGGAGGCTATCATTATGATCCAGCATGGCAAAGTATTTATGAGCAATAGAACACAAAATGTTCGTTTACCTGCTGATACTCGTTTTCCTGATGATGTAAAAGACGTTGTGGTTCGTGTAAAAGGAAAAGAGAGAATTATTACACCGATACAGAATGCATGGGATAGCTTTTTCTTATCTGAAAAGTCTGTAACAGATGATTTTTTATCTGAAAGACCAGATCAAGCTACAAGCAAAAGAGAATCCTTTGATGATTAAATATCTGCTAGATACGAATATTGTTATATTTACAATTAAACGTAGACCTGAATTTCTGTTACCAAAATTTAATCAGTATGTTGAACAGCTAGCTATTTCAACAATAACACTTGCTGAACTACTATATGGTGCTGAAAAAAGCTCAAATTCAGCAAAAAATTTAGCTACTGTTAATGATTTCGTTTCTAGACTAAATGTTTTACCTTATGACGAACTTGCAGCCTTTCACTATGGTGATATAAGAGCAACACTCGAAAAACAAGGTAAACGCATTGGTGATAATGACTTGCATATAGCAGCACATGCCAGAAGCAAAGGATTAATCGTCGTTACAAATAATACCAGAGAGTTTGAGAGAGTTGATGGTTTAAGGATTGAAGATTGGACTCATCATTAACTCAAATACCAAACTTATAGAGCGTGGCTCGGTGAGTTATTTTGTAAAATAATAACAAGAAGATTAACACTATTAATAATAATGCTCTCTTTTAAGATGAGGGCATTTATTTTTAGTTATATTTGTTAAATAATCACTTAGATATCATAAACTTAAGAAATATTTAAAACTACTTTTATTTATATTTATTTTCTATTTAACTCTCTATATCTAACCTACTTTTTCTCACTCCTCACGCCATAACCTATGAAAGGTGCAAATTTCCATCAAATCCATTATACTATCGCCCTTTCGCATTATCTGATGCCAGATCATTTAGGGCATTACTTTAAATTTTTCATGCTTAAACGATAATGTGTCCTTTAATTTATGGGGCAAGTGTTATCCTCATTTTGACGATTAATCACTTCCCATTTTGATAAAATTTGAGAGTATTATTATGTCATTACCTTCTTGTCCTAAGTGCAATTCAGAATACACCTATGAAGATGGTGCAATGTATGTTTGCCCTGAATGTGCGCACGAGTGGAACGATGCTGAACCTGTCGTTGATACCGATGAGCTAATCGTTAAAGATGCTAACGGCAATTTATTAACTGATGGTGATTCAGTAACCGTGATTAAAGATCTAAAAGTTAAAGGTAGCTCAACCATGCTAAAAATCGGTACTAAAGTAAAAGGTATCCGTTTAGTGGAAGGCGACCATAATATTGATTGTAAAATTGATGGCTTTGGGCCAATGAAGTTGAAATCTGAATTTGTGAAAAAGAACTAAAATAAGAGATTATTAATAATCTTTTTAAATATAAATTTAGATATTATCAAGATCACCAAAGGCGCTAATAAAGCGCCTTTTGATTAAAGTAAGGTTACTCGTTAGCATCACTAAAGTGATCAAACCCTTTAAGATTAGGGTGTACATCTTTACCATCACGTAAGTAACGTATCCCTTCGGCAATCGGCATAATTTGCCCAATACAATGAAAATCGGCTCCAGTATGTGCTAATGCAATCTCTAGCGCACCACGGTTGATTTCAGGTACCGTAAAGCATAATTCGTAATCTTCACCACCACTTAATGCCCAAATCTCCGCTTGTTCTTCGCTTACTTCCGCTTTCATCGCTGGTGAGTAAGGTAATGCGTCTAAATTTAAGCGCGCACCACAACCACTTGCCGTAAGAATATGGTTCAAATCAGAAATAAGTCCATCAGAAATATCAATCGCAGATGTTGCTAAATGGCGCAATGCTTGGCCTTGTAATAAACGAGGCTGAGGACGCAAATGCCTTGCGACAAAATAATCGCTATGTTCTTTTTCTGCTGGTTGTAATCTATTTTGTAGGACGGCAAGCCCTGCTGCACTATCACCTAAAAATCCAGTAACGTAAATCCAATCACCTATTTTAGCACCTGAACGTAATAATGCCGTTCCTTGAGGAACTAGTCCTTGTATTGTGATTGTTAAACTTAAAGGTCCACGAGTCGTATCACCGCCAATTAACTGGATTGCATAATAATCTGCTAATGCAAAGAAAGAACGACTAAAAGCCTCAAGCCATTCACTGTTTGTATCAGGTAATGTTAATGCCAGAGATGCCCAAGAGGGATCAGCGCCCACAGCGGCTAAATCACTAATATTTACAGCCAGCGCTTTATAGGCTAAGTCTTCAGGTGAGATAGAAGGAAGGAAGTGAATGCCACTGACTAAAGTATCGGTACTAATCGCAACTTGCTGCTTTTCGGGTACTGTCAATATTGCGCAGTCATCACCAATACCTGTACTTACGTCTTTTCGTTTTACAGGCTGTGACGTGAAATATTGTTTGATAAGGGAGAATTCACCACAAGGCATTATCAATTTCCTATTTAGCTGTGCCTACTAAACTCGTTTTATTAAACAAAAGGCCGGAAATACCGGCCTTGAATTATTTACCATAGAGGAAACGTGAAAAACGTTATTTTTTACGTCGTACTATTGGTGCTGCTTTATCAAGCACGCCATTAACAAACTTATGGCTATCGTCAGCACCAAATACCTTAGCCAGTTCAATCGCTTCGTTAATCGCAACTTTGTAAGGAACATCTTCGCGGAAGCTGAGTTCAAACATTGCTAAACGTAAAATTGCTTTTTCAACTTGACCAAGTTCTTCAAGTTGGCGGGATAAATAAGGCTCCATTGCCTTATCTAAACGTGTTGCATTAATGGCAACACCCACTAAAAGCTCACGAAAATAAGCAATATCTACACCTTGGGTATCCTGCTCGGATAAAAACTCCAATTCCACATCCGCGATGTCATTTCCGGATAATTGCCATGAGTAGATAGCCTGAACAGCACACTCACGAGCACGACGACGAGCAGCAGGTTTCACAAAATTCCCCTTTAGTTAAAACAGATGATTAGCCTTTTATGGCTTTAAGTACATTGATCATTTCAAGTGCTGTCATTGCAGCTTCAGCACCTTTGTTGCCCGCTTTGGTTCCAGCGCGTTCAATAGCCTGCTCAATATTTTCAGTGGTTAAAACACCAAAAGTCACAGGGATCTCACTTTGCATTGCAACTTGAGATAAACCAGAGCTACATTCGCCAGCAACGTATTCAAAATGTGCGGTTCCACCACGGATAACAGTACCTAACGCGATAACTGCATCGTATTTGTCGCTTTCAGCTAAAGCTTTAACTGTTAACGGTAGCTCGTAAGCACCAGGAACCCAAACGACGGTAATATTTTCAGAGGAAACTTGTCCAATACGTTCTAATGCATCAACCGCACCTTCTAATAAGCTGTCGTTGATGAAATTATTAAAACGGGCAATTGCAATTGCTACGCGTGCGTTTGGCGCCGCGACAACACCTTTGATTACGTTCATAGGTTACCTTTTTCTCCTATCCGCGGGGCGCGGATTTTATCATATTCTTTCCCTTACTGCGCTCTGTTTTATTATTACACAGCAAAGGAGCCAAAAACCCTTGATAAATCAAGGCATTTAGTTGGCTGATAACGATGTCGTAACGACAGGAAATAACACACACGGCGCTATTTTACTACAAATAGCGCCGTAGACACACTTATTTGCGTCTATTAATAACGGGGTTTTAAACAAACTCTGATATCAGAGCCAATCTGTTGAAGAGAATCTACTGTAAATTCAGGTGCTTCGGACAATGATGAAAGGGGAGAAAGTGCAAATAAACCTCGTGCATCATTCCCTAAAATTTTAGGTGCGATATAGATAATAAGTTCATCAACAAGCCCGGCTTCTAATAATGCACCAGCAAAATACGCCCCACTTTCAACCCATACAGTATTGATATTACGTTTACCCAATTGCATCATTAATAAAACTAAATCTACACCACTGTTTTTACCATTCGTTGGTAATAGAATTTCTGAAACATTGCCTTGCCAATCACTTGGCTGTGATTTTGTACGCGCTAACCAGCATTCGCCTTCGATTTGAGTAATTTTATGATTGTCTGTTACTCTATTTTGGCTATCAGTGACAATACGAATAGGTTGGCGTAATGTTTCTTTAGGATAAACAGCTTTGATTTCATCTGAAAGCTCATCCCAACGCACATTCATGGAGGGATCATCTGCTAATACTGTCGCACTAGTAGTCAAGATAGCACTTGCTTGTGCTCTGAAATTTTGTACATCACGGCGGGATGCTTTAGACGTTATCCATTGGCTTTCTCCCGATGCTAATGCTGTTTTACCATCTAAAGACGCGCCAAGTTTTAACTGAACGTAAGGAAAGCCAGTTCTCATTCGTTTGAAAAAACCAACATTTAGTTTTTCAGCTTCTTGCATTAATACGCCATGTGAGACATCAATTCCCGCTGATAGTAATTTGTGCAATCCACGACCTGCAACTTGAGGATTAGGATCTTGCATCGCAGCAACAACTCGTTTTACCCCGGCATTAATCAAAGCATCAGCGCAAGGTGGTGTTTTACCGAAATGGCTACAAGGCTCAAGCGTAACATAAGCTGTTGCCCCTTTTGCTTTATCACCAGCCATTTTCAACGCATTAACTTCTGCATGTGGGCCACCAGCATGATGATGATAACCTTCGCCAACAATGTCTCCTTCTTTAACAATCACACAGCCTACATTCGGATTAGGTGATGTTGTAAAGCGACCTAATGCAGCAAGCTCAATAGCTCGACGCATGTAGTATTCATCGTTCAGGCTTTCATTTTCGTGTTGGTTGTTGCTGTTGTTATTTGTCATAATAATTACATTTAATTTTATTATTTATCGTTATTTTTCAAATAATTAAATAAGGCATAGTATCAATATGTTAATCCTGTAATTTTGCGATTTCTTCACCAAAATCACGGATATCCTCAAAACTACGATAAACAGAAGCAAAGCGAATGTAAGCCACTTTATCGAGTTTTTTTAGTTGTTCCATTACAAAATTGCCAATTTCTTTTGAAGGTATTTCCCTTTCACCTGTTGCTCTTAATTGTGATTTGATATGGCTTATCGCAGCTTCAACATCATCCGAACTAACAGGACGTTTTTCTAATGCTTTAAGCATACCTCGACGAAGTTTCTCTTCATCAAAAGGCTCACGAATTTCATCACTTTTCACAACACGAGGCATCACTAACTCTGCTACTTCAAAGGTAGTAAAACGTTCATGACAAACAAGACATTGGCGACGACGGCGCACTTGTGAACCATCACCAACAAGTCTGGAATCAATTACCTTGGTATCTACGGCTCCACAAAATGGGCAATGCATAGTTATTCCTACTTTTGACAATACTCATAAACAGTGTACCTGTTCAGTGAACAAAAAACACCCTGTCAGTATACACTGGCAGGGTGTTTGCGATGTTTTATCAGAAAAACGCTCTATTATGGTAAGAGTGTTGTCTGATCGGCACCCTCTTTTTCCACTTTCTGTACAATCAGGTGTTCACGTTTCATTCCCATTTTCAGTGCTAATGCAGAAGCCACATAAATGGAAGAAATAGTACCTATTGAAACACCGATTAACATAACTAAAGAGAAGCCTTGAAGCATTGAACCACCAAAGATATACAGCATTAATACAACCAGTAATGTTGTTGCTGATGTCATGATGGTACGGCTTAATGTCTGTGTCAGAGAAACGTTCATAATTTCATATGATGTTCCTCGACGAATTTTACGGAAGTTCTCACGAATACGGTCTGATACAACGATACTATCGTTCAGTGAGTAACCGATAACAGACATCAATGACGCCACAATGGTTAAGTCAACTTCTATGTGGAACAGTGAAAGAACACCCAGTGTTATCACCACGTCATGCGCAAGTGCAATAACAGCACCTAACGCCAAACGCCATTCAAAACGGAATCCAACATAGATAAGAATACAGATAAGTGCGGATAATAACGCCATTGCACCTGTTTGAGCCAATTCGCTTCCCACACTTGGCCCAACAAATTCAATACGTTTTACCACAGCATCGTTATCAACTTTAGCATTGATAACATCGATAACTTTCTTACCTAATTCTTGACCAGCCTGTCCTTCAACAGGAGGCATACGCACCATAATATCGCGGCTGCTACCAAAGTTTTGTAACAGAGGATCTTTAAAGCCCGCTGCATCTAGGCTATCACGCATTTTATCAAGGTCGGCTGGTTGACTGAGATTGATCTCAATTACTGTACCACCTGTAAAATCCAGTCCCCAGTTAAATCCTTTCACGGAAATGATAGCAATTGATGCTATCAAAAGCAGAAACGAAATACTAAAGGCGACGTTGTCCCAACGCATAAAGTCAATGACTCTACGACCATGGTTTAATTGTTCAACAGTATAATCCTGTGCCACAACGTGCTCCTTAAATAGACAGTTTCTTAACGCGTTTACCACCATACAGCAGGTTTACAATCGCACGAGTACCGACGATAGCGGTAAACATGGATGTTGCAACCCCGATTGCAGTTGTGATAGCAAAGCCTTTGATTGAGCCGGTACCGACTGCATAAAGGATCACAGCTGTAATTAATGTGGTTAAGTTCGCATCAATAATACTGGAGAAGGCACCTTTATAACCTTCATGGATTGCTTGTTGTACTGATCGACCATTACGTAACTCTTCTTTGATACGTTCGTTTATCAGTACGTTGGCATCGACGGCGACGGCAAGTGTTAATACGATACCCGCAATACCCGGCATGGTCAGTGTTGCACCCGGTAATAGTGACATTACCCCAACGATTAACACCAAGTTTGCCATTAATGCAGTACTCGCAATCACACCAAATTTACGATAATAAATTATCATAAAGGCAACTGACGCAATCAGACCCCATAAACACGCTTCTAAACCTTGGGTAATATTTTGCAGACCCAAAGTTGGACCAATCGTTCTTTCTTCAACGATTTGAATAGGTGCAATCAACGCACCAGCACGTAATAACAGTGATAATTGACGTGCTTCATTCGCATTTGAAATACCTGTAATACGGAAGCTATTCCCTAAACGACTTTGAATATTCGCAACGTTGATAACTTCTTCACTTTTAACCAATACAGCGCGATCGTTCTCATCACGTTTACCGCTGTCTTTATACTCAACAAAAAGAGTTGCCATCGGTTTACCGACGTTATCTTTTGTAAAGTTAGACATGATAGAACCACCCGCGCTATCAAGTGAAATATTCACTTGAGGTTGACCATATTCATCAGCCTGAGAGGTTGAATCAGTAATGTGGTCACCGGTTAAAATAACGCGTTTATAAAGAATAGTTGGTCTACCTTCACGGGTATATTTCACTTCGGAGTCACCCGGAATACGGCCAGTCTCTAAAGCAGAAGGATCAACGGTAGTATTGACTAAGCGGAATTCTAATGTTGCTGTCGCACCTAAAATTTCTTTAGCACGTGCGGTATCTTGGATACCCGGTAATTCAACAACAATTCGGTCAGCGCCTTGGCGTTGAACTAATGGCTCAGCAACCCCTAACTGGTTAACACGATTACGTAAAATGGTAATGTTTTGCTGTACTGCATAAGTACGCGCATCACGTAAACGTTCATCAGTAAAAATAGCTCTTAATGAGTTATTAGCACCATCTCTAAAAATGAGATCTTGGTTACGACGAGTCAGGTAATCTGAAGCTTTAGAGCGATCATCCGAGTTACGGAAACGGATTTCAACGCCATAGTTATCCGTTTTACGGATAGAAGAATACGGAATGCCTTCATCGCGTAATAATGTACGCAGACTTTCAACATTTTGTTCTTGAAGTTTACCTAGCGCAGTTTCCATATCAACTTCCATTAGGAAGTGAACACCACCACGTAAGTCTAACCCTAGTTTCATCGGTTCACCGCCAATGGCTTCTAGCCATTTAGGTGTTGCCGGTGCAAGGTTAAGCGCAACAATGAACTGGTCGCCTAATGCAGGCAACAACACTTCACGAGCACGTAATTGAATGTCAGGGTTACCGAAACGAGCCAAGATTGCACCATTTTCAAGTGCAATAGATTTCGCTTCAATTTTTTCTTTATCTAATAAAGATCGAACTTGATCCAGTGTTTGCTCATTGGCGGCGGTTCCCCGCGCGCCAGTGATTTGAACAGCCGGATCCTCACCATATAGGTTAGGAAGTGCGTAAAGCAGACCGATGAGGATAGCGGCTATCAACATCAGGTACTTCCACAAAGGATAACGGTTTAGCACGGCAGTTCCCTTTTCCCTTTGGGGAAATGTAATTAAATAGCTTTCATTGTGCCTTTAGGTAATACAGCGGCAACAAAGTCACGTTTGATAGTTACTTCAGTTGTTTCATTCAGAGCAACAACGATATAGCCGTTATCTGAAACCTTAACAACACGACCGATTAAACCACCCGTTGTTAAAACTTCATCACCTTTACCGATAGAATCCATCAGTTTACGATGTTCTTTAGTACGTTTTTGCTGTGGACGTAGGATCATAAAATAGAAAATCAGAATAAAGATCACTAACATCGGTAAAATAGACATAAAGCTAGCTTCAGGTGCTGCTTGTCCAGCAGAAGCTACAGCATCAGAAATGAAAAAACTCATTCACTTTTCCTCATTGTTGTCGATATCGACGATATTCAAGTTATAAGCCCAATATCATACACAGAATTGGGCTTTCTCGTATACATTAATCACACTTACTCGCACTGCCATTTAGCGGTGGTACGGGTTTTCCAATACGTTCGTAGAATTCATGTACAAACTCTTCAAAACGCGAATCTTCAATAGACTGACGAATTTCAGCCATCAAACGCTGATAATAACGCAAGTTGTGGATAGTGTTCAGCCTTGCGCCTAAAATTTCGTTACAACGATCAAGGTGATGTAAATAAGCGCGGCTATAATTTTTACAAGTATAGCAATCACAATGTTCATCTAATGTTGATGTATCTGAACGATGTTTTGCATTACGAATTTTTATCACACCATCAGTTACAAACAGATGACCATTTCGTGCATTTCGTGTCGGCATAACGCAGTCAAACATATCAATACCGCGACGCACACCTTCAACTAAATCTTCTGGTTTACCAACCCCCATTAAATAACGCGGTTTATTCGCAGGAATTTGAGGGCAAACATGCTCTAAAATACGATGCATATCTTCTTTAGGTTCACCGACTGCAAGGCCGCCGACAGCGTAACCGTCAAAACCAATTTCGACTAGCCCTTTTACGGAGATATCACGTAAATCTTCGTAAACACCGCCTTGAATAATACCGAATAATGAATTTTTGTTATTGAGTTCATCAAAGCGTTCACGACTACGTTTAGCCCAACGTAATGACATTTCCATTGAATTTTTTGCGTAATCCCAGTCTGACGGATATGGCGTACATTCATCAAAAATCATCACAATATCAGAACCTAAGTCGTACTGGATTTCCATTGATTTTTCTGGGCTTAAGAAAATCTTTTCACCGTTAATAGGGTTACGAAAGTGAACACCTTCTTCTTTAATTTTACGCATTGCGCCTAAACTAAAGACTTGGAAACCACCTGAATCCGTTAAGATAGGGCCTTGCCATTGCATAAAATCATGTAAATCACCATGTAATTTCATGATTTCTTGACCTGGGCGTAACCATAAGTGGAAGGTATTACCTAAAAGAATTTGCGCGCCTGTCGCTTTAACTTCTTCAGGCGTCATTCCTTTTACAGTACCGTAAGTACCCACTGGCATAAATGCAGGTGTTTCAACAACACCACGTTCAAAAATAAGGCGACCACGACGAGCATTACCGTCGGTTTTATCTAATTCGTATTTCACTCATCCTCCAAGCATCAGAAAAACAGTCCAATGCGCAATAAAAAACAGCACATTCTAATCATTTGTTAGACGGCTGTATATGTTACTTCAACAAAAACCCATGCTTAGTCAAAGGGATTAAGCCATAAAATTGAAATAACACTTCATAAAATGAAGAAAATCGTTAAAAAGAATAATAAATCTTTATTCTTGTCCGACTTTTTCATTGATAGCTAAAGGATTACGCGTAATAAACATCGCATCACCATAGCTGAAAAAACGATACTCTTGCTCAACAGCTTCTTTATAAGCATTCATGGTATTTTTATACCCAGCAAAAGCAGAAACCAGCATGATTAATGTTGATTCTGGTAAATGGAAATTAGTAATCAACGCATCAATAACTTGGTATTGGTAACCAGGATAAATAAAGATTTGAGTATCATCAAAGAAAGGAGCAATTAACGCATCGTTTGTTGCTTTCGCTGCACTTTCTAATGAACGAACAGAAGTTGTGCCTACAGCAATCACACGATTACCGCGCGCTTTACACGCTAATACAGCATCAACCACGTCTTGTGGCACTTCTGCGTATTCAGAATGCATTGTGTGTTCTTCAATATTATCAACACGTACAGGTTGGAAAGTTCCTGCGCCAACATGCAGTGTGACAAATGCCATCTCAACCCCTTTTTCTTTTAAGGCTTGAAGTAATGGTTCATCAAAGTGCAATCCTGCGGTAGGTGCAGCAACGGCACCTGGGCGCTCGTTATAGACCGTTTGATAAAGCTCTTTATCCGATTCTTCATCAGGACGATCAATATAAGGAGGTAAAGGCATATGCCCAATACTATTCAGAATGGTGAGAATATCTCTTTCATCATCAAAGCGAATTTCAAAAAGCGTATCATGACGCGCAACCATAGTTGCTTGTACACTTTCATCCTCGCCTAACACAAGAACTGCACCTTCTTTCGGCGATTTAGAGGCTCTAACATGAGCAAGCACACGATGCTCATCGAGCATACGCTCAACTAACACTTCGATTTTACCGCCTGACGCTTTGCGGCCATAAATACGCGCAGGGATCACGCGAGTATTATTAAAAACCAGCAGATCACCAGCATTTATTTTATCTAACACATCGGTAAAAATACCGTGTGATAAAGCACCAGTCTCACCCTCTAAAGAGAGCAAACGACAACCGCTGCGTTGAGGTTGTGGATAGTGAGCAATCAAGGCTTCTGGCAATTCAAATGTAAAGTCTGATACACGCATAATTAAACGACTACTTTCATAAAAAACAGGCGGACTAGTCTAGTGCTGCCAGCTTATCAGTGCAACAAAGAAGCCCTTTTTTATTCAAAAAGCGCTATGATGATCCAATGAATTATCTCGCTCACCTACATCTGGCCTTTAGAGCAAAAAGCTCTCTATTAGGCAATATGATGGCAGATTACGTCAAAGGCACGCCTAGCTCTGATTACAGCCAAGCTGTTATTGAGGGCATTCGCATGCATAGACGCATCGATGTACTCACAGACACTCACCCGTTAGTTAAACAAGCTCGTTTGTTGTTCCCTGCTGAATATCGTCGAGTCGCCCCTATAACTTTAGATGTCTTTTGGGACCATTTTCTCTCCTTAAATTGGCCTCAATTCGAACCAGACATGTCTTTAACTGAATTCGTCACTAAAACACGAAATATTATTGAGCCAGATTTATGGCAAACACCTGAAAAATTTCAAGAACTCAACGAATATTTGTGGTCACAATCTTGGTTAATTCGTTACGCTGATAAAACGTATATAGCTCAAACATTAAAAGGAATGGCGAGAAGAAGGCCACGATTAAGTGCGCTAGCTGGCTCTTATATTGCACTTGAAACCCATTATGATGAATTAAGTGAGATTTTCTGGCAATTTTATCCACAATTGCTAGAAAGAGCACAACATCATCAACTGGATAACTGATACATTTAACCGCTATTTTGAGTTTCATCTTGTTGTCATATCGTAGGATTACATTCGTGATATCAAAGAGATGCTAAGTCAATTTATCATATTATTCGTAACGATTTGTTAACAAGCATAGTATTCATTTTCAAAGTTGATTAGAATGAATGGTTATACAAGGAGTCATAAATAATCCTACTTTGTTGTATTAAGTTGATAGTTATAATCTATTAAATAGATTGTTTTGTTTTACTTTATCAATAGCGATTGATTATTTATGCTGTAGTCATTATTTAAAAACAGGGTATACCCCCTGAATTTGCTCTAAATAGTTCAAGATGTGGCTAGGCGACAAGTAAATGAGCCGCTAGGAGCATACAAAAGTATGTGACTAGTGCGAATGAACGTAGTCAACAACGCTACAACTTGAAATATGACGAGTATAAACTCTTTCAATTTACAGGAGTACATTATGGTTCTGGTTACTCGCAAAGCCCCTGATTTCACAGCTGCTGCCGTTTTAGGTAATGGCGAAATTGTTAACGATTTCAACCTGCATTCATTTATCAAAGGCAAACCTGCCGTTATTTTCTTCTGGCCAATGGATTTTACTTTTGTTTGCCCTTCAGAACTGATTGCATTTGATCACCGTTTTGAAGAATTCAAAAAACGCGGTGTTGAAATCATCGGTGTTTCTATGGACTCAGAATTCGTTCATAACGCATGGCGTAAAACTCCTATTGATGACGGTGGTATTGGTGAAGTTAAATATCCAATGGTTGCTGATATCAAACATGACATCATCAAAGCTTACGGTATTGAACACCCAGAAGCTGGCGTTGCACTGCGTGGTTCATTCCTGATTGACAAAGAAGGTATTGTTCGTCACCAAGTTGTTAACGATCTGCCATTAGGTCGTAACATTGATGAAATGATCCGTATGGTTGACGCTCTGCAATTCCACGAAGAACACGGCGAAGTTTGCCCTGCTCAGTGGGAAAAAGGTCAAGAAGGTATGGGCGCATCTCCAGACGGCGTTGCTAAATATCTAAAAGCAAACTCTGGCAAACTGTAATTTAACAGTAAGCTAAAGCATTTCTAAAAGCCTGTGAAAACAGGCTTTTTTTATTGTTTATCGCCACATTTAGCTATTCTTAGCTCATCCCCTTATTACCATTATTAATTATCCATAATCTTATTATTTTCCAGCTTAAAGAGAATTTTGTGATCATCACATCAAAAAAAATTCTCCTCAGCAATAACCTCTCTCTATACTTATTGTTACGCAATTGTTAATTAATATTAATAACAGCGTATACCACTCCTATTTTATTTGTCTTTATTCAAGATAACTCACTGTTATTAATGGAGATAATAATGATTATTATAAAAAGAACTCACCTGCTGTTACTCACTACCCTTTTTTCACACTCACTTTATGCAGCCTATGAGCCTGCGGTTGAAGCACAACATGGTATGGTTGTCTCTTCTCAACATTTAGCATCCCAAGTAGGGAATGATATTTTACAAAAAGGAGGGAATGCCATTGATGCAGCTGTTGCTGTTGGTTATGCGCAAGCTGTAGTAAATGCCTGCTGTGGTAACATTGGTGGTGGTGGTTTTATGACCATACACCTTGCTGATGGCACAAATACCTTTATTAATTTTAGGGAAACAGCACCCACTGCAGCTTCTAAAAATATGTATTTAGATAAAGAAGGTAATTTAATTAAAGATGCCAGTTTATACGGTTATCTTGCATCAGGTGTACCTGGTACAGTCAAAGGTCTTGATTCTGCGTTAGAAAAATACGGTACACTTTCACGCAAGGATGTCATGGCGCCAGCCATTAAGCTTGCAAGAGAAGGCTATATTTTAACGCGTGCTGATACGGATGTATTAGAAACAACAACAGAACGCTTTAAGCAAGATCCTGAATCGGCAAAAATTTTCTTAAAGCCAAATGGAACGCCATGGCAGCCCGGTGATCGTCTCATTCAAACTGACTTAGCCAATACACTTGAACTAATTGCAAATCAAGGTGCTGATGCATTTTATCAAGGTGAAATCCCTAAAAAAGTTGAAGAAGCATCGAAACAACATAATGGCCTATTAACTCAAGAAGATTTTGCTAACTTCACGATTACAGAAACCAAACCTATCACCTGCACTTATCGAGGTTATGAGTTTATTTCTGCACCACCGCCAAGTTCAGGGGGTGTCACTATCTGTCAAACGTTGAATATTTTAGAAGGTTACGATCTTAAATCGATGGGCTTTAACTCGGCTGAATATGTTCATACTCTGACAGAAGCAATGCGCCATGCTTATATGGACAGAAATACGTTTCTTGGTGACCCCCAATTTATTAAAAACCCAACAGAAAAGTTATTAAGTAAAGCTTACGCCACCGAACTTCGCCAACAAATTAAACCGAATAAAGCAACGCCATCAGAAAATGTACAACCCGGCATAGCTCCTCATGAAAGTCCTGAAACAACACACTACTCAGTAATGGATAAAGATGGCAATGCAGTTTCGACCACTTACACCATTAATGGTCGCTTTGGTGCCGTTGTTATTGCCCCTGGCACTGGCTTTTTCCTCAATAATGAGATGGATGATTTTACAACCAAAGTTGGTGAAAAAAATCTCTATGGTTTAGTGCAAGGTGAACGCAATAGTATTGCACCATTAAAACGCCCACTATCATCAATGAGCCCAACAATTGTGACTAAAGAAGGCAAACCTTTCCTTATTTTAGGATCGCCAGGAGGTTCACGTATTATCTCGATCACCTTACAAACGGCACTTAATATCATTGAGTTTGGAATGCCCCCACAAGAAGCAGTTAATAGCCCTCGCATTCACCATCAATGGTTACCGGATGAGGTTTATTATGAGCAACGAGGATTATCAAAAGACACTTTAGAAAAACTCTCTGCCATGGGATATAAAATGGTAGAACAAACCCCATGGGGAGCCGCTGAACTCATTATGGTTGGGCTTCCTGGAGAAGAAGGTGTTATCCCTGCATCATCAGGCAATGATTCTGCTGTTTCTGGTGCAGTACGTGAAGGTTATCTTTATGGATCAAATGATGTTCGTCGCCCGGCGGGGAAAGCTGTAGGTTACTAGTCCCTAAACCTCATAATGATATTAATATAAGAAACCTTCTCTCAATTAGAAAAGGTTTCTTTTTTTATAAAAATGATCTAGTCATGGTTTTACAATTTATTCATATATTATTCTATTAATAATAATCAATATCAATTTTTGACTAAATAAATAATTAACATCAAATATCAATTTATTATTAAAACAATAATATTAGATAGAATATAAGAGCAAATCACCTTTAATTTAATTTCAATAATAGAATATATATAAATGGTATTTATTCTCTTTCTTAATTACAGATAAAAATAATAATCATTTAATTAAATAAAATTAATAACATGCGCTATTTTTATTTCTATGATAGCAGTCACAGTATTAATTTATTAATACCCACACTATCAGAGAGGATAATAAAAATACGCAAAAAGTGGAGATAACACATTGTAAATACAAATATTTAACATTTCATCACAATGTATTTTTATCATAAAAAGAGTTGAAATTTATAATATATCCCTTAACGATAGCGTTATTATATTTTTTATATAACGGTAAAGCAAGCGGATAAATAAATAATTTATCATCACAACTTATTTCTTATTAAATTAGTTAAGCGGAGATAAATATTAATGTCTGATACACATCATCGTCCAATATTAGATATTGGGCTATCAAGACTAGAGTTTCTGCGAATATCCGGTAAAGGGCTTGCAGGGATCACTATAGCACCCGCATTGCTTTCTCTTTTAGGTTGTAAGCAAGAAGAAATAGACAGCGGCATCATTCAATTAACCACAACACCTAAAGGCGTTTTAGTTACTAATCGAGCACGTTGCACTGGCTGTCACCGTTGTGAAACAGCATGTACAACATGGAACGATGGAAGTGTTGGTTCCTTCTTTTCTCGAACAAAAATTCATCGCCATTTCTATTTTGGTGATAAAGGTATTGGCTCCGGTGGTGGGCTTTATGGCGATTTAAACTTTACAACGGATACTTGTCGTCAATGTAAAGATCCAGAATGTATGAAGGTGTGTCCTGTAAAAGCTATCCGTTATCAAGAAGAGTTTGGTTGTATTGTCGTAGATACACGCCGCTGCATTGGTTGTGCTGCCTGTACAACGGCTTGCCCGTGGATGATGGCAACTGTCAATCCACAAACTAAAAAATCCGGCAAATGTAATTTATGTGGTGAGTGTGCATCTGCGTGCCCAACTGGTGCGTTGCAAATCATTGAATGGAAAGAAATTACTGTTTAATAAAATCCATACAATCACATCACTGAACCACATTTAGATTAGGAAGCAATATTATGATTAACGGCTGGACTGGAAATATTCTAAGAATCAATTTAACTACCGGTGCCATCACTCGTGAAAGCTCAAGTAAATTTAAATCCTTAATTGGTGGTATGGGCTTTGGTTATAAAATTATGTATGACGAAGTTGGTCCTGGAGTTAAACCTTTTGATGAAGAAAACAAAGTTGTCTTCGCTGTAGGGCCTTTAACTGGATCAGGCGCGCCTTGTAGCTCTCGCGTCAATATCACCTCTCTTTCCACTTTTACTCGTGGCAATCTCGTTGTTGATGCTCATATGGGCGGTTTTTTTGCAGCATGGATGAAATTTGCAGGCTATGACTCTCTGATTATTGAAGGTAAATCAGATAAGCCTGTTTGGATCCATATTGATGATGACCAAGTATCTATTGAAGATGCCTCTTTCTTATGGGGTAAAGGCGTTCGCCAAACCACAGAAGAGTTATGTGCTCAAACAAGCCCTGAAGCTTGTGTTGCAACCATTGGTCCTGCTGGTGAAAACCTTGTACCTTTATCTGGCATTATTAATAGCCGTAACCACAGTGGTGGTGCTGGCGTTGGTGCAGTATTAGGTTCTAAAAAATTAAAAGCCATTGTGGTAGAAGGTAGCCGTGGCGTTAACGTTGCTGATCGTAAAGCATTAAAAGAGCTTAACGACTACATGATGACGCAATTAATTGGCTCCAATAACAACCACGTTGTACCAAGTACACCACAATCTTGGGCTGAGTATTCAGATCCAGGCTCTCGTTGGACCGCACGTAAAGGACTGTATTGGGGAGCTGCTGAAGGCGGCCCAATTGAAACTGGTGAGATTCCCCCTGGTGATATCAATACTGTCGGTTTCAGAACCATGAAATCCACCTTTGACTTAGGCCCTGAAGCAGAAGAATACACTGTCAAAATGGGGGGATGTCACTCTTGCCCTATTCGCTGTATGGCACAACTTAACGTTCCACAAGCGAAAAAATTTGGTGTACCACAAACAGGTGGTAATACTTGTGTTGCTAACTTTGTTCACACAACTATTTTCCCTAATGGCCCAAAAGATGTAGAGAAAAAAGGGGATGGTAACGTTGTTGGTAACTTAGTGGGTCTGAATATTTTTGATGATATGGGGTTATGGTGTAACTACGGCCAACTTCATCGTGACTTCACTTATTGCTACACCCATGGTGTCTTTAAACGCGTTCTTTCTGAAGAGGAATATAATGATATTCCTTGGGATAAGCTTGAAGAAGGTAATCCTGAATTTATCAAAGATTTCTATTATCGCTTAGCGCACCGTAAAGGTGAATTTAGTCACCTAGCTGATGGCTCTTACCTAATTGCACAACGCTGGAATTTAGGTGAAGAGTATTGGGCGAACAAGAAAAATAAACTCTGGTCACCAATGGGCTTCCCTATTCACCACGCCAATGAAGCCTCTGCCCAAGTCGGTTCTATCGTTAACTGCATGTTTAACCGCGATGCGATGACACATACCCATATCAACTATATCGGTAGCGGTTTACCTCTGAAACTGCAAAAAGAGATTGCTGGTGAGCTATTTGGTTCAGGTGATGCTTTTGATGAAACCAAAAACTACACACCAATCAATAAAGCAAAAATTGCGTACACCAAATGGACAATTTTACGTAGTTGCTTACACGATGCAGTCACTTTATGTAACTGGGTTTGGCCAATGACAGTTTCACCTCATAAAAGCCGCAATTATCGTGGTGACTTAGAAATGGAAGCTAAATTCTTTACCGCTATTACAGGTGAACCAACAACCTCTAAAGATCTGGATTTAGCCTCAGAGCGTATCTTCACTTTACACCGTGCTTATACCGTTAAATTAATGAATACCATGGATATGCGTAACGAACATGACCAAATTTGCTCATGGGTATTTGATAAAGATCCTGATATTCCTGTCTTTACTGAAGGTACAGACAAAATGGATAGAGAAGATATGCAGCTTTCTCTCACCATGTTCTATGAAGAAATGGGCTGGGACCCGCAGTTAGGTTGCCCAACAAAAGAAACGTTGGTTCGCCTTGGATTGCAAGATATTGCTGACGATTTAGCGTCTCGTGGTTTATTACCAAGTTAATCGGTAAAAGAAGGAGATCATGATGATAGAACAAAATGCATCAGCTTCTATACCACCCGATATTGCTGATGATGCAGATATTGCGTTAGAGCAACCTGATATCTCTCGCCGCCGTTGGCTACTGCCACTATCAGAAACAGGTGTTGGACGCAGTACTAACACCACAACGGTACTTGAGGAAGAACAGGTTGAAGAAATCGCAGAATTATCTGCTGAACAACATCTAGCGAATGCAATACGTCAATGTTCAAAAGAAGGTGAACTGCTAGCTATTTCAACGCTGTATGATGCGCCCTATTCTCTTACTCAAGAAGATATTGTGCAGTTAGAAACCGCGTTAAAAAGCGACGAGTTTATTGATATCGCCCATTTAAGTCTCAATGGTGAGGATTATTTTTACTCTGATGAATTTATGTCAGATAACTTCGCACAATTGCAATTATTAAATCGTCACGCTGATATTTGTACCGCAATTGCTGGTGTTGTTCGATTTGAGTGCGAAACCTATCCTCGTCCATTGAAACAAAGCATGTTGATGTCTGAACCCTTTCACTATACGGCTTCAGAGATCGAAGATGCACTGACACTGATGAAAGACCACCCTGACTTTCAAGATATTCAACAAGTTTTAGCGTCTAACGATGCCCCTTATCTCTTTAGCAATAGGTTAATGAGTTATGGCAAAGCTCGAGGCTTAACTGAATGGATAGAGGTAGAACAACATGAAAATCCTTAACGTTCTATCTTATCCACGAAATGTCATGTGGGTATTACAACATCATCAGACTGAGGAGCAAAAATAATGCGTGTTTCTCGCCGTAAATTTGTAGCAGGCATGGGATCGGTCATTTTTTTCAGTGCGCCACTAGGAAGTGCACTTGCGGCAACCGCTGAAAAGAAACCAATCCGTTATGCCATGATCCATGATGAGACGCTTTGTAATGGTTGTAATATTTGTGCCACTGCATGCCGTCGATTAAATAAAGTTCCAACTGGAATGGCAAGAATGGATATTGCTCATATTCCATTAAGCCTAAAAGAAGACAACGATAAGTACCATTTCTTTAGACACTCTTGCCAGCAATGTGAAGACGCTCCTTGTATTCCTGTATGCCCTACAGGTGCATCTTGGCGTGATGAAACCAATGGTATTGTGCGTGTAGATAAAGAGAAATGTATTGGCTGTAGCTACTGTATATCAGCATGTCCATACCAAGTACGTTATCTTAACCCAGTGACACATGTTGCTGATAAATGTGATTTTTGTCTTGAGTCTCGATTACAAAAAGGTTTCCCACCAATTTGTGTGAGTGCTTGTCCACAAAATGCCTTGTTATTTGGTAGAGAAGACAGCCCTCAAATTCAAGAATGGCTTAAAACACACGATTATTATATTTATCAACTTGATGGTGTAGGAAAACCCCATCTCTATCGCCGTGTAGGGCCTCATGTTCAAGAGGAGGGTAAAGTATGAGTATCGTCAATACCATGCCAGACAGTGCCCAGTTCCAAGCTGCACTAAAAGAGTATGTTTTAATTTATACACCAGATTATTTACCGCTTTGGCTTATTGTTGCGGGTGTATTATTCGTTGGCATGCTACTCGTGCTCGCACTTCATGGTTTTTTACGCTATCGCTTTGCTACACCACATGGTCAATCACATAAAGAAGAGAAGCTCTACCTTTACTCTAAAGCCGTACGTTTATGGCATTGGAGTAACGCCTCTTTATTTATTTTATTGCTTCTTAGTGGTGGCATTAACCATTTCGCCCTACTTTCTGCTCACGATACAGCGTTATTAGTCAGTGTGCATGAAATCTGTGGTTATCTTCTCTTGGTGTGCTGGTTATCTTTTGTATTCATTAATCTTGTCGGCGGTAATGGTAAATTTTATCGCATTGATGGTAAAAACTGGTTTCAACGTGCTTTTATGCAAACCCGTTTTTATCTCTATGGAATTATTAAAGGAGAAGATCATCCTTTCCCAGCAACTCCAAATGTGAAATTTAATCCACTGCAACAAATGGCTTATTTAGGTGTGATGTATGCATTAGTTCCACTGCTTTTAATAACCGGTGTTTTGCTTCAAAACCCAGCGTTTATTCCTGCTGATGCCGTAACATTTAAAGCTTGGTTATTAATTGCACACCAAATATTAGCGGTATGTAGTGTCTTTTTTATCATTGGTCACCTTTATCTGTGTACAACCGGAAGAACACCATTCCAAACATTTCGCAGTATGGTTGATGGTTATCACAGACACTAATAAAGAGATTTATTAAGGAGCTTATATGTCAGTCCCTTCAAAGGAAAATATCACATTAACAAAAGAAGACTTACGACAACTGCATGTTTCAACTTCGCTTTATCGTTGGTTTTTACGTTATTTTCCTGATGGGGGCACTTACAGTGCTATCCATTGTGAGTTAATAAAACAACGTCGTACACAATGGATAGAAAGCTTTATTCAATATATTTATTTACGTCATTTTAGTGAAGCCTCCTTTGCCAAACAGGAACAAGAAGTGATGGAAAACATCTTGTTCCTACTCAGCGATGAACAACAACAAGGTGTCACATTACAACGCTTGCCATACCACAACACCTTGCCTAGCGCTGAAAATATTCAATTCTCTACCGAATGGCATCAGCTAATTTTAAAAAGCCAGCAACTCAGCGCCGATCTCGCTTTATGTGGTAGTAATAACATTGTGGCATTTTCTGGCGATGAAAATAGCATTGCTAATACAGGCTATAGCAATCAATTGATGAATACTGGTTTTGCAGGAAAAGTGTGTAATACAGGAAATCAGTGTCGTATTGGTAGTTTAGGTGGACGCTCTCGTATTTGTAATAGTGGCAATGATGTCAAAATTTATGCCTCAGGTAATGGCGTTCATATCGCCAATAGCGGTATGCGTAATTTTATTACGGCCTCTCAAGATCGAGCAAAAGTCACCAACACAGGTGATTTAGCGCAAATCAATGTTACAGGAAATAACTCTGTAGCCATTAATACAGGTGATAACTGTAAAGTCACGGTATCTGGCGACGACAGTATTTGTATCTCAACAGGTGATCTCCATCAGTTCTGCTTAGGAAAAGGCGGTAGTGCAATTATTGCTTATCATGACGGCAATCGTACTCGCTTTAAAATCTTCTATGAAGGTGAAGATGGGATCGTCGCTGGTATTCATTACTATTTAGATGAAGACCAGCATCCTGTTGCACAGAAAACAGAACTCGACTTCTGTTAATTAATACCTCAAATATATATCATTAAAAAAGGGAAACTTTCGTTTCCCTTTTTACTTTTGTAATCAATGTATTTTATTACTTATTGATAGCTTCAGTATGGATCACTTTTTTACTCTGTGAGCCTGCCACTTTATCGTAAATACCACAGACAACAATCGTCACTAATACTGGGATCAACCACGCTAAACCTTGCTCACTCAACGGTAGTTTTGTCGCCCATTCTGGTAATAAGTGTTTCAAATAATCAGATGCTTTAATGGCATCAAAAATACCGAAAAACAAACTAACCGCCATTGCTGGTGCAATAATACGGCTTGGATTATTCCACAGGCGTAATGTGAAACTCATTAAAATAATCACAATACAAGGTGGATAAATCATAATCAGCACAGGGATAGAAAACGCGATCAGTTTGCTCAAGCCTAAATTTGAAACAACAGCTGAGAATATCGCTAAAATCAACACTAATACACGATAAGAGATAGGCAAATAACGGCTAAAGAACTCTGCACATGCGCAGGTTAAACCAACCGCTGTCACCATACAGGCTAAGAAGATCAAGACAGCTAAGAAGAAGCTACCAAAGTTACCGAACGTATATTGAACATAAGCATGTAGAATATCTGCACCATCTTGAGCGCCCGGAATAATGCTGCCACTGCTAGAGCCTAATTTAAATAAACTCAAATAAATTGCAGTTAATAATATACCTGCAATAATTCCCGCCCACATAGTATAACGCGTCAACAGCGATGAATTATCAATACCTCGAGAACGAGCCGCATTAACAATCACGATACCAAAAACCATAGCCCCCAATGTATCCATGGTGAGATAACCGTTAATAAAGCCCTGAGTTAATGCCATATCTCGATAAGCTTCTGTAGCAGGAATAGCACCACCAGCAGGCCAAAATATCGCGGCAACACCTAATACCGCCAATGCCAAAATTTTAATCGGTGCCAATATATGACCAACACTATCTAGTAATTTCCCCGGATAAAGCGAAATACCAATAACAATTAAAAAATAGACAATACTATAAATCAGCAATGACATTTCAGTATCACCCACTAAAGGAGCAATACCCACTTTAAAAGAGACGGTTGCAGTACGTGGTGTTGCGAAAAGAGGACCAACAGCGAGATAAGCAACAATTGCTAATAACAGCCCCATTGATTTACCAATAGGTGTACTTAATGCTTCAATGCCTCCACCAACTTTAGCTAATGCAACGATGGTTAATACAGGTAAACCAACACCAGTAATAAGAAAGCCGATTGCAGCTGTCCAAACAAATTCACCGGATTGTAAACCCACCATAGGAGGAAAAATAATGTTGCCAGCACCGACAAAAAGGGCAAAGGTCATAAACCCTAATGCCAGAATATCTCTGGAAGTTAATCTATGTGCCATAAGTTTTGTTAATATGTAGTTACAATAATGGTTAAATAACGCCAAGATGGCGCAACATAAAATCAACAATATCTATTTGAGCTCATATCATTATTATTCAGGATAATATCCACATATAATCATTTCATGCAGAGCAATTAGGTATCAAATAGAAAAAATTGCCGATAACTGGGCACAAGTAAAACTTTTATAATGAAAAAAGGCAATAGCCAATCCAAAAACCAGAATAATCATCTAAACTATTTTTCAGAGGTAGTTATAACTATCATATATCACCGAATATACATGATATGATTTGTGCGTTTTATCACCAATAATATTGGTCATTAGCCATATTTAAAGTTCTTATTAATTAATAATATTAAAATTTAACGCTACGATATTAGTTTTTATTGACATCGAAAAAAGTGATAAAAAGACAAAAACCTTTATCACAAATTAAACATTAGATGATAAAGGCTTTAAATAAAAAAGCTGATTAGTGTACTTTTTTAGCAGATAGTAAGGTTTGAGGCAGAATAAAAGAAAACGTACTTCCACTCCCAACTTTACTTTCAATATTCAATTGTGAATGATGATGAAGCAGTGATTTTTTCACAATTGCCAACCCTAATCCTGTTCCACCAGAATGACGAGAGCGTGCCTTATCAACACGGTAAAAACGTTCTGTTAAACGTGTTAAGTGTTCAGCACTGATCCCTGAACCATTGTCGGAAACACTAAATAACATACCTTGAGGAATTTTCTTCCAGCTAACTTTTATTGTTGTGCCTTCTTCTGTGTGATTAATCGCGTTATAGACTAAGTTAGAAACGGCACTACGCAACTGCTCTTCATTACCACGTACAGCCCACTGTTCATCAATATCAAAGGTAATATGATGTTGGCCTTGGCTTAGTGAGTTTGCCTCTTGTTGCAATAAGGTTAAAATGGCGGGTATATCGACAATCTTATTTAAATCAATATGAGGAGCTGATTCAATACGGGAAAGTTGTAAGAGCTGCTTTACCAACGTATCCATCCGTTTAGCTTGTTCCTGCATTGTCATTATCGCTTTATGTTCTGCGGGTTTTTCTGCACTATTTTCTTCCATCATTTCAAGATAGCCTTGAATAACGGTTAAAGGCGTTCTTAATTCGTGGCTCACGTTGGCAAAAAAATCACGTCGTGCATTTTCTAGTTTATTTTTTTCTGTCACATCTCGCGCTACCATTAGGCGCTGATCTTCGCTATATGGCATCACACGAAATTCCACAATAGAGCCATTATTAAGAGAAATCGTTAAAGGGTGACTAAAATCGCCTGCGGTAAAATAGTGCAAGAAATCTGGGTAACGTAATAAATTAAAAATATTTTGCCCGTTGTCTTCTGGCCAGCGAAAACCTAATAAATGTTGAGCTAAGCTGTTACACCAAAAAATATTACCTTCATTGGTCATCATTACAACCGCATCAGGTAGGCTTTCAGCCCCACTTCTAAAACGCTTAATTAAATCACCTAATTCTCGACGTCGCTTACGATTACGTTGCTGTGTTTGTCGAATACCATAAAAAATAGGCTCCCATCCTCCTCTGCCTTCAGGGGGTAAGACTGAGCGATCGAGCCATAACCATTTAGACAATTTCATCAAATTATAAGCATGCCAAACCAAAGCGCTAAGAAGTGATACCACCAGTAGCCAAGGAAGATGGCCAATAAAAAGCGATAATACAAAGGCAGGTAAGCAAAATAGACATAGCCCCCAGACGAGGGCTTTCCATGATAGTCGTTCTAACACCTGACGATTACTCCCATATTGACTTAGAAACGGGCAGAGAAGCGATATCCCGTTCCACGTACTGTTTGTATCATTCGGTCATGACCATCTTCTTCAATGGCTTTACGTAAACGACGAATATGCACATCCACGGTACGGTCTTCGACATAAACATTCGTTCCCCAAACATAGTTTAGCAGTTGTTCTCTGCTATATACGCGTTCAGGATGAGTCATAAAAAAGTGCAGGAGTTTAAATTCGGTAGGCCCCATATCAATCGGTTTATCTTGACTCGTTACTCGATGAGAAACAGGATCAAGCGATAATCCATTGAATTCAATGATATCTTCCGCTGACATCGGTGATAAACGCCGTAAAATTGCCTTCACACGGGCAACAAGCTCTTTAGGTGAAAAGGGCTTGATAACATAATCATCAGCTCCCGTTTCTAAGCCTTGGACTTTATCTTCTTCTTCCCCTTTTGCCGTTAACATAATAATAGGAATGTCACGAGTATTACTCTCTCGCTTCATCTGTTTTATTACCTGTAAACCGGAGCCTCCGGGGATCATCCAATCTAATAAAACCAGATCAGGGTAAGGATCGATAAGAAAACTCAATGCAGAATCATAATCTTCTGCTTCAATTGATTGAAAACCATTTTGTTCTAAAACAAAACAGATCATCTCTCGAATTGCGGTTTCATCTTCAACAACAAGAATACGCCTTGTCATACTCTATCCTGTGTAATGTATATAGAGGGTCAAAATGATTATGATGCAGTTTTATGACAGATTTATGACTAACCTTAACATTACTGAAATACCATGGTGTTGTTAAGGTAAATAAATCATTTTTTGGTGAAAAATCACTCAAAAAAAGGCTTACTGCTGAGTTTTCACTAAAAAAGCAAGGTGCGCTATACTCTGAGCAAATAAAAAAGAGGGATAGCAATGCGGATTATTCACACATCAGACTGGCATTTAGGGCAATATTTTTTTACTAAAACCCGCGCACAAGAACATCAACAATTTCTTGATTGGTTATTAGTACAAATTAAGGTTCATCAAGTGGATGCCCTAATTGTTGCTGGTGATATATTTGATACTGGCTCGCCCCCAAGTTATGCCAGAGAGCTGTATAATCGCTTTGTTGTTGCAATGAGGGACACACAATGCCAATTAGTTATTTTAGGTGGCAATCACGATTCTGTCGCAACACTCAATGAATCTAAATCACTATTGGCATGTTTAAATACCACTGTTATTGCCAGTGTTCATACCGAAACGCCGCAAGCACCGTTAATTCTTCGTCAAAAAGATAACTCGCCAGGAGCATTACTGTGTGCGATCCCCTATCTACGTCCTAGAGATATGATAACTAGCCGAAGTGGGCAATCCGGTGCTGAAAAACAAAACGCGCTAAAAGAAGCGATTGCTGATTATTATCAAGTTCAATATCAAGTAGCTCTCGATTTACGTGAACAATTGAACGCCAAGATCCCTATTATTGCGACAGGCCATCTGACAACGATTGGCGCAAGTGTGAGCGATTCTGTACGTGAGATATATATCGGCACTTTAGAAGCCTTCTCTGCAACCCTATTTCCTGAATTTGATTATATTGCTCTTGGCCATATTCATCGCCCTCAAGTGGTGAATAAATCAGGACATATTCGTTACAGTGGTTCACCAATTCCTTTAAGTTTTGATGAGAGTGGACAACAAAAAAGTGTCTGCCTTATCGATTTTGAGCAAGATAAATTAGCTGAGCTTACGCTACTCCCTATCCCCGAATTCCAGCTATTGCGTACAATTGCAGGATCATTAAAAGAAATAGCCACACAGCTTGAAAATTTTAAAAACCAATATGCTGAAACAGAGACGACTATCTGGTTGGATATTGAAGTTTCTACACAAGATTATCTCAGTGATATACAAACTCGTATTCAAGAGCTAACTAACGACCCACTTTTTGATGTGGTTTTATTAAGAAGATCTAGAAAACAACGCCAAGTGCTCACTCAAAATGAGAAAGAAACACTGACAGAATTAACGGTCTATGATGTTTTTGAAAGACGTTTAGAACAACATGAGTTTGATTCAGAAGAAACTAAAACGCGATTAACCACATTGTTTAAACAAGCAGTTGAAATGGCAGAACAAGAGGATAACGAAGTAAAATGAAAATCTTAAGTCTGCGCTTTAAAAATATTAACTCCTTAAAAGGTGAATGGAAAATCAACTTTAACCAAGAGCCTTTTGTTAGCAATGGATTGTTTGCGATTACAGGCCCTACTGGTGCAGGAAAAACCACCCTGTTAGATGCCATTAGTTTAGCGCTTTATCATAGAACCCCTCGATTAGATAAAGTAACACAATCTCAAAATGAATTAATGACGCGCCATACCGCAGAATGTTTAGCTGAAGTTGAATTTGAAGTCAAAGGTGTCGCTTATCGTGCTTTTTGGGAACAACGCCGTGCTAATTATAAAGAAGATGGCAATCTTCAGGCACCACAAGCTGAACTCGTCAAAATAAATATCACTGGGGGGGAAGACAAAATATTAGCGAGCAAGATCAGCCAAGTAAAAGAGATGATCATTAATATTACAGGGCTGGATTTTGACCGATTTACTAAATCAATGTTGCTTTCACAAGGACAATTTGCAGCATTTCTTAATGCAGATGATAAATCTCGCGCGGAGTTACTCGAAGAACTCACTGGTACAGATATTTATCGTCATATTTCCCAATCAATCTTTAAACATTGGCGAGAAGAAGAACAAACGTTAAAAACACTCAAGCAACAGGCTGAAATGATGGCATTATTAGATGAAAATGCCCGCCAAGCTTTATTAACGGAACAAACAGATCTTTTTGCTAAAGAAAGCCTCTTACAAAAAGAACAACAGGAATATCAAGTAGCAAAACAGTGGCAAGAAAAAGAGATTGAACTCAATAAAAACAAAATATTAGCGCAAACTGAGGTTAATTTAGCACAAGAAGCATTAGTGGCTGCAAAACCTGATATTCAACGTCTTGAAAATAGTGAACCTGCAGAAAAAATTCGCCCGATTTATGATGAAAAAAATCGCCTATTAAAAGAACAAGCCTATATTGAGTCACAACTCTCAGCATTAAAAGCCGAAAAACAGCTTATTGAACAACAAAGCCAACCAATTAATCAGCATTTAACCGAAGCACGTAACACATTTAAACAACACGATGAGAAGAAACAGCAAATATTACAACTTATTCGTGAAAAAGTGGCGCCATTAGATAATCAATTAGCCTTGCTACAACAAGATATTTCAGCAAAAACACAACAAAAAAGTGCATTCGAAAAAACACAATCAGAATATCTGGAAAAAATCCAATCAACAGCACACCAACTAACAACATCACAAAAACAAGCCAGTGAATTAAATGATTATTTAAGCCAACATACGGCTTATGCTCAACTTGCTGAAAATCTACCTTTATGGCAACGCTATTTTGAGCAATATGATGAAATCACAGAAAAATATTTTGTTAGCAAAAAGAGTGAAAAAACAGAGCAAGAAAAAGAACACACTCTCAAACTCGGCTTAGAAAAAGCAACTAAAGCGCTAGAGCAACAACAGCACAGCCTTAATTTACAGCAACAGCAATTAAAGGAGTTGGAAACACAACTTGAGCAACAAAATAAAGCTGATGCCATTACAGCTATCCCTTCTCGTTTACAGCAAATATCACAACAAAGAAATGCCCTTGCTAAACTGATGGGATTACAAGCTCAATTACAACGAGCGATAAAAACAGAACATCAGTACCAAAAAACTCAGTCAGATAATCAGCAAAAAATAGTTATGTTGACTGAGAGTATTCACAAAAATGACATTGTTTTAAAAGAGAAAGAACAGCATCTTAAAGATTTGAATGATAATTATCTTTTAATACGAAAGTTAGCAGAATATGAAGAAGAGAGACAACGTTTAGTTAAAGACACCCCATGTCCTGTTTGTGGTTCAACGGAACATCCTTATATTGAAAAATATAAGGAAATTAAACCAGACGAAACAAAAACACGATTAGATCTTTTAACGCAACAAGTTCATGCATTAACAATAGAGTTAGTGGAACAAAAAACACAATGTGCTAACTATCAAGCTCAAAACAAAAAACTCAATGAAGATAGTGAACAACTCACCCAAGATATAACGACATTAAAACAACAATGGCAAATCTTAGCCCAAACACACGCATTGCCTGATGTTGACTGCAAAGAAGATACTTTAACTCAATTAGATGCCAAGCTTGAAAAAGAAGATAATTTACTGACGCAAAAACGAGTAAATTACCAAGCATTAGAAGCAAAACTTCAGCAAGAATACAAACTGTTATCTGATACCAAAGAACAATTTTATCAGCAACAGCAAGCCATTCTTCATCAACAAAATGAATTAACTCAGCAGCAAAAAGAAGTTTCCAATAAACAACAACAAACAGCGCAATATCTTCAACAACAAACCCAGTTGGCGCAAGATATTCAATCACTTGTTAAACAACAAGGTTATGAATTACAGATATTTGAAGATAAAATTGAATGGCTTAATGCGCGTAAAATGGAGAGTCAACAATATCAATCGACATTAAAAGCACATCAGGAATTACTGCAAATAATTCGTGAATTGTCATTAACGCAAGAAGAGAGAAAACGCTATTTAGCTGAAACTCAAAAAGAACTTGAGCTTGTTTTAATCCACTTTAAACAACTACATCAACAACAAGAACAGTTGAAAGCACAACGCCAAGCTTTATTCGGCACACAAACCACAGAAGATGCGCGTAATGAATTAGAACAAAAAAGTCAGTTATTACAAAAACAAATTGAGCAATATAGCGAAGAAAAAAACCAACTTGAAGTTCGTCTAAATCAACTTATTGGTCAATATCAGGAAAATGAAAAATCGTTACAACGGCTTCATACACTTTCACAAAGCATTATTGAGCAATATCACAATACGTTAAAAAATAGCCCCTTTGCTGACGAAAATGCATTTTTAGCATCCTTGTTATCAGTCGAAGAAAGAAACCGTTTACAAGAACAACAAAAACAACGGCTTGATAAGCTACTGCAAGAAAAAACACGTTTAGATACACAAGAAAAGACATATCAACAACATTTGTCACAACAGCCATTATTGGCAACACAGCAAAACATCGAACAAATTAATGCTCAATTATTGCTGTTAGAAACACAAATAACTCACTTACAAGAGACAAAATTTCGCATCCAAGAGCAACTACGCACTGATGAAGAAAAACGCAAAGAGCAACAAAGTCTATTGACCCATATTGCTAAACAGCAAGCTCAATTTGATGATTGGAGTTATTTAAACGAATTGGTGGGCTCTGCTTCAGGGGATAAATTTAGCCGTTTTGCTCAAGGATTAACGCTCGATCATTTGATTTATTTAGCCAACCGCCGTTTAGAAAAACTACATGGACGTTATTTCTTACAACGTAAAACACCTGCAAGCCTTGAACTACAAATTGCAGACACATGGCAAGCAGATGCGTTGCGAGATACACGTACTCTCTCTGGAGGAGAAAGTTTCTTAGTCAGTTTATCGCTCGCTCTCGCACTTTCTGATTTGGTCAGTAATAAGACACAGATTGAGTCACTATTTCTAGATGAAGGTTTTGGCACACTCGATCCTGATACGCTAGATATCGCATTAGATGCACTCGATAGTCTTAATGCTTCTGGCAAAATTATTGGTGTGATTAGTCACGTAGAAGCCATGAAAGAACGCATTCCGGTACAGATCAAAGTGAAGAAAGCCGGTGGATTAGGTATTAGCCAGCTTGCTCCTGAGTTTAGATATGAAGATAAACAGAATCTAAATCAAGCAGTTAAAAACTAGGTCGAATATTTTGACGTAACTGATTAAATTTTTTATATATCAATAAATCACCAATAGCCCCTATAGTATGTCCATAGATTAGCCCAAGCTAAGACACGCTTTAAGCGCTTAAATTTATCAAGGAGACATCATGTCTAACGCATTTACTGATTTAATGAAAAAACGTAGAACAATTTATCATTTAGGTAATCAACTTCCAATTAGCGAAGACAGAGTCACGGCGATTATCAAAGAAGCGGTTAAAGAGAGTCCAACTGCATTTAACTCACAAACATCTCGTGTGGTTGTTCTGTTTGGTGAACAACATCAAAAACTGTGGGATATCGTTAAAAATACCCTGAAAAAATTAGTACCCGCAGAAGCATTCAGTGCAACTGAAGCAAAAATTAATAGCTTCGCCGCAGGTGCTGGTTCGATTTTGTATTTCGAAGATACTGATATCGTAAAAGGTCTGCAAGAGCAGTTCCCACTGTATGCTGAGAACTTCCCTGTATGGTCAGAGCAAGCAAGTGGTATGGCACAACTTTCTGTTTGGACAGCATTAGCAGCAGAGAACGTAGGTGCTTCATTACAACACTACAACCCAATTATTGATGACGAAGTCCATGCAACTTGGGATCTGCCAAAAACATGGAAATTAAGAGCTCAAATGGTCTTTGGTTCAATTGAACAAGAGGCTGGTGAGAAGAATTATATGGAAGATGATTCACGCTTTAAAATCTTCAAATAAGTGTTAGAACAGACATCTGACAAAAGACCCTAAATAATGCCCTCTTTTTTTACTTTCATTCCTTGCCCACAGCCACTGTGGGCTTTTTTTTATTATATGCCCACAAAGCAAGAATGGCAGCCTTATACCATCACTCTAAAAATTCCATAAAAAAAGAGCAAAGTGCGCAATGAATACAAAGGTAGGGATGGACCCTTTGTGTTCAACACTTTGCTCTCTTTATTTATTTACGCACCCCTTACCAAAGTAAAAGGTGCGATTTTCACAAGGCGTATGAAAATACGTTATTTACGTGTGATGTTATTCGCTTTTGGTTGAGCAATTGGAGACTGCTCAGCAAAGTATTTCACGACTGCATCAACATCTGGCACGCTGTAAACTGGATCTTTACCTTCTTTCAGTACAGAGAAGTTACTACCACCTGTTGCTAAGTATTCGTTAGCCACAACACGGTAAGATGCTTTCATATCCACTGGTTTACCGTCAATTTTCATTGATTCAACAATAACACGGTTACCATTAGATGCTTTGCTATCCCATGTGTACTGGAAGTTACCTGAAATCGCTAACACTTGTGGACGTGAACGATCCCACTGTTGTTCTAACAGGCGTTTGATTTGCTCACCCGTTAATGTTTGAGTTAACAGTACGTTAGAGAATGGCTGTACAGTGTAGATTGCGTTATAAGAAACATCACCACCGGTCATATCAGCACGAATACCACCGCTATTCATAAACGCGATTTGTGCGCCACCCATATCTTTTGGTTTAGCTGTATATAAATGTGCATCAGCAATCACTTGACCCAGTGCAGATTCACCCGCATCGTTAGTTTGCTTAGTTAAATTGCCTTCTAACTTACCGATAATGCGGTTAGCTAATGGGGTAGCAATTTTTTCGTAAGCTTCTAACAGTTTAGTGACTGCTGGATCTTTTTCGTATTTACGGTTATCAACCCAAATGTTACGAGCTTCGATATCAACAACATCTTTCGTTGTTTTATCTAATTTCAGGTCGATACGCGTTAACATTGCACCATTAGACTGTGCCGATGTCACTGATTTACCGTTGATAGTACAGTTGTAAGCTTGGTGAGTATGACCAGTAACAACGAAGTCGATAGCTGGATCTAATTGCTCAACAACACCCAGAACTTTACCTGTAATACCATTACATGCGTTGATATTAACTGGACCACCATCACGACGCTGTGCAGCACCTTCGTGGATCAGAACACCAATTGCTTGAACGCCTTTTGCTTTTAACTGAGGCACTAATGCGTTAATTGTTTTTGCTTCATTGTGGAAGCTTAAACCTTCGGTTCCTTTAGGTGTTACGATAGCCGCAGTACCTTCTAAAGTTAAACCGATGAATGCAACAGGAATACCGTTGAATTCTTTAATAACGTATTCTGGGAATAATGTTTTGCCAGTTTCGTTAACAATAACGTTAGCTGCTAAGTATTGGAAATCTGCGCCTTTAAACTCAGTTGGGCCTTGGCACCCCGTTACTGGGTGGCAACCACCGTTTTGTTTACGCAGTAATTCGCCCATGCCTTTATCAAATTCATGGTTACCCACAGAAGTTGCTTCTAAGCCTGCTAATGATAATGCTTCAATTGAAGGCTCATCATGGAACATTGAAGATAACAGTGGGCTTGCACCAACCATATCACCCGCCGCAACAACGATGTTGTTCGGGTTATCTTTCTTCATTTCTTTAATTAACGTAGCCATATGCTCAATGCCACCAGGTTTGTTTGGACCTGGCGCTTTTAGCGCACCGTGGAAGTCGTTCATTGCGATAACACGCACATCAACAACATTAGCTTCGTCGTAGTTCTTTGCACAACCTGCTAATAAGACTGAGCTTACAGCAAGTGCAACGAGTTTATATTTATGGTTCATTTAAAATTTATCCCTAAGATCAAAATTCACGTTTCGGACAATCAATTACTTCGAAATCTTTGCTATAACAGATATAGAATTCATCTCGATTAATTTGAATTTCTTTATCCTTCAGTGATGGATTGTGTTCTTTTAAGAACTTAATCAATGCACTATTTGAAGGACGGCCTTCTGGTAATACTAACGCTTCATACAACTCTTTTTGTTTACCAAAGAATGCATCTGGTGTATCAAACGCACAAACACCATGTTTTTCCCATTCGCCTTGTAACAGATCGATACCCGGAGAATCACACAGATAAGGTTTGATAGCAGAGTATTCTAAAGGTGGTAAATCGCCTTTACATAAACGAGGATGCTTGCGTATGTCTTTCCAATCACGGCAGTCTTCCCATGATTTACCATCACAGGTTTCAGCCCACAGCCCATGAACAATCCAACCAAATTTATTATCTGAGAAGCATTGGATTTCAAATTTATCGTACTCACGTTTTGCACGATCTTTTTCATTATCGTTATTTAAACGTTTAATATTATTACTTTTATAATCACAAAAAGCCGGTGAGTAGTTAATCGCTAACTTAAAGTAATCTGTTGATGCTGTGCTGTTTTGACCATAGCGATCATTAGAAGCAATGTAGTCGTAAGGTGCCGTTGGAGCATCAGGTAAAATACAAGATACGCCTTCAACTAATTTAGCTTGAGGTTTTAATGGTTCTGTAATTTCAGGTGCTTGCGTTGCACATCCTGCTAACACTAACGCAAAAGCAGCAGGCAATAGCTTCATAAAGCGCATAAAATCCCCTTAAAGAGTCATAACACCACTCTTTTGGTTCAAAAAGGTAAGAAAAAACCTGCCCTGAACGGGCAGGTTTAATTACTTATTTCTTCTCAGTTAAATCGATTTTGTAAATTGCAAAACCAATTTCATCATTTTCCACGAAGGTCATTGGATATTGAGCGAAATCTTTAATAAATGCAGCAGCTTTTTCACTTGGTGAAGTTTCAAAACGGACATCTAACGCTTTATCAGTCTTAATAGGTAAGAATGACCAGTTGTTAGCGGCTTTAGTCGCAACTTCACCTTTTTCTTTAGTTTGTTTAGCAATGTAAGAAGCTAAGATTGCACGGTTTTCATCTGGAGATGCAAACGCAATATTCGCTTCACCTGTACCAGCGAACTTACCGCCGTATCCACGGTAGTTATTTGTTGCGATCAGGAATGTTGCTTTAGGATCGATTGGTTTGCCTTCGTAAGTCACTTCTTTGATACGATTCGCATCTTTATTAACGACTTGGCAATCAACGTCATATTTAGCTGGTTGAGTTAAGTCAACTTTATAGTTCACACCACTAATGGTGTCGAAGTTATAAGTACGGAAACCATCCCAGTTGATCAGTTCTTGTGGTTTAGTTGAGTTAGGATCAACTTGGTTCCACATACCCGCTGAACATTCTAACCATTCAACAACATCCGCACCGGTCGCTTTAACAACCACTAATGTGTTTGGATACAGATATAAGTCTGCAGCGTTACGGAATGTTAAGTCACCTTTTTCAACTTCTACGAAGTCTGCTGGTGCATTTTTACGACCACCCGCTTTAAATGGTGCTGCTGCACCTAATACTGGTAAACCGTCTAAGTTCGGATCACCTTGAATAAAGTGTTTGGTGTAATCAACTTGTGCATCATTAACGATTTGTACAGTTGGATCGCTTTGTACTAATGCTAAGAAGCTGTACATGTTGGCAGAAGCTTTACCAATGTGTTTACCCACAAAGTCACGGGTACCTTGGTGTGCTTTTTCAATGATTTGAGCTAATTCAGCATCACGTTCAACTAATGCTTTTTTGTTTGCTTTATCAAAGATAGGACGCGCTTCACCTGTTGCTTCAGTCATCACCCATTTACCGCTGTCGTTATTGATAACCATATCAACAACACCTAAGTGATCACCCCATTGGCCAGGCATAACAGCAGGAACACCGTTTACAGTACCTTTCGCTGTATCTACGCCTTTAATACCTTCAAATTCTTTGCTTGGGAATACGCCATGAGCGTGACCAAACATGATTGCATTGATGCCTTCAACTTCACTTAAATAATAAACAGAGTTTTCAGCCATTGCTTTGTACGGCTCTGACGCAAAACCAGAGTGAGGAATAGCCACAATCAGGTCAGCACCCTCTTTTTTCATTTGAGGGACGAATTTTTTCGCTGTTTCTGTAATATCATTTACAACGACCTTACCATCCAGATTGGCTTTATCCCAGATTAAGATCTGTGGTGGTACGAAGCCGATATAACCAATCTTGATAGTGTGTTCTTTACCATCACGATCTTTTACTGGTGTATCAACAATGATATAAGGTGTGAAATAGTTTTTGCCTGTTTTCGCATCCATCACGTTGGCGTTGATGTAAGGGAATTTAGCACCAGCAATGGCTTTTTTCAGGTAATCTAAACCATAGTTAAATTCATGGTTACCAAAGTTACCGACTGTGTAGCCCATGGTGTTCATCAGCTGGTGAGCTGGATGAGATTCGCCTTTTTCTAAGCCTTTAGCTGCTTGGTAATCAGCCAGTGGGCTACCTTGGATCAAGTCGCCGTTATCAACTAAAATCGCATTGGTTGCTTCAGCTTTTGCTGCTTTAATTAAATTAGCAGTACGGACATAACCAAACTGTTCTGTTGGTTTGTCTTTGAAGTAGTCAAAGTCGATTAAGTTACTGTGAACATCAGACGTCTCCATAATACGAAGATCGACTGTCGCAGCATTCACGTTGAATGCGACAAACATTGCTAATGTTGAAATTTTCAACACATTCTTAACCATTACACACCCCTTATATATTGGTTAACAGGAGAGCAAAATGGCTCTCCTTTCGTTACTTCTGTCAAACAGTCTCTTTGAAAGGACTAGAAGTACAGACGCATACCTGTTTCGAAGATATATTGTTTTTTATCTTCATACTTCACGTTATCGCTACGAGCATCATCGTATGCCATTTCAGCGAATAAACGTAAGTTGTTATATTTAGATACTGCAAAACGTTTATCTACACCCACAGTATAGGTTTCTTTTTTGTAGTTGAACGTGTTTGCATCACCATCACGCAGGTAGTAACCCGCATACATACCACTTTCGATACGATCCCAGTGCCATTTCACACCAACACCGTATAAGTCAGCTTTCCAGTCGCCTTTAACTGAGTTCCAACCACGTGGGCTGTTATATTGATTTTCATAAAGCGCTAAGCCTGGGTTTTTACCACGAGATTGACCGTAGTCTAAACCAATAGAAAATTCACGACCTGGGAAGAAGTATTCCGCACCAAAAGCTAAAATACTGTTTTCTGGTGTTTTGTCCTTATTTGGACCTGAATTGTTTGCCTCACCTTTAGCTGCAGAATAACCCGCATCAAATTCTAAGCCGAAGGTTGATTTATAGAAACCAACTAATGAATAAGCTCGTGTAATATCACCTGCAACACGGCGACCATCATCACCAGTTTTACCTGTCACTGTACCCGCTAATTTGAAACCTTCGTAACGATTAGTTTCAATGAAGATAGTTTGAGGTAAACGGGTCATGAAGTTGTTTTTACCAACACCGTTAGTATTTACATATTTACCATTAACGCTCGTTTCACCACCAGAATAACCCACTGAACGACCTAATACATCGCTGAAGTAGAATACACCAGTGTTACCATAGCCGTAGCTTGATTTTTTCACCCAGTCGATCGGAATATAAGTACGACCAAACTGAATTTGACCATAATCACGATGAGAGAAACCGACATAACCTACACGGTTGTACATTTCAAAGTTTGATTTAGGGTTGTCACTGTTAGTTTTTTGAGTGTCTGAACCCCACTCTAATTTACCAAATACTTTGATATCGTTAGTCAGTTCGTGTGAACCAAAGAAACCAATACGGCTACCATCATCCGTCATTTTCATTTCATGATTTTGGCTAGTCACTTGTGTTTTTAAACGGAACTGACCGTTTACATCAAAACGTGTACCTTTATCGTTATACACGTTTACTGCGTTTGCAGATCCAGAAAGAACCAACAAACCAACCAGTGCTGCTAGAGGCTTCAAGCTTTTCATGATTAAAATACCCATCTATTTTCTATAGTTTTATGATTTCCTTTAAGGTCAAAAATAATACCGCCGTATATAGTTGACCTGAGATTCAGACAAAAGATCTCTGCCACGAATTTCGAAAAAGAAAATCGCTCTCACAATTGATAATTTTTATAGCTACTAATTATGACTCTACAAAATTTTCTTAAAGGTTTTAATTTCCTTGACACAGACGTAATCACCAATAAGACACAAAAATAATATCCTCATTATATTTAAATAAGGGCATTGCTTTTATTTCTGTTAGGAAAAGAAATAGGTCGTTGAGTTTTCGTTGGCATGTTACTCAAAAAAAAGCCCTTCTTTCGTGATGTAGCCCACAATTACACCAACATGCAATTTCACGGTTACATACCTAAGTGATAGGTATCACAATTAAAGGTAAAGATACGTGTTTTTTGAACTAAATCAACTTTTTTAAAATAACATTTTTTGATTTTTCTTTTAGATTTCATTTTGTTACAAGACTATTTTTTTTGCTAATAAAAAATTTATCCCCCTATTTAATATATTTAAAAGGAAGTATTAATTTTAACCACTAAATAAATAACACTAAAGATTTAAATATTGTTATCCCTAATTAATAATTTTTTATCTTTATATTTATTTCTTATTTAAATAAAAGCAAAATCACATTTAAATACAATTTAACTGGTGGTAACGAGTAACACTCACTCAAAAAAAGAATAATTAACTACAAATATTAAAAAGAGAAGCACAAGAATACCATTCAATCACAATATCTAATCAATACGTACAAGTAACAAAGAAACACAAGAAAACATTACAAATTCTAAACTATAACCATGGTTAATATAAAAAGCCCAATTGTGCTATTTTGACAATATTTAAAAAACAAATATTCAATTTTGTGATGTAGATCACCTAGATGTTTGTGAAAAATCACTCTTTATATTTTCCTGTTTTTGTGACAATTATCACATGAGTTCGTCAGGAAGATTTTTGTTTTGTAAATTAATGCAGGGATAAATCTGAAAATGATTTCATATTGTAAACAAAAAATGGCTAAAAAATAAAATTATGTGATTATTGTCACATAAGAGCTTGTACTAAAAATCTCGTTATTTCAGTATTAATATTCTTCGTTAATTCAATATAAATAAGAATAAAACTCATTATCATAGAGTAGATTTACTAATTATTCGTTTCAGCTTTTTTTTCTTTTTTATTAAATAACATTATGGATATTTTCTTTTAAGGGATATTACCTTTTAGATACCCTAAACATTCAGTATCATAATGCGGTAAATAATGATTAAGGGGAATGTCAGATGCTGTGGTTTAAAAATATTTTGGTCTATCGCTTAAATAAAGAGATAGCACTGTCAATGGATGAGTTAGAACAACAGCTTGCTTCATTGGCATTCACACCTTGCAGTAGCCAAGATATGACCAGAACAGGTTGGGTTTCGCCTATGGGCGATCGTGGTGAAGCACTTATTCATGTTGCTGGTAAGCAAGTGATGATATGTGCACGAAAAGAAGACAAAATCTTACCTGCAACAGTGATTAAAAACGCCTTACAAGACAAAGTTGAAAAACTTGAAGGTGAACAAGGGCGCAAACTGAAAAAAACAGAAAAAGCGACCCTAAAAGATGAAGTAGTTCACACATTACTTCCTCGTGCTTTTAGCAAATTCTCACAAACTTTTATTTGGTTAGATTTAGAAAAACAATTAGTCATTGTTGATTCAGGTAGTGCAAAACGAGCTGAAGATAACTTAGCTTTGTTACGCAAAACCTTAGGTTCATTACCTGTTGTTCCTCTGAACTTTAATGAATCTGTTGAATTAAAAATGACTGAGTGGGTACGCTCTGGAGAACTTCCAGCCGGTTTTACCTTAATGGATGAAGCAGAGCTAAAAGCCGTACTAGAAGAAGGCGGTGTTATTCGTTGTAAGAAACAAGAATTAGTCTCTGATGAAATTGCGACACATATTGAAGCAGGCAAATTTGTCACCAAACTTTCTGTAGATTGGGAAGATCGCCTTCAATTTATGCTATGTGATGATGGCTCTATCAAACGCATTAAATTCAGTGAGACTTTACGTGAGCAAAATGATGATATCGATAAAGCCGATTTTGCCCAACGTTTTGATGCCGACTTTGTTTTAATGACCGGTGAATTAAGCGCCCTAATTGAACGCGTCACCGAAGTCCTCGGCGGCGAAGCAGAGTAACCTACGAATAAAACGCAACAAGCAGATCAGCCATCCCGCTGATCTGCCCGCAATACTCTTCTACTCATTCATTGACTCTTTTACTCTTTTACTCTTTTACTCTTTTACTCTTTTACTCTTTTACTCTTTATATCCTATTGAATACTCTAAATAATTCAAGATGTAGCTAGGCGACAAATGAACGAGTCGCTAGGAGCATACAATAGTATGTGACTAGTGCGAGTGAATGCCGTCAACAACGCTACAACTTGAAGTATGACGAGTATTGTTTGTGACTAGTGCGAATGAACACAGTCAACAACGCTACAACTTGAAGTATGACGAGTATTTATTACCAAGGCAATGCGCCCTTCTCCCCATTCGCATGCTCACCGTAATACAATGACGGCAAGAAACGAGAAAGATAAGTAAACTCGTTATAACAGTGCTGCAATAACCCAAAAGCTATCTCATCCGATAATTCCACTGCTGGATTTTCTAATGAGTGACCTAAATAAAAACGGCTTCTTAATACACATCCCCAATCCGTATCTCGCGTTAAATGCACCATTTTACCGTCGGTAGGATCACTATTTTCATCAATTTTCACATCAGAGCCAAAACCAATAGTGGCACATACAGCACCTGATAATGCCCCTGTTTTATAGGCTTCTTCTAATAATGTGTTATCAAAAAAATCTTTCGCATCATGGAATTTAAGTTGTGCTCCAACAGGTGGAATATCCCCCAAGGATTCAACTGCCTTAATTGATGCACCGATATAACTCTTTCCTTTTATCCATTTATCATCCCAACCATTGTGAGCAACATGATCATGAGGATGCCACCAGCGAATATGTTGTGATGTTTCAAAAAAGGTAAACCACCACTCTAGCATCTTACCTTTACAACCATGCAAATCGGTACGTACTACGACTGTTAAATGCCCTACTTCATCCCTTTCAATTCCCATTTCTAAGCGTAATGGTGCGGGTGATAAAAGCTCGTTAATGTCATTTAAAGCCCAAGGTAAATATAATGTTTGTTTTTTCATTTTTTCAACTCCGATAAATTAGGAAACAGGATTAGTTTCCTAATTGTTTTATCCCTATAGAGTGATAAAATCAACTAAAAAAGAGGCTAAAAAATGACAGATAGCAAAATTAATCAAAAACGAGGACGCCCTGCCCGCCCTCAAGAAGAGATCCGCCAAGAAATATATGAAGCGACCATAAGTTTGCTTTTGGAGCAGGGTTACAACGCAACAACCATTGATGCAATTGCAAAACAAGCAAGCATTGCCAAAAAAACGATTTATCGTTTTACCAAAGATAAAGAAGATTTAGTGGAACAAATTGTGTTGTCATGGACAGACAGTTTCGTCGCTATTTTTCATGATAAGGCCACTGATTTTGATGAATTTATCCTGTTGTTATCACAACATTTAAACAGCATTGTTCAAACGGTACTTAATCATAAAGCCGTCGGTTTATATAAGTTATTACAAGAGGATTTTCCTAGCCGTGAAGTGCTTATGGAAAAATATCAACGCAGTGGGATATTAAGAGGACGCAGTTTACTCACGCAGTGGTTACAGCAACAAGAAAAAAACGGAATAATCAGATCTTACGACTACGCTACATTAAGTGATCTTTTATTAGCCATGGTGATCGCAGAGCCTTTACGACAAATTGCATTAGGGATCGTTCCACCGACACCAAAATCAAATTTTGATCTACGGATTCAGCAAGCGATACAACTCATTACACCAGTGTTAAAACCTTAGAAATAAAAACAGCAAGCCACCTTTTATTGATGCACTTGCTGCTTCTATTGCTAGTCTTTCAACAAAATAATCTGAAATTATTTTTGAATTAAATAACGGATCGTCGGACCATCTTGTTGAATATCTAATACGGTATATCCGTAATTTTTAGCATCAAGCGGAATATTGTTGATTGATTGAGGGCAATCACTCACCACTTCTAATATTTCGCCTTTTTTCAGTGATGGCATGGCTTCAAGTGTTGCCACCGCAGGATAAGGACAAGGTTCACCGACCATATCTAGACGATAATCAGGAATAATAGTGTCTTTCTGGCTCATGCGATTTCCTTATTAATCTGCGTTGAAATAGATTGTGCTTGTTGGGCTTTTTTACGGAAAAAATGTTTTTCCCACCAAAGTAATAACACAAATGACACACCAAGCATTAGATACGTCACACCTAATCCCCCCACAGGGCCAAAGGTATCAAGTAAATTAATCTTGTCATAATCCGTTGCGATCACTGAGGCAAAATCATCCCAGTAGTAAGCTAATAATGTAGAACCGATAACGTTACCCAATCCAACCCACCAAAAGTGAATTTGACCTTCCACTGCACGATACATCCAGCCAGTTTCACATCCACCAGCAAGTACAATACCGAAACCAAAGAGTAAGCCACCAATGACAGCATTCGGCCCTGCCCACATAATTTTAGGCGCAGCACCTAATTGGACATAGCTGAAGATCCCAATCGCGCTCACTGCCATACCAATAATAATCGCTTTTGCCATATGGGTTCTGCCCGTTATCCATAAATCACGGAAAGCAGAAGTAAAACAGATTTGCGCTCGTTCGATTAAAATACCAAAACCAATACCGCCTAACATAGCAAAGCCTAGTTTTGGTGAATCAAAAAGAATAATTAAAGACCACGCAATCATGGCAAAAAAGATAACCATTCCCAATCTAAAGCGACGTTTTGCACGTTGTTTATCTTGAGTAATCGGTGAAGCTTGACTGACCTTTTGTAGTTTTACGGGAATACGAAACAGTGGCATCAATGAAAGCTTGGCACCAAAATAAGAACCGATTGCCGTTGCAACCGCAAAAAACCAAGCATGTAAAGAGAACTGAGGAATACCCGTAAAGAAAGCCGCAAGGTTACATCCCATTGCTAGACGAGCACCAAAACCAGCAATGATCCCGCCAAGCACAGCTTGAAGAATACGAATTTTATGTTGAGGATGGCGAAGTTTGACGTTGTTGGCCCAAAGAGCAGCCATAATACAACCTCCAAACATCCCGATAATCATCACACCATCAATACGCGTTAATGGCGTACCTTCAAGGCCGATAATTTTAAAATAACCCCATTCTTCAGGATGAGCACCAAACCATTGCATTACGTGGCCGCCCCAACGAGTAAATTCCCCCGTGACAGCCCAAAAAGTGCCGGTTAAACCAAAGTAGTAAGTTGATAAGATACCTGCCGCAATAACAGCTGGAAGAGGCTTCCAAAAACGGATCAGGTATTGAGATTTAAATTCTGACCAAGACATGTTTTTTCCTAGAGCTTACCTCTACGAGAGACCCTCTCCACGCAGTAGGACTGGCCGAACATGTTACTCCAATAATTTTTTTATCAAAGAGTCAGTATTCAGATAAATGAAGGAAATTTGCGTTATAACAAAGTTTTTGTAACAGATAGATAACTTATCCCACTTATAAATTCAGCCATAATTTTTATTTATAAGTGGGGGAAGAAGTGCTTAGCAAATACGAGGCAAAGGCTCGTTATAAGGTAAATCAAGAATGCGACTCGTACCGAAAATCCCAGTTAAACGAATATAGTTATCCGTTGTCACTTCACCGATAGTACAAGCGTCTTTACCTAAAGTATGTTGATGTAACGCTTCAAGTACTTGAGCTTCAGCTTCTGGTGATACTACTAAAACAATTTTACCTTCGTTAGCAAAATTAAGCGCTTCTAGGCCTAATAATTCACACACACCACGAACGGCTTGTTTCATTGGCAATTTGCTTTCATGTACATTCATGCCACAACCACTGGCTTGGGCAAATTCATGCAAAATAGCCGTTACTCCACCTCGAGTTGCATCACGTAATGCCCGAATACCTTCAATTTGGCGTAAAGGTGCAATCATTGGTTCAAGCACAGCGCAGTCACTTTGTAGATCCGCTTCTAATCCTAAATTTTCACGAAGATTAAGGATTGTTGCACCATGATCACCAATTGTACCACTCACTAAGATCTTATCGCCGGCTTTGATATTACTTGCGGCCCAATTAATTTGTGTTGGAATAACGCCAATGCCCGCAGTATTGATAAAGATCTTATCTGCGGCACCACGAGGAACCACTTTGGTATCCCCTGTGACAATTTGTATTCCTGCTTGTGAAGCAGCTTTTGCCATCGCTAATACAAGCACTTCAAGGGTTTCAAATGGCAACCCTTCTTCAAGAATAAAACCACATGATAGATAACGAGGTACAGCACCACCGACGGAGAGATCGTTAGCTGTACCGCAAACAGATAATTTACCGATATTTCCACCAGGAAAAATTATCGGATCAATCACATAGCTGTCGGTACTAAAAGCAAGACGATCGCCAAGAGCCGTTAACTCATTTAACGCGATCCGCGCTTGATCTTCTTTTTCATTTAATAACGGATTATCGAACGCTTTTAAAAACAGGCCTTCGATCAGTTGTTGCATACCTTGCCCACCATTACCTTGGGCTAAGGTGATTTCATCAGGTTGTTTCATATATTACCTTCACGGCGATACTGATAATAAGCCGCACATGCCCCTTCTGATGACACCATCAAAGCACCTAATGCGGTTTCTGGTGTACAGCTTTTGCCAAATAGAGGGCAATCCGAAGGTTTGCATCGTCCTGTTAATACATCACCGCAGCGAGATTGTGGATTATCTGCCACTTTTTGTGGTGCGGGTGTAAAACGTAACTCCGCATCAAACTCAGAATAAGCTGGTGTTAATTGAATACCTGACATTGGGATCTCACCCAACCCACGCCATTCACTAGTTTCTTTTAACATAAATACATCTTTCAGCGCTTTTTGAGCCAGCTTATTACCTTCATTTGGTACAATGCGACTATATTGGTTTTCAATACTTAAAACATAATCTGCATTTTCTGCTTTTGCTTTAAGTTGTTTAATGACCATCAGTATAGCTTGCAATAAGTCTAATGGTTCAAATCCTGTCACCACAAAAGGCTTTTCAAATTCATCACATAGCGGTTGATATGGTGTACATCCAATCACCATACTCACATGTCCCGGTGCAATAAAGCCATCAATGCGAACATCGTCTTGCTCTAGTAAACAACGCAAGGTAGGTACGATAGTAATGTGCTGACAAAATAGAGAAAAGTTTTTAAGTCCACGCAATTTTGCTTGTTGTAGCGTCATTGCAGTACTTGGCATAGTTGTTTCAAAACCTAAACCAAAGAAAACAACTTGCTTATCTGGGTTATCTTGTGCAATTTTCAGTGAATCAAGCGGTGAGTAAACAATACGAATATCGCTGCCTCGACGACGCGCATCCAGCATTGAACCATTACGACCCGGCACACGCATTGCATCACCAAACGTGCAAAAAATCACGTCAGGACGTGCTGCAATTTCTAAACATGCATCAATTCGTCCCATCGGTAATACACAAACGGGACAACCCGGCCCGTGAACAAATTCAATTTCTTCTGGTAATAAGCGATCTAAACCAAATTTAAAAATGGCATGAGTATGCCCACCGCACACTTCCATTATTTGTAATGGACGTTTAATAGGGTGAGGCCATTGTGAAATAGTTTCACGAATTTGGGCTAGTAAGGCTTTCGCAAGTTCGGGATCACGAAATTCATCAACGTACTGCATCATCAGCCTCTTCGAGGGTCACACCATAGACATGCTGTAATGCATCAAGAGTATCTTGTGCTTCTTGCTCATCAAGAATACTCATGGCAAATCCCACATGAATAAGTACCCATTTGCCTAATAATTCACTAGGTTCGCCTTCACATACCATTGAAATATTAACAGCACGTTTGACGCCACTGACTTCGGCATAAGCGAGTTGGTGGACGTCTTCGCCCACCTCAACAATCTTAGCTGGAACACCTAAGCACATAAACGACTCTCCAACCAAGCTAACCACTCTTCCATGCCTTCGCCTGTTGTTGCTGATAACGCGATAATTTCAATATTTGGATTAACACGGCGAGCTGATTCAATGCAAGCTTGAACGTCGATATTCAGATGTGGAACTAAATCAATTTTGTTGATAATCATTAAATCAGCCGCAGCAAACATATGCGGATATTTCAGAGGCTTATCTTCACCCTCAGTGACAGAGAGAATAGCCACTTTATGCTTTTCACCCAGATCAAAACTGGCTGGGCACACTAAGTTACCCACATTTTCAATAAAGAGAACGCTGTTATCTTGTAAGCCTAATTGGTGTGTCGCATCATGCACCATTTGTGCATCAAGATGACAACCTTTGCCTGTATTCACTTGGATCGCAGGTACACCTGTTTCACGGATACGATCAGCATCATTGGTGGTTTGTTGATCGCCTTCGATCACGGCACAAGGGACGCGTTGCGCTAACTGTTTTAACGTTTGTGTTAACAGTGTGGTTTTACCTGAACCGGGGCTTGAAACTAAATTCAATGCCAACACATTTTGTTGTTCAAAATGTTCACGGTTATGAACAGCAATTCGGTTATTTTTATCTAACACATCCATTTCAATTTTCAGCATACGCTTTTGGCTAATACCGGGAGCATGTGTTCCTGCTTCACCTTGGCCATAATGCATATTCTGATTTTCAATCACTGGGCTAAATTGCTCTTCGTGCTCATGTTCATGATCGTGGTCATGCGCATGATCGTGATCGTGGCTGTGAGAATGGTGATGAGAATGTTCATGGCTATGATCATGAGCATGGTCGTGATCATGACTGTGAGAATGGTCATGACTATGAGAATGATCGTGTTCATGATGATCGTCATGTCCATGATGATGCTCATGGAAAACAGGAGTTTCATTTAGCTGTGTATCGTTATGAAAATGAAGATGAACATCACCACTGTTATGATAATAGTGGTGATGAACGATGATAGGCTGACCATTGGTTTCGTAGTTATGCTTATGCTTTTGTTCAGACTTATCAATATATTTATGAACAGTATTCGCTGGAGTAGCCTTGTGTTCATGATGGTGATCATGCCCATGATGGTCGTGATCATGATGATGACCGTGGTCGTGATGATCATGGTCGTGAGAGTGATGATGGTGGTGCTCATGTGAATGAGGCTCTACGCCTTCAATTCTGACATTGCCTTCGCCACAACCGCAAGTGCTACACATATTCTGACTCCTGTACTATTCAATAAGAAGAATGTGACTCTGTGTCGCGTAAAATTTCTACACTATGATCTTAACTGACCACGGAAGAGAGAACGACGACTTAAATCAACTTCTGCTACGGATTGTGTCTGAACAGGAAGAGAAAGTGCCATTTTTACACTATTTTCAACCAACTCAACAGCATGTTCACCTGTTAGGTGTCTATCAAGTGGTGACATTAATGAACAAGCAAGATATTGCATACCACCCGCAAGCTCACCCACAACAAACTTAATCTGTCCACAAGGTAATTCTAACCCGATACGATCACCCACTTTTCGATGTGGCCATTCTTGTGAAGGTCCCGGAAAGACGACAAGCTCTAACATCCAAGGAGTAAGAACAGCTCCAATCCACTGATTTTCAAATAAAGTAAAACCCCCTGCTTTTACAGGAATACCTTCGCGATAAAAAGGAAGCCCTCTCATCTCTTTTTCAGCAATTTCACTAAAACGTGTTTCAAGTTGCTCAACAGGTGGCTCGTCATATCCTAGGATATCCCAGCTTAATTCACTCATGCTGTTACCTCTTTAGGTGTGACAGGAATACCGTATTCACGCAAAATATTAACCACATGCTCTAATGCAATTTCCATTGATTTTTCACCAATGTCAGACAATGACATGCTTGGCTCTAATGATGCAGGTTCAATACCCACTAAAATAAGCTTACGAGGAAATTCATCCGTCATACGTAAAGCCATTAATACATCAGATAAACCTAATTGATGAGGAGAAATTTTCTGCGTAAAAAGTGCCGGAACATCATCATCATGTAAGATAAAAATACTACCCGGTTCATGATTACTTCTTACCGCATCGGCAACAATCAGGAGGTCTCTTGCTGCAATATCTTGCAAAATTTCCATACCTGATGTGCCACCATCAATAACATCGACGTTCTCTGGTAAAGAGAAGCGCTCTTCGAGCGCCTCTACTATACGAACACCAATGCCTTCATCGCTTAGTAATAAATTACCAATCCCTAAGACGAGAGTTCGCATTATAATACCTTCACCTTACTTAGCTCTTTACCTGTTAAATCAACCATATGCACAGCACATGCCATACATGGGTCAAAGGAGTGGATCGTTCTTACCACTTCTAACGGTTTTTTCGGATCAGCAACAGGTGTACCCACTAGTGATAACTCATAAGGGCCTGGTTCATCATTAAAGTTACGAGGACCCGCATTCCATGTTGATGGAACTACTGCCTGATAGTTAGTGATTTTTCCGTCTTTAAACACAATCCAGTGAGATAACATACCACGAGAGGCTTCTTCGAAACCGACACCACGATACTCTTTACCTGGTTCAAACTCTGGTTTAATAAAGGCAGCTGTATCACCACGGCCGATATTATCAACCAGTGATTGCCATAAAGAAGCCAGTGATTCTTGTAACACACACGCATGGACGGTACGCCCAATAATGCGTCCCCAAGTCGATTCTAGTTGCTCTGTTACCAGTGTTTCATTGGTTAATTGAGTATAGATCTTGTTGATGTCGTTGTAGTTTCTAACCGTTCCTTCGTGCTTACCTGCTAAACCACACACTAACCATGCTAACGTACCGACTTCTACAGGCTTGCCATAGAATGTTGGTGATTTAACCCATGAGTATTTGTTGTTCTCATCCCAACCTGTGTATTTAGGACGAGTTAAACCTTCCCATGGTTTTAATGGTTCATCATCTTCATACCATGCGTGTTTACCACTTTCTTCGATACCGTCTTTCAGGTTCTGATCTTTCCAGTCTTTAATTGGGCGATAAGTAGAGAAATCAATCCCTTCCATATAACCACCAGACAGTAAGAACTCCGTGTTATTACCATTAATTGGTAATTCAGGTACAGACAGATAGTAGTTTGCACCTTTACCGATTTTTAACCATTCAGGGTAATAAGCGGCGAAAATAGCAGTATCCACTTTATAAACTTGGTTAACGAAATCACCCAGCTTATCGATAAAGCTTTTCACGTACATTAAACGTTCTAGATTGAGAACATTTGGTGCATCAAGGTTAATCGGGTTAGCCACACCACCCACGGCCAAGTTTTGGATATGAGGTGTTTTACCGCCCAAAATAGCCACAATACGGTTTGCATCACGTTGGCACTCAAGTGCTTGCAGGTAGTGAGCAACCGCAATTAGGTTAACTTCTGGTGGCAATTTCATGGCTGAATGACCCCAGTAGCCATTAGCAAAAATACCTAACTGGCCGCTGTCCACTAAACCTTGGATTTTTTTCTGTACTTTTCTGAATTCTTCAGCAGAGTTCAGATGCCATTCAGAAACCCCTTTTAACATCGCTGATGCTTTTTCAGGATCAGCTTGTAATGCAGATGTGATATCAACCCAGTCCATCGCAGAAAGCTGATAGAAGTGAACGATATGGTCATGGATGATATGTGAACCTAAAATCAAGTTACGGATATACTGCGCATTCACAGGAATATCCATACCTAAAGCATCTTCTACAGCACGTACTGAGGCAATTGCGTGAACTGTCGTACAAACACCACAAATACGTTGCACGATAATCCATGCATCACGAGGATCGCTTCCTTTTAGGATCTCCTCCATTCCGCGCCACATGGTACCGGAAGACCAAGCCTTAACAACTTTTCCGTTATCAATTTCACAATCGACGCGTAAATGCCCTTCAATACGGGTAATAGGATCAATAGTAATGCGTTGGCTCATGATTTAACCTCAGCCTTTTTTAATTGTATATTTGAGTCTGTTTGTGCAGGTAAAACCGGCAGTAAACGGATAATAAGAATGTAAGCTGTTACTTCAAATGCAACGAAACCAATAGAAATCAGCAATTCACTTGCTGTTGGGAAATAGTGGTAACCATTGCCTGGATTGTAAGCAACTAAAGAGTAGTTCATACGCCACATTGCTGCGCCGATTAAGATAAAGACAGCACAGACAAACAGCATTCTTGGACTACGGCGGTTATTATTTAAATGCATCAAAATAAGAGGAAGTAATAACAATGCACTTTCAGCAATAAATAACCATGAGAACATATCCCCATTTCCGATATAACTCAGTTTACCGTTCCAAATAACTTCACCCCAGCGACAGACCAAGAACGCAATCAGTAATACTTCGATTACGCGTGTTAACTTGGTAAATAACGGTGTTTCATCATCATTCATGGTACGGCTTGCTTTTAGCAAAGAGCCTTCAAAAATAACGATAGTGAAACCAAGGAGGAAAGCCGTTAACAGAGAAAACAGCGGTAACATCTCATAAGATTGCCACAGTGGATGTACTTTCCAACCCGCTGAAATCATTAATGATCCCATTGAAGATTGGTGCATGGTTGGCAGTAAAGCACCAAGACCAATAATAAAGAACATCGCTTTGTTAAGACGTTTCAACGACACTTTCCAGCCTAAACGCTCTAATAACGCAGGTAAGAATTCTAATGCCATCACCATAATATAGATGGTCATACAGGTCGCTGTTTCAAACAACACTGAGTTAACGTTAAAGTATTGCGGCATAAAAAAGTGAGGCATGTTCCAATAACGACCGATATCAATAGCAATGGATAAACCACCTAATGAATAGCCGAACAAGCTCGCTAATAATGCAGGACGCACTAATGGGTGAAACTCGCCTTTATTAAAGACATAAACAGCCCATGCAAGTGCCCAACCGCCACATGCAAAGCCAGTTCCTATCAATAAGTCAAAAGCAATCCAAATACCCCAAGGATATCCCCCATTCAGGTCAGAGACATCACCCAGACCTAATACCAAACGCTTACCAATAAGAATAAAACCGAGCACAGCAAGCGGTAAAAACACTCTTACAGCGAGAGTAAATAACTTACCGCCAAGTGGACGAGGATCATGACTCGACATCGTTATCCTCCTTGTGGTGTTCTTGCTCTTGTTTTTTACTATTACGGTTAACCAAATAGGTGATCCCTGCTAGGGCCGCTATTGGTAATACCATGCCTTTATAAAGCGTGTGTTGAATATGTTCAGAACGCGCACCTGTAGATAATGGTGCTACTTCTGGCATACCTAAATTGTCAAAAGGTACCGCTGAAAGTACCATAACTTGCGTACCGCCACCTTCAAACTCGCCATAGATATGATCTTGATATTCAGGAATTTTATGCAGATAAGTATCGCCACCACTAATGGTTTGACGTGGGTAATGGTATTCCTCACCCGCTTTTTTCGCTAAACGACGTTTTGCTTCTTCAAGCAATTCTTCTCGTGTACCGAAAATAACCGCACCTGTTGGGCATACTTCAACACAACCTGGTAATAAGCCTTTGTCTAAACGCTCAACACCTTTTTGGTTACAAAGCTCACATTTATAGAGCTTACCAAATGGATCGTCATAGTCGTATTTTGGAATGTTATAAGGGCATCCCACCATACAGTAACGACAACCTGTACAGATATCTGCGTGATAATGGACAATACCCGTTTTTGGATCTTTGGTTAACGCAGAAACAGGACAAACAGAAACGCAGTTTGCATCAACACAATGCATACATTGTTTCTTAATAAAGGCATAACCGTTTTCCAGTTGGTCTTTATTTTCACCAGTACCATCACGCCAAATTTGAATAATGTTATTTGTGTAAGGACTTAATTTGTCATTGTTTGACCAAATCGGATCACCATTGGCGTAAGTATCACCACGCTCCATTGGCTCCGGGTGATTGATTTCCTGACATTTTGTGACACATGCTTGACAGCCTACACATAATGTAGAGTCATAGAGCATACCGAGAGACCCAGGAATTGGGGGACGGTTCTGCGCCGCAGCATGACTCGCAGTGGGAGCCATTCCCGCAAGGAGAACCCCACCTGATGCCAGCTTAAAGAAATGACGCCTATTCACCGTTTATCCTCCTGTGAGGCTCCTGTGGCATTCTTGTCACGGCCTAATTGACGCACAGCCATCACACTGACACCGGCGACAGCACCTACGACAGCACCGAGCAAGCCCGCAGCACCATAAGACACACCACCACCTTCTTTCGCATTAACATCAGGTACTTGCGCTTTTGGTGTTGGCTGATAAACATTCGCTAATTGGAAAATACCTTTAGTAAAGCCAATCCCTTCTTCGTTACATCCGTAACAAGGGTGACCGATACCCACAGGCCAAATTCCACCGCCGACATCACAGAATTCCAATGTTGGGCAGTTACCATAGGTTTCAGGACCTTTACAGCCTAAATGGTATAAACACCAACCTTGACGATGACCTTCATCACCAAATTCTTTAGCAAAACGACCCGCATCAAAATGAGGGCGACGTTCACAGTTTTCGTGAATTAAACGCTCATAAGCAAAAAGCGGTCTGTTTTTGCTATCTAACTTAGGCAATTTGTTGAAAGTAATAATATGTGCAACAGTTGCTAAGAAGTTATGTGGATTTGGTGGACATCCTGGAATATTAATAACAGTTTTACCCGGTAAAATTGCTTCCAATGATTTAGCACCTGTTGGGTTACCCCCAGTTGCTGGCACACCACCCCATGCAGAACATGAACCAATTGCAATAATCGCAGCAGCCCCTTCAGCGGCTTCTTTGATATGCTCAAGAATAGGTTTTCCTGCAACCATACAGTAAACACCGCCATCTTTGTCTGGGATTGAACCATCGACAACGAGAACGTACTTACCTTTATATTTCTCCATCGCATTGTGTTTATTTTCTTCAGCTTGATCACCAAAAGCTGAAGAAAGCACTTCATGATATTCAAGTGCGATAACATCAAGCACTAGGTTTTCCAGAGTCGGGTGAGTTGCACGTAATAAAGACTCCGTACACCCTGTACACTCCTGAGCACCAATCCAGATAACGGGTGGGCGTTCAGATGACGCCATTGCTTCTGACATTTCTGCGGCTGCTTTGCCGCTTAATCCCATGGTAGCTGACAACGCAGCACACAATTTCATAAAATCGCGTCGGTTAATACCATGATGGGAAAAAACATTATTCCCCAAGGCCATATATCTCTCCTGATATGATGATTTTTAATTGGAATAATTTTAAAACACCGCCTTTTTAACACTCCGACACAATAATGACTTGATCATTATCAAGCGATAATTCATTAAAAAATAAATTATTCTTTTATGTGAGTAAAAACGTTTCAGCAATATAAGGTTCAATGTCTATTTTTTATATATTTCGTCATTTTAAAATTATTAAAATTCTATTTAATAATGATAATTTAAGTAGAAATAATTCTCATTATCTCAATAATTATGGTGGTGTAAAATTATTAATTATTATAAATCAGTAAGATACAAATCTATTAAAAAACACCCAATTTATAAGACAATATATTTAAAATAATACAAAATTAATAATTAATATTTTCCATTTTCTGGAAAGTTTTATTAAAAATAAGTTTTAATATATTTTTTAATTATAATGATGACTCTTGTTTTCATATTATCAACCTTTATATTACATCATAAATAATGTTAAAAATTGCATTTCATAAACAAGAAATCATTACATTAATATATTTAATTTCAGCCTATTTTAATTACTAATTTATCCAATCTTCATTTGTTATTATTTTTTAATCATTATTACTCTGTTTACTTTTCAATCAAAAATTAACCTATTTTTCTTATCATTTTTCATATAGTTATATGTATATTCGTTTTTGGAATAAGCTAATACCCTAGCGCAAAATCGCTATAAAATTAAATACATATCGATATACAGTTACATTCAAAAGATAAGATCATTAATAATTACTAATTAGTAATCCTTCGGGATAATTACATTGAGTTATTTTATAACATATCGAGTTTATAATGAAATTAACCTAAATAAATTTTCATGTTAAATCCATGTTGTTATTGTGGATAAAAAAAGCACAAATTATCGATAAAAAATCCCCAAATAAAGCATATTTCGTTTTTTTGTGAGAATAGATAAAAAAAGTGGTCATAAATCTAAAAAATAGAAAAGCTCTTTGTTAACTGTTTGTAGTTTTCAATCAGACAAAGATCTTATAAAGAATAGGAGATAAACCAAAAGAAAAAGATAAAAGCAAAGCACATCCCCTATTTAGGAACGATAAGAACGATAGGAACGGATAGGAACGGATAGGAACGATAGGAACGGATAGGAACGATAGGAACGGATAGGAACGGATAGGAACGATAGGAATGATAGGAACGGATAGGAACGGATAGGAACGATAGGAACGATAGGAACGATAGGAATAATGATAACAGCCGAATCAGTCAATAAAATAAAAAGCCATAACACCGAAATGTTATGGCCTTTAAATTTATTAAAATAATAAAATGCTATGTGTAGTTCTCTGCCTTTCACGTTTTATTTTACTCACCGCTTATCAAAAATAAGAAGTGGTTTGAATAAGTAAATAAAATCTACTTACCAGAAATTGGAATGACTGAAAACAACGGTCTACCTGGTGCAATAAAAAAATAAGTATCCAAATACGGATAACTTAGATAATAAACAAATTAGGCGTTCTTGCACGTTACAAAATGTTTCAATTTGTAACGTGGGTGCATTATATCCAATAAGATTTTTTGCGCAAGCATTTTTACACTTAAATCAAATTCACATAAAAACATTACCAATCATATGGTTATAGGAAAATTTAACTTAAAAAACAAAATATCAACAAATCAAAAAGTGAAAAAAAATGAAGAGTTAATGAATATTAATGTAAGGTAAGTTGAAATAATAATATCTACTTAGCATTAATTGATTCAGCACGGTATTACCAAGTAAACTTAATTAATTATTTATTCTTAAAGTTAACCTACCTATTATTAATATTATTTAAGACTAAAGCTAAATTTTATTCTAACTCAATTTTATTAATTATCTCATTAATAACAAAAAACAATAAAAAAATATAAGTATGATTTTTTTTCACAATAAAAAAGCACCTTATTCATCATTTTACAACGACAAATAAAGTGCTTTTAAAATAGCGTAATAATACTTAGTTGAATAGCGTATTTCTAAACTTTAACCGCCTGTAGAGACTGTTTCCATCCCTACTAATCCAACTTTGAGATACCCTGCCTTTCTTAACGAATCCATTGCAGCCATTAACGTTTCATAATCAACGCTTTTATCTGCTTGGAAAAAGATGGTGGTCTCTTTATTTGCTTGTGTCATCGTATCTAACACATTAGCCATCGTTTCATGCGTGACCATTTCTTCACCAATGAAAATTTGCTTATCAGACTTAATGGTCAAATAAACAGGCTTTTCAGGACGTGGCTGTGGTTTTGCACTTGAAGCGGGTAAATTTACTTTTATATCAACGGTAGCTAAAGGCGCGGCTACCATAAAGATAATGAGCAGAACCAACATGACATCAATAAAAGGCGTCACATTGATATCATGTAATTCATTATCATCACCTGAATCATCACCAAGACGCATTGCCATAATTCATTACCTTGCTTTGCTGTTTTCGATATCTAAGTCACGGCTAACTAATGTCACCACACCTGTTGCAATATCACCAATTTCACCACGATAACCTGCGATCATACGAGCAAAAATATTATAAATGATAACTGCTGGGATAGCGGCAATCAGACCAATCGCAGTCGCTAATAAGGCTTCTGCAATCCCCGGAGCAACAACCGCTAAGTTAGTCGTTTGAGAATGTGCAATACCAATAAAGCTGTTCATAATTCCCCAAACCGTACCAAAAAGACCGATAAATGGAGAAATTGCACCGATAGTGGCTAAGTAGCCATTACCACGGCCTAATTCACGAACAATGGCAGCAACTCGACGTTCCATACGCATTTCAACACGTTCTTTAATGCCTGATGCTACTTTACTTTCTTGAGAGTAAGTACGCTCTAATTCAGCATCATTAAAGAAATCAGCAGTCGCGCTCTTATTACCAAATTTTTTGCTAATGGTTAAAGCATCATTAAGTGATTTAGCATCAACTAATTGCGCTGTTTCATTTCTTAATCGACGACGTAATGAGAGTAAATAGCTTCCTTTGGCGAAAAATAACGCCCACGTCACAATAGAAGCTAACAGTAAGCCAATCATGACACTTTTAACGACTAAATCGGCATTACGATACATGCCCATTACAGATAAATCTTCTGCAAATCCACCACCAGCAACCATTTCTGGCTCTACTGCTGGTGATGTACTTTCTGTCGCAGACGGGGTATTTTCCGTATTTTCTGCGTTTTCAACCGTTGCAGGTAAAGTATTTTCACCCTCAGGCTTAGCAGGTTCAGAACCTGGTACTTTAGTCTCATTGCTGGTATTCGCAGATGAGCCTGTTGTTGGTGTTGCGGTTGTAGCAGTTCCCTGTGTAGAAGCTGTTGAAGAAACGGCAGCAGTAGTTGGCTGTTCAGTTGGTGTGGCAGGAGTCGTATCCGCAAAAGCAGAGCCTGTCAGACCGATTGCCAATAGAATAGAAGCTGTCAAATTACGCATCAGTTGGCCTTTTACTCTCTTTTTTATCTATTTATTTATTCAGCAATGACGTTTTCCGTCACTACTTACCCAAAATCGTTCGCTTACAATCATCCTGTTTGCCATCAGGAAAGAGAAAACGCTCAAATGATATCAAACATGAAGCATTTTGATAGTAATTATCATTACTATTTGGCTATTTTTTTTTCATTTGTCGATTTTTAAGACAAATTATCGTTATTTCACGTAACGTGAAATTTTATCAACTACATCGATCACCTTTTGTACTTATCCAAAAAATGAATTAACGTGAAGCAAACACACCATCAATTAAAAGAAGGTATTAAGGATGACGCTAAAAAAACAAGAAACCTCACTCCTCCTTTCTGGACGAGCTAAAAAATATTCCCTCGGCGCAGTAAATCCAATTATACAACGTGCTTCATCTGTTATTTTTGATTCAGTTGCACAAAAACGTGAAGCAACTAAAAAACGTACTGAGGGTACACTTTTTTATGGGCGTCGAGGTACTACCACTCATTTTGCCTTACAAGAAGCCCTAACTGAATTAGAACAAGGTGCAGGTTGTGCACTTTTTCCTTCAGGTGCAGCAGCTATTACGCAGTCTATACTCGCGTTTGTTGAGCAAGACTCTCATATTCTTGTGACTGGATCAGCTTACGATCCAACGCAAAACTTTTGTGATCACCTCTTACGTAAGTTTTCAGTCACAACAACCTATTTTGATCCATTAATAGGTAAAAACATCAGTCAACTACTGCGACCTGAAACAAAAATTGTTTTTCTTGAATCCCCCGGTTCAATTACGATGGAAATTCAAGATCTACAAGGAATAGTCAGCTCCGTTCGCCAATATAATCCTGAAATCATTATTATGATTGATAACACTTGGGCGGCAGGATTGCTGCTTAAACCACTTACTTTTGGTGTCGATATTTCAATCCAATCTGCCACAAAATATATTAATGGCCACTCTGATGGCATGTTAGGCTTTGCTGTAGCGAATGAACGTTGTTGGGAACAGTTACGAGAAAATGCCTATCTATTAGGTCAATGTGTTGATCCTGATACTGCTTATATGGCAGCAAGAGGATTAAGAACATTACCAGTGAGAATGAAGCAACATGAACAAAGTGCATTGGAAGTTGCTCGTTGGCTAAAACAACATCCATTAGTTGATAACGTTTATCACCCTGCGCTAGCCTCTTGTCCAGGACATGAATATTTCCAGCGTGATTTCACAGGTAGTAACGGATTATTCTCTTTTAGTTTGAAGAAAGCTCTCTCACCTGAAGAATTTGCGATTTTTTTAGATAATTTTTCATTATTTAAAATGGCTTTCTCATGGGGAGGATTTGAATCTTTAATTTTAGGCTATCAACCTAATGACATTAAAGCGATGCGCCAATATGAAACACAACCTACATTTACTGGCACATTATTCCGTGTTCATATTGGATTAGAAAATGTAGATGATTTAATTGAAGATCTTGAACACGCATTTTTACGTATTTCTTAATTAATCATTAAATTTTTATAAAAAAAAATCTATCCCTGTGGTTCCACAGGGATTAAATCAAACTGTTGTCTTTATTTTGCGTTAGAATAACGAACATAAAGTTCTTTTTAATGCGAGTTCGCTAATGGGTACATTAAAAGAGATAATTCACGCATTAATGCAACACGATTATATGGTGTTGGCTAATCCTAATGTGTTATGGGTTATCTATATTGTTCTTTTTGTTATTATTATGCTGGAAAATGGGGTATTACCCGCAGCATTTTTACCAGGAGATACACTGCTTATTCTTTGTGGTGCCTTAATTGCAAAAGACGTTTTACACTTCTTTCCGACAATCATTATCTTAGGTACTGCCGCCAGTATTGGGAGTTGGCTTGGATTTTTACAAGGCCGCTGGTTAAGTGACACAAAAATCGTTAAACGTTGGATGGCTCAATTACCTGAGCAATATCACCATAAGGCAAATGATCTTTTCCATCGCCAAGGTTTGTATGCACTATTAATTGGTCGCTTTATTGGTTTTGTACGAACATTATTACCAACGTTAGCAGGCTTATCTGAATTACAACAACGTCGCTTTCAAATATTTAACTGGTTAAGTGGCTTTTTGTGGGTAGGTATTATTGTGTCACTAGGTTATGTATTGAATTTAATTCCCTTTATTCAAAAGCATGAAACACTAGTGATGAATATTTTGATGACATTGCCTGTATTGCTCTTAAGCGCAGGTTTAATTGGCTCTATCGTAATGTATATTCGCCATCGTAAAAATAGCACCAGTAATAAGTAATTCAAAAAAAACGCCATTATTTTAAACATCATAATGGCGTTTTTAATCATCTAAGACTTCAAAAGTTCAGTTGTTCATTGTTTTATCTCCTAATCTATTAATATCTGACTAAAAATCCATTTATATTAATTACAATCATGGTCTTTTTACTCTATTTATCTTTAAAGCTTAATCGCTTTTGAAGCAAGGAATGTAGGAATATAGCTATCAACGAGAAAACGAGCATGAGGAGCAAAATCTTCAACAAAATCTTGTAATAGAAAACCTGCCGCTAATTGTCCACCAATAAGATCAGTTAAAGAATGACCAAATACAAGCCCATCACCTTTTGCCACTTTTTCTTGCAGAATATCTGAAGGTAATGAACCTTGATCACTATACGGTAAGCGGTAAGTGGGTCTCATTAATCCCTGAGAGCGTAATTGCGGATCTCTATCATCAACAAATACAACTGGGTTATAAAAACTCGCCATCAATACACCGCCTTTCTTCAAAACACGGTAGCATTCTTGCCAAACAGGATTTACATCTGGTACATATAAATTGGAAATAGGATGAAAAATAATATCAAAACTTTCATCAGCAAATGCAGTTAGATCTGCCATATCACCTTGAACTGTCACCAAATCTAACTGATGCTTTTGCGCCAATTGGCTATCTTTACTTAATTGCCCTTCTGATAAATCAAATACTGTCACAATGCCACCAGCAGCCGCTAAAATAGGCGCTTGTTGCCCACCTGCAGACGCTAAACAGAGTATTTTTTTACCTTTAATATCTGTTAGCCACTCACTCTTAACTGGGTTAGGCGTTAAATGGACTTTCCAGTCGCCTTGCTTTGCAGCAATAATTTCTTCATCGCTTACAGGCTTAGACCACTGATTTTCCATCGCAGCTTGTTTATCCCAATGTTCTTGGTTTAATGTTAAATAATGACTTTTCATATTACTCCTTATAAATTAACTACAATATGAACTGTTGTTGTTATTAAGAAATTTAATTCAACGCTCATTTTTACAACCTTACAGTTATAGTTATGTCATGCAATTTCGTCTAGATACAGTGAAAAAAACTTTCCTGATTAATTGTCATACTGCAGAACATTAAATTATGGTGGAAACAAAATGCAAAACTTTACTTATTACTCACCGACTCGTCTTCATTTTGGTCAAGGCCAAATAGAAAAATTACGTTCTGAAATAGGCAAAAATGAACGTATCTTATTAACTTATGGCGGCGGTAGTATTAAACGCAATGGCGTATTAGACGAAATTTATACTGCACTTCCCGGCCATCAAATTCATGAATTTGGTGGTATTGAACCCAATCCTTCTTATGAAACATTGATGAAAGCTGTCTCTTATGCAAGATATCACGGTATCACGCATTTATTAGCCGTAGGGGGCGGGTCGGTTATTGATGGGACAAAATTTATTGCAGCTGCTGTACCCTATCAAGGTGAGCCATGGGAAATTGTCACTAGTCGCGGTAAAGTCATTGAAAAAGCACTACCTTTAAGTTGCGTATTAACGCTTCCAGCAACTGGCACAGAAACAAATAGTTTTTCAGTTATCAGTAAAAAACAGACAAAGGATAAACAAAGTTTTGCCAGCCCTCATGTCTATCCTCATTGCGCTATTTTAGATCCAACAACTACCTATTCTTTACCCCCAAGACAAACGGCTAATGGAGTTGTAGATGCTTTTATTCATATATTAGAGCAATATCTCACTTATCCAGTGAATGCTCGTGTACAAGATGAATATGCAGAAGGCCTTTTACGTATTTTGATTGATCAAGGGCCAAAAGCGCTGACATCACCTACAGACTATGATATCCGTGCTAATATAATGTGGACAGCATCACAAGCCCTTAATGGCATCCTTGGTGTTGGTGTTCCTCAAGATTGGGCTACGCATGCATTAGGTCACGAACTCACGGCTTTACACGGGCTTGATCATGCACAAACTCTCGCCATCGTTTTACCTGCCTTATTAAATGAAAAACGACAGGCTAAATACGAGAAATTAATCCAATATGCACAAAAAGTCTGGGGTATAAACCAAGGTTCTGACGCTTTTAAAATTGAAACTGCGATTAATGAAACTCGAAAATTCTTTGAATTAATGGGACTTAGAACTCGACTGGCTGATTTCAAAATTACTGAAGAAGATATACCTGCTTTAGTGCGTAAATTGGAAGAACATGGACAAACCGCACTAGGCGAGCATCAAGATATCACATTAGAAGTCAGCCAACGTATTTATACAGCGGCACTCTAAGTTCTTTAATGCGACTTTGGAGACAGAAATGGATAAACCTAAACTGATCAAGCTATCTGATGGAAATGCTATCCCACAACTTGGGCTTGGTGTTTGGCAAGCAGATAATCATCAAGTTGTTAACGCAATTCATCACGCTCTTGATACAGGCTATCGCCTTTTTGATACCGCAGCGATTTACCACAATGAAGAAGGTGTCGGTAAAGCGCTAAAACAGACCACGGTTCCTCGTGATGAACTCTTTATCACTACAAAATTATGGAATAACGATCAGACCCATGCCCGTGGTGCCGTATTAGAAAGCCTCCAGCGTTTGCAACTTGATTATATTGATCTCTATTTAATGCATTGGCCTGTACCTTCACGCGAACTTTATGTTGAAGCGTGGAAGCAAATGATTATTCTGCAAAAAGAAGGGTTAGTAAAAAGCATTGGTGTCTGTAATTTCAAAGAAGAGCATCTTGAACGTATCATTACTGAAACGGGTGTTACCCCTGTTATTAATCAGATTGAAATTCATCCATTAATGCAACAAGCACCATTAAGAGCATGGAACACGACTCACAATATTGTGACTGAATCTTGGAGCCCATTAGCCCAAGGTGGAGAAGGCGTATTTGATCAACCAATTATTCAAAAACTGGCTGAAAAATACCATAAAACACCCGCTCAAATTGTATTACGTTGGCATTTAGATAGTGGACTGGTGGTTATTCCAAAATCTGTCACTCCTTCTCGTATCGAAGAAAACTTTCACATTTTTGATTTTAAATTAGAAAAAGAGGAAGTTGCGGAGATAACAACACTCGACAAGAAAAAACGTTTAGGGCCTGATCCTGATATTTTTGTTGATATCTAATTTCTTCATATTTATCCTAAAGCCAATATAAATGAACATATTGGCTTTTTACTTATCAATTAAAACACTTAAAATCCCCCTCTTTTTTATAAAACAACCTGTCATTTTTTCAATTACCTTATTTTTATATATTTATGTTTCCTTTTTGATATCGAAAGTTTATATAAATCAGAAAATCTCATTACTATTTATTGCAATGAGTTTTAAAAATGAAAACACAAAAACGGGATTTCACCCTCCCCATATCTTCTATTACAAAAAAAGTAACTTGGATAAATATTTTTATTCAAATAGCTTTCCCTGTATCAGCTACACTTCCTTATTCTGCTTTTGCACAAGATAATCAAACCAAAAATCAAATTAACAGTTCTAATAATGGGCACTTTCTCCCTATAACAGAAGAACATTCAAAATTAGCGCAACTTATTGTAAATAACAAAGATTTATTAAATAAAGAAACCAATGCTACACAATATGCTGTCAATCAAGTTACCAATAAAGCCAGCACTGAAATAGAGCAATGGTTAAATCAATTCGGAAATGCACGTATCTCTCTTGCAACGGATAATAAATTCACATTAGAAAATAGTGCTGCTGATTTTTTAATCCCTTTATACGAATACAATCAGAATATTATTTTTTCTCAAACCAGTTATCACCGTAAAGATTCACGTAGCCAGATAAATCAAGGCTTAGGATATCGTTACTTTACAGATAGATTTATGCTCGGTATTAATGCTTTTTATGATCATGATTTAACTCGTCATCATCGCCGCATTGGTATTGGTGCTGAACTATGGCGTGATTATTTGAAATTCAGTGCAAATCATTATTATCGGATATCAAATTGGCGTACTTCAAAGAGTTTAGAAAATTATGATGAGCGCCCTGCAAATGGCTGGGATTTAAGAGCTGAAGGATATCTTCCAGCTTATCCTCAACTCGGTGCAAAACTCATTTTTGAACAATATTATGGTAAAGAGGTTGGGCTATTTAATGCAGATAGTCGACAAGAAAACCCCCATGCCTATACTGCAGGATTAACCTATACCCCAATTCCTTTAATAACGTTAAGTGCAGATCGTCGAATGGGTTTACACGATAATAGTGATAATACATTCGGTGTTAATTTTCAATACCGTTTAGGTGAATCACTCGCTTCACAATTTGATCCTGATAACGTACGTGCTATGCGTTTATTGTCAGGAAATCGTTATGATTTTGTCGATAGAAATAACGATATTGTTTTAGAATATAAGAAAAAAGCAACTATTTCATTTTCCTTTTCGCCCAATATCACTGGCTCTTCAAAAGAAGAAAAAGCACTTGATATTAAAATTAACTCAACTTATCCCATTAAAAATATAGAATGGTCTGCAAGTACATTTTTATCAAATGGCGGTAAAATAAATCATAAACAAGGTTTAAATTATTCGCTCACATTGCCAACGTATATATCAGGTACACCACAACAAAACACATATGTTATTAATGCTATTGCGATTGATGAAAAAGGCAATCGCTCTGAGTCTATCCAAGGAGAAGTTATTGTTAATCAAAGTGGAATTAACATAAAAAATAGTCAATTTGGATCTGATAGACAAATATTGATAGCGAATGGTCACTCTACTCAAGAGCTAATTTTAACAATACGAGATAATGATAACTTACCTTTTGATGTTGAACCTGAAAAAATATTATTAGAAAAAAAATCAAATAATAAAGTAAGCTCAAGTCAATTAACCTCATTTTCTCGACTAGAAAAAGGAAAATATAAAGCAATAATAACCGCAGGAATATCCCCTGAAATTGTGAGTATTACTCCTAGTTACCAAAATAATAAATTTAATCCTATTGATATTCAATTTATTGCTACTACTGATAATGCCACTATTTTAAAGGGTAATTTGTCAGTAATAAAAAATAATGCATTAGCTGATGGTAAAGATAAAAACCAATTAAAACTGATTGTAACTGATAAAGAAAATCATCCCATTAATAATTTTATTGTTAATTTTACAGCTGACAATGGCGCTTTCATTCAACCTACGGGTTATACTTCATTCACAGGTGAAATCATTGTCCCTATTACCAATACACATCCAGGAAATACTACCATTAAGGTAAAAGTAAAAGAGGTGGAATATCCTATTTCTGTTAATTTCACACCTGTTATTGATAAAGATAGCGCTCATATTCCACGTTCCTATTTAACCATTACCCCTGAAATTTCACCGGCAGATAATGTCACAGAAAAAACCATCAATTTGACTGTGGTTGACAAGAGCCTACTCCCGATCCCTAACGTAGAAGTTATTTTAAGGACTTTAGATCAGGCCACCTTTAAAAACGCAATTCTGACTACAGATAAAGATGGTAAAGCCAGTACAACAATGATCAGCAATGTTGCGGGTAAAGTCGTTGTAAAAGCAGAGGTGACTTCCACACATAACGTCACAGAAGGATCAACATTCTTTGCAAAGACCAAGGCAGATGGGAATATTACTTCAATTATTCCAGCTCAATCACTTTACATTGCAGATGGACAAACTCGTGTTCTTTTTACCGCTGTTGTTGAAGATCAAAACCATAATCCACTTCCAAATGTAGAGGTAAATTGGTTTACCAATCAAGACAAAAACATCGTCAATATTGATAATGAAATATCAATAACTAATGATAAAGGTATTGCAGTTACCTCTATCTCAAGCACAGAACCTCTTGATGTTATTGTCACTGCAGCTATAGATAATGATTCTTTGTCAGCTCAACCTATTACATTTGAATCAAAAATAGCCAGTGAAGCACTCTCTCAAATTACTTTATCTCCAACAGATATCGATTCGGATGGTATAGATAAAGCTTTTTTATCATTAGAACTTAAAGATCAATGGGGAAATCCATTGCCTAACCAAAAAGTCATAGCCGTTTCTGATAAAGCGATCGTTAAATTTAGTGAAACAAAACAAGTTGCTCCAGGCCATTATGTTATTGAAGTAACAAGTACCACTTCAGGTAGGGTAAATTTATCTCTTAGCGTTAATGGTAAGAATTTTAAAATTCAAAAAGCATTACATATTAGTAATAATTCAGTTATCCAACCCGAAGTAGATTAAGCTCTATTTAGTTTTAATAAAACCTATAGCCCAAAAATACCCTTGTATCTTTGGGCTATAACTTAAAATACCTTACATTTTTCCTGATAACGGACATTAGCAATAGTCACTAACAATGCACCTAATGCAATGACAGCGGCTAGCCCAAAGCCACCACTGTATCCAATAACGCTCGTTAAACTCACTAACATCATGGCACACGCCATTTCTCCTATATCGCGCATACTTTGTACAGCCGTCATATCTGTACCAGCTTGATTATCCGTTGACGCAAAATGCATACCTGCGGTCATAATAGCTACAGAAGTGATCCCTGATGATAAAGAGCCTAATACAATACATACAGCAACTATTGAAAGACTGATAGAGCCTGTTGATTGTGAAAGCCATAATAATGAGGAACCTAAAGCACACAGCAATCCTGCAGAAAAAGCACGCCACACACCAATTTTATTAATCAACCAAGCACCACCTCCACAGCCAAAGAAAAGGGTTACCATGCCACCCATCATGCCCATTTTCCCGATCTCTGCTAAAGACCAACCGCTGTCACTTAAAAAGAGTTTTGCTAAACCAAAGCCCGAAACTGCGGTTACTGCTGAAAGCAATGTCAGTGTTAATAGTCTTACCGCACCTTTTCTACGTACCGTTTTTAATAGGCTTGCATTAGGTGAATCACCATTTTCACCCTCATCATATTTTGCTTTTTGACGAAATAACGTAATAAAAAATAAACTGATAGCGGGCACTGAGGCAAATAACAGTAATGCGGTATGTTGACCTAATTTATCAGTGAGGATCATCATACCTGCTCCTCCTAAGAAAAAGCCCCCCATCACACCTGCAATTTGAACAGCATTTATTTTCGATAATAACGTGCCACTCGCATGTTCAGCGGCCATACCATCTGTTGCAATATCCTGTGTAGCACTGGCTAATGAAGCGATAGCTAATAAAGTGACGCCCCATTTTGCCGTTTCGATAGAAATACCAATGATTGCTAATAATAATAAACAGAACGTCACTATAACTTGCATGGGAATAATCCAGCTACGGCGACGACCTAAAGATTTAAACCAATAATTATCAACCACTGGCGCCCATAAAAATTTTAATACCCATGGCAATCCGACTAATGGAATAAATGCGATTGCACTTAAAGCTGAACCTTCTTGGCGTAATAATGTAGGCAATGCATCCATCGCAATTCCCATCGGAATACCTTGTGCTAAATAAAGTAAACCTAGCGTTACCACTAATTGCCGATGTTTTAATAATTCTTGCATAACAGACTCCAATTACTGTCTTTTAAGTAGAAAAAGACCCATCAAAAAATAGAAAACGGCACTGATCAACAAGGCACAACTTACCCACCACAAAGCAGCATGAGTTATAAATAAGTGACTAAAGACACTGATAAATAAAACCACACTACTTATGGTTAAAATAAGAAAAGTAAGTTTGATCACTTGCGGATAAAACAAATAAAAAAGAAGCGTTATCAACCAAACACTAAAAAAAGGCAGTATCGGTGATAACGCGGAGAAAATAGCGATAGGAAGTAAACATATACTGGCAAAAATTAAACCAGAACAACTTCCTAACACTAAACGGGAACTGATATTAATGGGCTTTTTTAATACCCAAATTATTAATCCACTAAAGGTTAATACACAGGCCATCATTCCCATTAGGCAATGAAGTACCGATAAACTAAAGTTTGCTGAACCTGTCCATAAATATTGGCCATAATGCAAAGGTTGAATGGCAATAAAAGCACGCGTCCAAAATTGCTGAGACACAGCACTTTTTTCTGCAATCCAATGATTATCTAAGCCAGAAAAAAATAACTGCTCAAAATTAGCGGTGCTGGGTAAATACAAATTAATACCACTCACCGTAATTTGCTGTTCAGCATTACCTCTATTTTTCCAATTAATAGTTTCAGGAATAAAGTCTGCTTTTTCTTGTGAAAGTTGAATTAACAATGAGCTGGGAGAAGAGGCAATAAACTCAGATGAAACGGGTGTTGATTGTCCCATTAATTTCATCATGACTTGTGCTGGTGCTTCTGGCTCCACATATTTTGCGAGCATTAATGTACCAAATGCCCCTAATCCTGATAATGCCCCCGTTAATGCAAACATTACGAGCCACGGATAACTCCATAATCCAATGACATTATGTAAATCAAAGAAAAACAGCCTACGCCCTTGATTAAAACGGAGTCGAAATAATTGATAGACTTTACGGTGATGAATAACAATGCCAGTTATTAGTAATAGCGCAAAAACAAAACCAAATAAGCTAATAAATAATCGTCCAGAAAACCCCATAAATAGATTTTTATGTAAATTAACAATAGGAGAGATAACTTCTCTTACTGTAATTTCTTCACCCGTTTGTGCATTTAATTGCAGTGAACAATCGCCCATTCCTTGGCAAAAAGTGATAATTGGATGATCTATAGAGGGTAATTTCACACTATTAAAGCCATTTTCACCTAAGAAGTATTCACCTTTGGCTAATAACTGATCTAATGGCAATAATTCTTTATTTAAAGGCTTAAATTGAACCCATATATTTAAATTTTCATGCGCTAGTGACCATGTTCCCGTCAATAGAATAATAAATAATAGAATGCCAAATAAAGAACCTACTTGGCGATGAAGTTGTAAAAATTGGCGCTTTAATATTGCTTTCATAGAATAAATTCCAACAATATTAAAGGTAATGGCCACCAGCTCCATGCTCGCCAAAATACCTGTTTTCCATTCAGTGAGAATAAGCTAAAACAGAGCAATCCACATAAACAGATAACAGGTAAAAAGACGGCTGCATACAGGCAATTAAGAGGATCAGTGCTGGGATAAAATGTTGCTATCAGTAGTGACAGCGTAATACTTCCTATTACGCTGCCTAAAACTGCACAACTGATCAGCAATGCCTTTTGCATTAGAAATCAGCCTTGATATTCAACATAACGTTACGAGGTTCGCCATAACGGTTATTCCATTGAGGTGAGAAAAGGCTTGAGTAATAACGTTTATCAAAGACGTTATTAATATTTAATGCCGCAGACCAATGTTCATTAATTTGGTAACCTAAACGCGAATTAAATACCGCATAGCCACCTTGACGTAACGTAACTTCACCGTTTGTTTTGCTATATTCACTTTGCGCTTGAATACCACCGCCCACACTCCACTTACGCGCATCCCAAGGTAACTGATAATTTGTCCACACTCTTACCATGTGGCGAGGAACTAATGAGTTAAAGCTATTACCTTTATTCAGTGTGTCTTCTTTATATTCCGTATCGGTATAGGTATAACCGACAGAGAGATCCCAAAATGGCGATAAGTACCCCATTCCTTCAATATCAAAACCTTGACTAACAACTTTGCCACCACTAATAAGATAGGTATTAAATCCCCCTCCAGGATGGGCTGGATCTTCTTGTGGATTATTTTTCATATCAATACGGAAAACAGCGGCGGAGACGTTAAGTCCACCATTCATCAAAGCGCCTTTGATCCCGGTTTCAACGGTTTGTCCTTCCACTGGTTTCAACATTTCACCACTCCAAGTTTTCCCTGTTTGTGGTTGATAAACCGTAGAATAACTGCTGTACCATGACCATTGAGGTGCAAAGTCCCAAATCAAACCACCATAAGGGGTGATTTTTCCATTTTCAGTGAACTTAGCTTGCGGTTTTGTCACTTCCCACCAGCTCGCTCTTGCGCCTGCAACCAACGTAACAGGCTCAATAAGCTTGATCCGGCTCATTCCATAAACGCCAGTTTGTTCCGTTTTTGTCGCACCTTGAGAGGAATAGCCCGTTACTTGTGGTTTCGGTACACTGTGAGGAACCCAGCGATAAATATTCACAGGTACATTGAGAGGATCTTTAAATTGCCCAGTGTGCTGTTCTTCACTGGCCTTTGAGTAACTCATTCCCACTATCACGTCATGTTGTAAGCCCCAACCATTAATTTTTCCTGTGACATTGGTATCAAGGCTGGTTTGATAGTTATGGAACTTGTATGCCCCTCCCATTAGCATGGCTCCATCACCAGTTTCAGGATCAATATTTCCCCATGCCCCTGCATACAATAAACGTGCTTTAGCATATTGATAATCGCCGTTGATTTTAAACAGCCAATCATCATTAATTTGATGTTCAATTCCGGTAAATAAACGAGTGGTATCCCATTTGAATTTATCCCAGTCAGCATCTAAATAGGTTTTACGAGAAAGGTGCAAATCGCTACCATCTTTTCCCATTGGCACACCTGCCATATTGGTGATGGAGTCTATTGTTTGATATTGAATACCTGTACGTAATAGTGTGTTAGCCGTTAAGTCCGCATCCACAGTGGCATAAATCAAGCGAGTCTTTTGATCTGAAATATCATAGAAAAAATCTTTATCTTCCCACGCCATTACGACTCGACCGCGTACACTCCCTTCTTGATTTAAACGTCCACCCACATCGACTTCACCGCGATAACGGTTCCAACTTCCAGCCGTAAATGTTGCTTTTAATTGATCGTCTAAAGGTGCGTGTTTACGTACCATATTGACGGTTGCTGCAGGATTTCCCATTCCATGCATTAATCCGTTAGAGCCTTTTAAGATCTCTACACGTTCATACACCGCCATATCTTGTGGCGAACTTGCCATATTTCCTATTAATGCGGGAACACCATCAAGTTCAAAGGAGTTAATTTGAAAACCACGTGCGTAATAAGCCGTTGTTAATAAAACAAAAGGCGCACTAGTAACCCCATTAGCACGAGTCATCACTTCATCAAGAGTATTTAGGTTTTGATTTTCTATCTGTTCTCTATCTATCACAGAGACAGTTTGTGGGATCTCTCTAGGCTTAAGCGCCATTTTACTTAATGTACTAACGCCTGGAGCAAGGTTATCGCGGTTTTGTGCTGCGCTTTCAGTCACAATCAAAACATCAACTGCTTTATTATTTTCTGTTGCTGTATTTGCGATAGCAGAAAGTGAAAATAAAGCGGTAGAACACAAAATAGCGCATTGTGTTAATGCCAATTTATTTTGTGTACGTTGATTTAATACTGGCGATAATTTCTGTGTTTTATCTAAGCCAGCTAAAGAAGAAATGTAAACCATACCCATCCCCAAACATTCAAATGATAATGGTTATCACTCTACCAATTTTAGGATTACGGTATTTTAGATTGCCAGATTATCTCTTTCGATTGCCAATCGATATTAATTGGCAATCAGGAAAGCTCTAACACTCACAATGAGTCACAAAAAGTCACAAACCATGTTGAAGTTGACAACAACATATTAGGTGAACCTTCAGCAATAACTTTTCCATTATCAAGCACAATCACATGATCAGCATGTTTAGCAATATCAGGATCATGCGTGATCACAACACGAGTAGAGGTTAGCCCTTCAAGATAACGTACCACTTTTTCACGACTGACTGTGTCAAGGCTCGCCGTTGGTTCATCTAAAAATAAGATCTTAGGATCGGCTAATAATGAACGCGCTAAACATAGTCGCTGTTTTTGTCCACCAGAATAACGATCTCCCTGATCGCCCACATCTTCATCTAAATCAGTTTGAGTCACCGATAAATTCAATCCATTAAGTAGATGTAAAATATCATTATCGCTGACAGTTGAGTTCTCATCTTGTAATAATGACCAACGCAATGAGCCCCTAATTAATTGGTTATGTTGAAATACGATTTGTCTTGTTTGCGCTAATACACTCTCAGATAAATCATTAACCCTTTTATCTCCATAATAAATCTGCCCTTTGTCAGCATCACTAAGACGCGCTAAAGCACGTAATAATGTTGTTTTACCCGCACCAGAACTGCCGACAATTGCCGTCATTTTTTTATCCGGGCATAGCGCTGTTATGTTAGAAAGGATCGGCGTACCTAAACTATTATTCACATCCAGTTTTTCACAACGAATGTCATTGCTTTTAGGAGTATCACTTTGTTTTGGACTTTGTAATGTGGGAGCATCCAACGCATTTTTTATTAAAGTAAGTGATTGTTTACTCTGTCTTAATGCCTGATCAATATGAGAAAGCTGAAATAACGGTTCAATAAAACGAGCAATTAATACTACGACCGCCAACCACTGCGTTAAAGTAAGAGTATTAGCATCAACATTCATTGCACCAATAACTAAAACGGCAATAAAAATAACCTGAATACAGAAAGAGAAAATCAGATGATAGGGTAAACTTCTTTGTAATAACTGCACTTGTTGGTGATGTTGTGCCAATAAATCTTGCTGTAACTGCTGCGAGAACAGCGTATTTTGTCCACTTTTTCGCAATAATGCCTGATGTTGTGCAAAATCAGCCAATGTTTTAGCCGCCACAGCCTCTGCTGTTTGCAGTGTCACTTCTTGTCTATACAGCCCTTTGGCACTGATCCGCATCACTACAACAAGTAATAATGCAGCCACGATAAAAATAAAAGCAAAAGTGGCGTTATAAAATAAAAGGCCAATAATTACAGTTAATGGTGTCACTACAACACTGATAACAGGAGCCAGTAAATGAGCAGGAATGCTCATTGCACTCATTGCAGCACCTGAGCATAACGTTTGTGCTTGAGGCGGTGGTGTTAAACTACGCGGTAAATGACGGATCAACTCTTGAACTAAGATCCTCATCACCGTTGTACCAGCCAGAAAACCTTTTAATGTTGCAATATACTGAAAAACCAGCGTAACAAGTGTTAATCCTGCCAATATCCATAAATATTGGCTAGCATCCTGATCCCAATAGATAATAATAGGCAATAATAATAAACCACATAACCCTTCTAAAATGGCACTCAAGACCATAAAACTAAGGGGATATTTTAAAGATAAGAGTAATGAAACAAAGGGATTAGCCTTCATTTTGCTCTCCTTGTTTCTGAACAAAATCACTATAGCGCTCACAATTGAGTAGCAAATCATCATGATTTCCCATTGCGACTAACCTTCCATCAACCATAAATATCACTCTGTTAGCTTGTTGTGCCAAAACCAGTGAATGTGTGACGACTATCCGTGTCATGGTTTTATTTTTTAGCGCATTAAAAATATGTTGCGCATTATCAGGATCAAGCGCTGAAGAAGGTTCATCAGCCAATAACAAAGGACTATTGGCAATGAATGCACGGGCTATCGCCAAACGTTGAGCTTCACCACCAGAAAGTGGTGTTTCATCATTGATAATCGTTGATAAACCTTGAGGTAGAAGCCCAATAACTTCAGCAAAATGCGTTTCATTAATTGCAGATTGTAGTTGTTCTTCATTACAATCTGGATTAAATAACAATAGGTTATCTTTAATCGAATAAGGTAATGGTTGACTATTTTGCATTACCACTGTGGTAATTTGGTTTAATGCATGGCGTGAATATGCTTGTAAACGCTTATTCTCAATTAAGATCTCACCTGATGTTGCATCCATAAATCGAGCAATCAGTTGTAATAACGAGCTTTTACCTGCGCCAGAAGGCCCGACGATGGCAATAAACTCTCCTTTTTTAATTTCAAAATTAATATTATTGAGGATCTTTTTATCACCATACGAAAGGCAAACAGAATCTGCCGTTAACGCAACAGCATGAGATATCGTATTTGTCGATAAATCACCATATTGCATTTCAGGTTGATTTAATAATTGTTGGATCCGCTGCGCTGATTTTTTCGCTCCACGTAAGGCGTCACCACCATGCCCCATAGCCATGACAGGCTCTGCAATACGTCTTAATAATAAAATAAACAGGAGTAAATCGGCCAATGGTAACGCTTGTTCAAAAATAGTAGCACCCAGTAATAGCCATCCCGTTAATAATGTTGCACTCAATAATAACTGGGTAAGTGATCCTAATAATCCGACTCGTTTAACCCAATTTTGAAAATGATAAACAAAATTAAATAGTGCTTTCTCTGTTCTATCAACAATACCTTTATGCGGAAATTGACGTGCTACAAGTGGGTTTTCAGCAAGAAGTTGATAATCTTCAAAGAGCGTTTTCATCGCACTATCACGCTGTTCACAATAAGTTTGATAACGTGAAGATTGAGTTTGTTTAAAACAAAAATAAGCGATGACAAGAGGAATAAGAGCAAAAAGTAGTAAAAAAAGATTTACGGTTGATAACACAATAATGGCAATAATAGGAACAACCATTAATTGCACGATATCAGCAGGCGCATGAGCAATTAATTGATGTAGAGCTTTAATATCGCGCTGAACATATTGGTTAACACCGTTTTTCCCTTGGCTAATAAACCAATTCAACGGTAATTTTTGCATTTTTTCTGATAATGCTAACCGTAATTGATAAGTTAATTTAGCATCCATTAAATGCGTTAAATGAAAGGCAATTGTCTGTGAAATAAGCCATACAACGCCACCAATAACCGCAATGGTTAACCAAAACGTATTAGCTGAAGGGAAAGAAATAATAAGTTGATAGAGTGCCAGCCAAGGTACTAAAGAGCTAAAACCAGCAACAGTTTGTAGTAACAGCGCACTTATTAATAAAGTGCGATAAGGACGCAACAACGTCCATAATTCATTATGCATAATAATCTCCACAACATCTTGTGGCACTATAGCGAAAAGGGTATTTACCCTCTAGCAACAAGACTTTAGATTGCGTGACTATTACTTTCGATTTAGATGCATTTTGCTTATTTATTAAGCAAGGTGGGAAAGATAGAATTAATTAAGTGTTTAATAGATGGTAAATCAAGCGAAGAAGATAATAAATATACCGATAAACCTAATAAAATCAATTAAGGCGTAAAATGCCCTTTGCGCACATCACCCGGTAATATACCAAAACGTTTGCGAAATGCGACGGAAAAATGAGCCGGTGTATACCCAACATAATAGGCAACACTTGAGATAGATTCCCCTTCGTTTAGCAACATATTATATGCGGTTTGTAAGCGATATTCTTGTAGCCAACCATAAACAGAATTACCAAATAATTGACGAAATCCTTGGGTGAGTTTTCGTGTATTTAATCCCACGCGTACCGCTAATATTTCAAGTTTCGGTGGTGTTTCCATTTCAGCAATTAAAATATCTTTCGCCTGTTTTAAGCTGTTTTTTTCACGCTGGCTTAATGGTCGATTAGCAGGCTCTTGCGCATGACATAAATATTGTAAACTTAATGAAGCAAATTCGCAGGCTTTACCAGAGTAATAAAGTGGTTTTAAAGAATCGTGAACTGGGTTTTGAAATAACTGCATGGTTAACGCCAAAAAAGTGTTATCCATAGTCAGATGATGCAGCATGAGTGATTGGTTTTGTTGCAATATAGGGGGCAACAAAATATGTTGTTGCTCAAGCCACTGAGATGATAATTGCAATAATGTGTATCTTAGGGGATCGCCAGATTTAAATTGATTCAATAAAGAATAGCGTTCAACACTATTAGCAATAAAAATACTCGGTGTCGCTATCTCTATTTTCTGCCCATTGACACTTTCACTAATCACACTTCCACTATGAACAGCCACTAAATTAAAGCCGGCTTGATAAGTCTCTTCAATTTGCAGATCTTCCTTGGTTTCTAATACACCTTGGCGCAATAGAATTTGGTCTTGAAAGCGATATTCTTCAACCTGCTGATGCTTAGGTTGATAACCAATGTATGAATAGAATGAAGAGTGTTGAGACATAATAGAAAGATATCAGCAGAGTAAATAATCACCTATGTTGTCAGCTATATTGTCAAACATTCAACGAAATAGCAATCATTATCATTTATATAGAATAGCCTATTTTAAAGACAGGGTGCTTGTACCACAAATCTAACAACTTGAAGAAAAATTGGGGGGAGAAAACCTCCCCCACCAAACTATTTATTGCACATCAAAATAGCTTGAACAACTGTGCTTCCATCACTAATGTTAAGAGAACATAATCGTTCACCAACAATCATAGTGAAAGAAAGAACGGTCGCACAAATAACAGTAATTCCAAATAAGGTTATTTTAGTCAATTTTATTGACTCCTTTGTGAAAAGGAGACAGAATCAAGTTGTTCAGGTTTGAGTCTGTCCCCGGATTTTATGAGAATAAAATTCGGGGCTTTTCTCTTTCTGGCTCTTGCAAAATGCTTGAACCAAAATGATCCAAGCACCTACCAGTATAGTAACAGAAATTTCTCTATCCCCTCTACCTTACCAGTGGTAAATTAAAAATTTAATTTAATTAAAACAAGATGTTAATTGATTACGTAAAACAATTCACTATTGACTCAAACGCCAAAAAAAGACAAAATAAATTCGCTAAAACAAAGAAATTAACTTGTTTTATTTTCTTGACTCTTTACTTAAAAAAAAGATCCGCACCCACCTCTTTGTTTTGCCGTCGCCCCAAATAAATTTATTTGGGACTTTCTTTTTTCTGCAAAATTTTCTTTTTTTAAATAGTGATAGAAAAACAAAAAATCCCGAATACAAGTTTCCTCATATTCGGGATCATTATTACGACAACAAATAAACTTAAGATTTACTTATCTTTTTATGCATTTCTTGAACTGAAATAACACTCGCCGTCGTATCCGCAGTTAATGACAGTGTTGTTGCAAATCCGCCATTTAACGTCGTGTCATAATGGACTTTATATCTTAATGCACTGCGACGAATAATTTTAGAATCTTCAATGGCTTGACGACCAGATGTGGTATTAACGATATAGTCATATTCACCATTTTTAATTCTATCTTCAATATGCGGTCGCCCTTCATGCACTTTATTGACTAAACGTGGATTTATTCCTGCTTCACCTAATACAATGGCTGTACCATGTGTAGCATCTAATTCAAATCCACTTTTTAGTAATTTTGTCGCCAAATCAACAACACGCTTTTTATCACCTTCACGCACAGAAAGAAGGGCTCTACCTTTTTTCTTCATAGTAGAACTGCTGCCTAACATCGCTTTAGCAAAAGCTTGTGCAAAGGTTGCACCAACGCCCATCACTTCACCTGTTGAACGCATTTCTGGCCCTAAAATTGGATCAACTCCTGCAAACTTATTGAAAGGTAAAACCACTTCTTTTACAGAGTAATAAGGCGGAATAATTTCTTTTGTTACGCCCTGCTCTTCAAGACTTTGACCAATCATGACACGCGCAGCAACTTTGGCTAATGGTACGCCTGTGGCTTTTGACACAAAAGGGACGGTACGAGCAGCACGAGGATTAACTTCAATAAGATAAACATCATCACCTTTCACCGCGAATTGTGCATTCATCAACCCTTTTACACCTAATTCAAAAGCGAGCTCACGGACTTGTTTACGCATCACATCTTGAATTTCTTTGCTTAGGGTGTAAGCAGGTAATGAGCAAGCCGAATCACCAGAGTGAACACCCGCTTGTTCGATATGCTCCATAATGCCACCAATCACGACTTGTTTACCGTCACAAATCGCATCAATATCGACTTCAATTGCATCATCAAGAAAACGATCTAATAATACAGGTGCATCATTTGACACACTGACAGCGGTTTGGAAATAACGACGTAAATCAACTTCGTCATAAACAATTTCCATTGCTCGTCCACCAAGGACATAAGAAGGACGAACCACCAGCGGATACCCTATCTGTTGGGCTTTTTTTACCGCTTCTTCTAACGCCGTTACAGTGGCATTTTCAGGCTGTTTAAGCCCTAATTTATCAACCGCTTTTTGGAAACGTTCACGATCTTCAGCTTTATCAATAGCATCTGGCGTTGTCCCAATGACTGGCACACCTTCAGCTTCTAGCGCTCTGGCTAATTTTAATGGTGTCTGTCCACCATATTGCACGATCACCCCTGTCGGTTTTTCGATACGTACAATTTCAAGCACATCTTCTAACGTAACAGGTTCAAAATAGAGTCTGTCAGAAGTGTCATAATCTGTTGAAACCGTTTCAGGGTTACAGTTCACCATGATGGTTTCATAACCGTCCTCACGTAACGCAAGAGCCGCATGAACACAGCAATAATCAAATTCAATCCCTTGGCCTATACGATTGGGCCCACCACCTAAAATCATTACTTTAGGTTTGTTTTGATGTGGATTTGCCTCACACTCTTCTTCATAAGTCGAGTACATGTAAGCCGTATCAGTAGCAAACTCTGCCGCACAAGTATCAACACGTTTATAGACTGGATGTAGCTGATATTGCTCTCTTAATTGGCGAATAGCGTGCTCTTTAATGTTAAGTATTTTAGCTAAACGCGCATCAGCAAAGCCTTTACGTTTTAACTGATGTAAGAAATCAGCACTCAACCCATTGATACCTATTTCACCGACTTTTTCTTCAAGACGAACAATTTCTTCAATTTGAACTAGGAACCAACGATCAATATTAGTGAGATTAAAGACGCCATCAATGGATAATCCAGCGCGAAAAGCATCTGCGATATACCAAATTCGGTCTGAACCAGCTTCTTTTAGTTCACGGCGAATTTTAGTTAATGCTTCGGGATCATCTAAATCAACTTTAGGATCAAAACCAGTCGCTCCAACTTCAAGGCCTCGTAACGCTTTTTGCATAGATTCTTGTAGCGTTCTACCAATTGCCATCACTTCACCAACAGATTTCATTTGCGTAGTTAATCTGTCATTTGTTCCTGCAAATTTTTCAAAGTTAAAGCGAGGAATTTTTGTCACAACATAATCAATAGAAGGCTCGAAAGAAGCTGGTGTTCTTCCTCCTGTGATGTCATTCATCAGCTCATCAAGGGTATAACCTACCGCTAATTTTGCGGCAACTTTAGCAATTGGAAAACCTGTTGCTTTGGATGCCAAGGCGGAAGAGCGAGACACACGAGGATTCATTTCAATAACAATCAAACGCCCTGTTTTAGGATCAACCGCAAACTGAACGTTAGAGCCACCCGTTTCAACACCTATTTCACGCAATACCGCCATCGAGGCGTTACGCATAATTTGATATTCTTTGTCGGTAAGTGTTTGTGCTGGCGCAACAGTAATGGAATCCCCCGTATGAATTCCCATTGCATCAAAGTTTTCGATAGAACAGACGATAATACAGTTGTCGTTTTTATCGCGCACAACTTCCATTTCGTACTCTTTCCAACCAATCAGTGATTCATCAATTAATAGTTCATTGGTTGGTGATAAATCTAAACCGCGAATACAGATTTCTTCAAACTCTTCACGATTATAAGCAATACCACCACCGGTTCCCCCCATCGTGAATGAAGGGCGAATAATACAAGGAAAACCAACTTGTTCAGCAACAGCAAAAGCTTCATCAAGGTTATGTGCAATACCTGAACGAGCTGTATCTAAGCCGATTTTTTTCATCGCTTTATCAAAGCGTTGTCTATCTTCTGCTTTATCAATTGCATCAGCTGTAGCACCAATCATGGTGACACCAAACTCAGCTAAAACACCTTGGCGCTCCAATTCTAAAGCGCAGTTCAGTGCTGTCTGCCCGCCCATTGTCGGTAATACTGCATCAGGGCGCTCTTTTTCAATAATCTTTCTCACAACTTGCCAGTGAATAGGCTCAATGTACGTTGCATCAGCCATTTCAGGATCGGTCATAATGGTTGCAGGATTTGAATTTACCAAAACAACTCGATATCCCTCTTCACGTAGAGCTTTACATGCTTGAGCGCCTGAATAATCAAATTCACACGCTTGTCCGATTACGATCGGCCCTGCACCTAAAATCAGGATTGTTTTGATATCTGTTCTTTTAGCCATTTTCTTTCGCTCCTGATTTATTTTGTTGTCACTGATTGCAGGTTTTGACGATATTGCGCGATAAGTTCGATAAAGTGATCAAAAAGAGGTGCCGCATCATGTGGCCCTGGGCTGGCTTCTGGATGGCCTTGGAAACTGAACGCTGGTTTATCTGTACGATGAATACCTTGCAAAGAGCCATCAAATAGAGATTTATGTGTCACACGTAAATTGGCAGGAAGTGAAGTTTCATCAACGGCAAATCCATGATTCTGTGCTGTGATCATCACAGTATTTTTATCTAAATCTTTTACAGGATGGTTACCACCATGATGCCCAAATTTCATTTTGATGGTTTTTGCACCGCTGGCTAACGCTAAAAGCTGATGACCTAAACAGATACCAAAGAGAGGAATATCGGTTGTTAAAAACATTTGAATGGCGTTAATGGCGTAATCACAGGGCTCTGGGTCCCCGGGGCCATTTGAAAGAAAAATACCATCAGGTGAAAGTGCTAAAACATCTTGCGCTGGTGTTTGTGCTGGTACAATGGTAACTCGACACCCTCTATCTACCAGCATACGTAAAATATTACGTTTCACACCAAAATCATATGCCACAATATGCAATGGCAATTCATTCGCTGATTTAGCTTTAGGTAATTCACTCTCTAGTGTCCAACTTCCTTGAGTCCACTGATAAGGTTGTTTAACGGTTACTGTTTTGGCTAAATCCATTCCTTTTAAACCCGGAAAAGATTTAGCCTTTTCGAGCGCAACATGGGTATCTAGGCGCTCCCCTGCAATAATACAGCCATTTTGTGCGCCTTTTTCTCTCAATAAACGCGTTAGCTTGCGTGTATCAATATCTGCAATTGCAACGATATTATGACGTTTAAGATAATCAGATAATGTTTCTTGTGCACGATAGTTGCTCATCACTAATGGCAAGTCGCGAATAATTAAACCTTGAGCATGGATGGTTTCTGATTCTTCGTCTGAACGATTAACGCCGGTATTGCCAATGTGGGGATAAGTGAGAGTAACTATTTGTTGGGAGTAAGAAGGGTCGGTTAGTATTTCTTGATAACCGGTCATTGAAGTATTAAAAACGACTTCACCGATGGCGGCGCCTTCTGCGCCAATCGACTTGCCGTGGAATTCGGTCCCATCTTCTAGAACCAGTATAGCTGATTTAATCAAAACGCCCTCCAGAGAATAATAAATCACATTTCATGCATATTAATTCAGATTTAAGACTCTAAATCAATGCCAAAAACATAAAATTGGGCAAATTTTTGGCAAATTGGGCGCATTCTAAAGATCGAATAGGCAGATGTCTAGAAAAAACACCTTTTTAATTAAAAAAATATCAATCATTAGCAATTTAATTAACCAAGTGACAATTAACACAACAAATCTTACATATTTAACCGTTTGCTTACCAAGATAACTTAAAATTTAGATTTCAAGAGGAAATAAAACAGAATTCCGTTCATATTTAGAAAAAAAACAGAAAAAATAAGAGATAAACAATACAAATAAAAGGAAGGAGAATTAAAATAAAAAATAAAATAAAAAACTCACAATTAAATAAATAATTATGAGTTTTCAAATAATTATAAATAACGATTTATCACAATTCTTCTAAAGAAAGCACATCTTTCATATTATATAGACCTGACTTTTTAGACCTTAGCCAAATAGCTGCCTTTACCGCACCATTTGCAAATGTCATTCGACTGGAAGCCTTGTGGCTTATCTCTACCCTCTCGCCAATATCGGCAAAAATCGCAGTATGTTCACCCACAATATCCCCTGCACGAATAGTAGCAAAACCAATACTTTGAGGGTCACGCTCTCCCGTATGCCCTACTCGCTCATAAACCGCACACTCTTTAAGATCACGACCTAATGCATCTGCAATAGATTCCCCCATTGCTAATGCAGTACCTGATGGTGCATCAACCTTATGACGATGATGCGCTTCTACAATTTCAATATCACTGTAAGATCCCATCACTTTAGCGGCTTTTTCGAGTAACTTAAGCACCAAATTAACACCAACACTAAAGTTGGCTGCAAACACAATAGGGATGATTTTTGCTGCATCATCTATGGCTTTTTTGCCTTCATCATCAAAGCCTGTCGTGCCAATAATCATGCCTTTTTGTTGTTCCACACAAAATTCAATATGTGAAAGCGTGCCTTCTGGGCGTGTAAAATCAATTAATACATCAAATGCATTAGCTTGTGCTAATAAGTTATCAGTTACCGTGACACCGATATGACCAATGCCAGCCAACTCGCCCGCATCTGAGCCAATTAATGAAGAATTTGTACGTTCAAAAGCAGCACCTAGCACAGTTCCTTCTTGTTGAGAAATTGCCTGAATTAATTGGCGTCCCATGCGTCCACCCGCACCAACAACAGCAAGACGAAGTTCTTTTGCAGACATAACTAAATTTCTCCTTAACAATGCTTATGATCTCTATTTATTGTTTACAGATTAGCGATGTCATCCGTTTGATGCCAGCATTTAACGTTCTAGATAAGAAAAACACACCAAACAGAGCTAATTATCAGTAAAAGAGATGAACAGCATGATTATTCATTTAATTTTAGGTATAAAAAAAGCAGAGATTTAAACTCTGCTTTTAAAAATCACGCTTTCTAGATGCCTTATTCGATAACTTTATAATCAAGTCGAAGTTCTTTTGGCACTTCAAAAACAATATTTTCTTCACGCCCAGATAGTTCGATCACTTCATCAGCACCAAAGCTTTTTAGACGCTCTAACACCTGTTGTACTAAAATATCAGGGGCTGAAGCACCTGCAGTCACTCCGACAATATTGACATTAGTCACCCATGACTCATCAATATCTTCAAAGCTATCGATAAGATAAGAAGGTTTTCCTGCACGCTGTGCCAATTCTGCTAAGCGGTTTGAATTTGATGAATTCTTAGAACCAACAACAAAAACAACATCTGCTTTTTCAGCAAGCTCTCTCGCTGCTTCTTGGCGATTGGTTGTTGCATAACAAATATCGTCTTTACGGGGTCCAATAATTTTTGGAAAACGTGCATTTAAAGCATCAATAACTTCAGATGTATCATCAACAGAAAGTGTTGTTTGAGTCATAAAGCAAAGATTGTCTTCATCTTTGACTTTTAGTTTCCAGACATCCGCAGGTGACTCTACTAAATACATTCCCCCTTCAGGGTTGTTGTATTGCCCCATTGTACCTTCAACTTCAGGATGTCCTGCATGACCGATTAGAATCGCCTCTTTACCTTTACGGCTAGCTCTAGCCACTTCCATATGAACTTTAGTCACTAATGGGCAAGTCGCATCATAAAGCATCGTTAAATTACGTGAACGAGCTTCTTGACGAATAGCTTGAGAAACACCATGAGCCGAAAAAATTAAAATCGCGTTATCGGGTACTTCTGAAATTTCTTCAATAAAGATAGCGCCACGTTCGCGTAAGTCGTTAACTACATAACGGTTATGAACCACTTCGTGACGAACATAAATAGGTGCGCCATAGATTTCCAGAGCGCGGTCAACAATGCTGATAGCTCGGTCAACACCCGCACAAAAGCCTCGTGGGTTAGCCAGCAGTATTTGCATGTGTTGTTTCCTCCTCAGGATTGATGCTGACAACTTCAATATCAAATGTCACTTCTTCTGACGCTAATGGGTGATTAAAATCAACCGTAACAGAATCTTCAGTGACATTTTTTACAATACCTGGCATTTCACTGCCATTCATTGCTGTAAATAGCATGATAGTACCGGCTTCTGGCACTCCAGACTCAGCAAAGTCAGAAGGCATAAAGTATTGGATCAAGTCAGGGTTATATTTACCAAAAAGATGTTCGCCCGCAAGCGTAAAAGTTTTTTTATCTCCCGTTGATAACCCCAATAATTCAGCTTCTAAGGCTGGCGATAAACTTTCATCACCTAAACGAAAAAGGGCGGGTTTACCATGTGCTTGCGTAGATTCAGCAACAGAGCCATCGGCTAACTTTAAAGTGAAATTCAACAATACCGCGCTGTTGTTGAGTACCTGCATAACCATACTAATACCTTCTATTAAGCGTAACCCCCGCCATAAGGCAGGGGTTATTTTAGTTAACTCATTGTCTGATTACTTTTGCTTTTTTGTATCTTGCGGACTGGCATTTTTATCAGGGAAAAAGCTTTCAATGATAATTAGCCCAGCACCAATACAAATACCCATATCAGCAATATTAAAAGTGGGCCAATGCCAATCTCCAACATAAACATCAAGAAAATCGATAACAAACCCGTGGATCAGACGATCAGAAAGATTACCCAATGCTCCGCCAATAATAAGCGCATAAGCGATGTTACTTAGTTTGGCATTCGCTTTATTTTTATACATCATTACTAATAAAGTAATGCAGATTGCTAATGCAATCAGTGCAAAAAACCAACGTTGCCATCCCCCTTTATCCGCTAAAAAGCTAAAGGCAGCACCATAGTTATGTGCGTAAGTGAAATTGAAAAAAGGCATCACAGCAACAGATTCATACAGACGAAATGTCTGCATGAAATACTGTTTTGTTCCTAAATCCAACACCACTACAGCAATTGCTAACCACAACCAGCGTAAACCTGTAGAGCAAAGTGTTTTCTTCATTAATTAAGCAAACTTACGTTCTTCACCGTTACCGGCTACGTTAGTAACACAGCGTCCGCATAATTCAGCGTGTTCCGCTACTTGACCGATATCTGTCGCATAATGCCAGCAACGAGGACATTTTTCGCCATCTGCTTTATTAAAGGCGATTTTTAAACCCGCCATATCAGAGGCTAATGCTGTTTCTGGTGCTTCATTAATATCTGCAACTGTCGCTTGAGATGTTAATAAAACAAAACGCAGTTCATTACCTAATGCATTTAATTTATCGGCTAAAGCGTTATCTGCATACAGTGTGACTGATGCTTCTAAAGAGCCACGTAATTGTTTATCTGTACGTGCTTGCTCCAACACCTTATTGACTTCACCACGAACAGCCAGTAATTCAGCCCAGTAATCATCATTTAAGGTTTCTGATGCATCTAAACCAAATAAATCGGTATACCACTCTTCAGTTAAGACATATTTTGCTCGCTCACCTGGCAGTTCATTCCAAATCTCATCAGCAGTGAATGACATAACTGGCGCCATCCAACGAACTAATGCTTCACTGATGTGGAATAATGCTGTTTGGCAACTACGGCGAGCAACGCTATCACTTTTCGCGGTATATTGTCTGTCCTTGATGATATCTAGGTAGAAAGAACCCATTTCCACTGAACAGAACTGCATTAAGCGCTGAATAACATTATGGAAATCGTAGTTTTCATAGTGTTTTAGGATATCCGCTTGTGCTGCTTTCGCACGGCCTACAGCCCAGCGATCAAGTGTCACCATCTCTTCTGGCTTAACTTGATGTTTTGCAGGATCAAAACCGTTCAAGTTTGCTAAGAAGAAGCGCGCTGTATTACGAATACGACGATAAGTGTCCGCAGAACGTTTTAAGATCTCATCAGATACAGCGATTTCACCTGTATAATCGGTTGAAGCAACCCATAAACGTAAGATATCAGCACCCAGTTTATCCATCACATCTTGTGGACTTACTGTGTTACCGATAGATTTAGACATTTTACGGCCTTGTCCATCTACGGTAAAACCATGTGTTAATACTTGACGGTAAGGTGCTTTACCTTTGATTGCCGTTGAGATCATCAACGAAGACATAAACCAACCACGATGTTGGTCAGAGCCTTCTAAATACATATCAGCTGAATTGCCATGGTATTCTGGGCGAGCATCAACGACTGTTGAGTGTGTTGATCCTGAATCAAACCATACGTCCAGTGTATCAGGCGTTTTCATGTAATCGTCAGCTTCATCACCCAATACTTCACGAATATCTAAATCCCACCATGCTTGGATGCCGCTAACTTCAACACGTTTTGCAACTTCTTCCATCAACTCTAAAGTGCGAGGATGTGGCTCTTGTGTCTCTTTATGAACAAACAGAGACATTGGAGTACCCCAAGTGCGTTGACGAGAAATACACCAGTCAGGGCGGTTTTCAACCATTGACTCAATTCGTGCTTGACCCCAATCAGGTATCCATTTAACACCTTTGATCTCTTTTAATGATTGTTGACGTAATCCGTTTTTATCCATGCCAATAAACCATTGTGGTGTTGCGCGGAAAATAACGGGGGTTTTATGTCTCCAACAGCAAGGATAACTGTGCTGCAACGCTTCGTGATGTAACAGAGCGCCTTTTTCTTTCAGCAATTCAACGATGACATCATTCGCTTTAAAAACAAAAACGCCATCTAATGTTGGATAAGTGCCAGGTAAATAACAGCCATTTGGCCCAACTGGGTTTGCAACTTCTAAACCGTATTTTTGGCCGACCACAAAGTCATCAGGACCATGGCCTGGTGCAGTATGTACCGCACCTGTACCCGCATCTAAAGTAACGTGATCACCTAAAATAGCAGGAACATCAAAACCCATAAATGGATGATTAAAGCGCAGCAACTCTAGATCTGTACCTTTACATTCACCTAAAACAGTCCAGCCAGTTACGCCAATACGTTGCATCACGTACTCAACAAGATCTGCCGCTAAAATCACACACTCATCATTAAATGAGACTAAGGCATAATTAAATTCTGCATTTAAGGCGATCGCACGGTTAGCAGGTAATGTCCAAGGCGTTGTTGTCCAGATAACCAAAGAAATTGGTTTATCTGTTGCTGAACCAAATTTAGCAGCAACAGCTTTTGAATCTACGGCAGTGAAACGCACATCGATAGAAGGGGATGTTTTATCGTAGTATTCAACTTCAGCTTCGGCCAGTGATGAACCACACGCAGTACACCAGTGAACAGGCTTAGCCCCTTTTAACAGGTGACCATTTGCGATAATACGCGCTAATGCACGGATAGTATTCGCTTCTGTTTTATAGTCCATTGTAAGATAAGGTTTTTCCCAATCTCCTAGAACACCTAAACGAATAAAATCTTTTTTCTGTGCTTCGATTTGCTCGTAAGCGTATTTACGACATTCCTCGCGGAATTGTGCTGCCGATATTTTCTCTCCTGGTTTACCTACGATTTGTTCAACTTTTAGTTCGATAGGTAATCCGTGACAATCCCATCCTGGAATGTACGGAGAGTCAAAGCCTGACAGCCCTTTGGATTTAATAATAATATCTTTGAGAATTTTGTTTACTGAGTGACCAATATGAATATTGCCGTTGGCGTATGGAGGGCCATCATGCAAAATAAATGTTTTTTTACCACTTTTAGCCTGACGAATAGCTTGATACAAACCTTCTTTGTACCAACGTGATAACATCTCTGGCTCGCGCTTTGCTAAATCCCCGCGCATAGGGAACCCTGTTTCTGGTAAGTTCAGGGTATTTTTATAGTCACTCATTCGATTCTCAGTTCCAATTTTCCGCTAGTTTATGACTCCGACCGCTGCGATAAAAAATCCCTAGCAGTAGCCACATCATCTGCGATTTGCTGCTTCAATGCATCCAATGATGCAAATCGCTGTTCATTACGTAATTTCTTTCGTAACACAACATCAATACGACGTCCATATAAATCCATATTAACGTCGATTAAATGAACTTCTAATTGTACGCCCTTTCCTTGTACGGTAGGACGACTTCCGATATTTGCCACACCAGGTAAAGGTGATTGATTATCTGACAAATAGACATCAACGGCATAAACGCCTTTAACGGGTGCAACTAAGCGCTTCATTGGAATATTGGCTGTCGGAAAACCAATAGTTCTACCCAATTCATTACCATGAACAACTCGTCCACAAACACTGTAAGGGTGTCCAAGGAGTGATTCAGCAAGAACTAAATCATCATTGAGTAACGCTTCTCGTACTGCGGTGCTACTGATACGTAATCCTTTATCGCAATAACTTTCTGTATTTGCGACATCAAATCCATATCGAACACCTGCTTGTTGTAAAAAGTGGAAATCACCTTCACGATTTTTGCCAAAGCGAAAATCATCACCAATAGCAAGAAATTTCACCCCTAATTTATCGACCAGTAGGGATGAAACAAACTCTTCAGGTGTTTGTGCCGCAAATTGTTTATCAAATTTGACACACAAAAGGTAGTCAATACCGCATTCAGCCAAATACTTTATCTTATCTCGTAAACGAGTCAGACGTGCTGGTGCTTTTTCTGGTAAAAAAAACTCAAGCGGCTGAGGCTCAAATGTCATCACAACCGTGGGTAACCCTCGCTGTGAGGCTTCTTGCTTCAAGTGTTTCAATAATGCCTGATGGCCTCGATGGACACCATCAAAATTCCCAATTGTCAGAACGCAACCATGATGTAGCGCTCTAATATTCTGTATACCGCGAATTAGCTCCATAACTGGCTCAATACCGTGGAAATTATTGGATTATACCTTGTCAAAGGCTTGAGAGTAACCCAATATATCAATGTTTATTGATGAGTAATATCTCGACAAGTCGATTCACTATTATTCTTAAATGTGACTACTCACATTAAACAAAAATGGACTATCACTCACTTCTTGGTTATAAAATCGCATAAAATCAACCGTAGATCCTATTAGAATCTATTATTTATTACTCATATACACGATTTTGATGATTTTTTCACTCAAAAGACTGTATTCTACCCGTCTTAACTGATAAAATCTTGCGCCATCACAACGAAACAAGTGTCGCGTACAACGACGCTAATTTTGTATAAATCCATTGACAAACTTAGGTTGAAAAGGCATATTCCTTCACCTTTGTATTTGTCCTCGCTAGAATATATTTGGGAGTTGGAACTTGGCTAATATCAAATCAGCTAAGAAACGTGCGGTTCAGTCTGAAAAGCGTCGTCAGCACAACGCAAGCCGTCGTTCTATGATGCGTACTTACATTAAAAAAGTATACGCAGCAGTTGCTTCAGGTGATAAAGAAGCAGCACAAAAAGCATTTAATGACATGCAACCAATTGTTGACCGTCAGGCAACTAAAGGCTTAATTCACAAGAATAAAGCTGCACGTCATAAAGCTAATCTGCAAGCACAAATCAAAGCAATGTAATATTGCTTTCTTGTGTTATAAAAAACCGGCTTATGCCGGTTTTTTGTTTTCTGCTTTTTAAGCATAACTCACTTATGGATTTACAATACTCTTCTTATTCCCATTAAAAAGCTCTGAAAAATCAGTATTACAAACGCGCTGAACTGCTGGATGTTGGATCATTCGCTCTGCAAAAATCGCGTAATACTCTTCTTTTACAGTATCAAGCATCCCTATTTCTTCGATATTACTATGAGCAAAAGTTTCATCAGTATACAGTGAAGGTGCTACAAAAATGGCATTATAATTTAATCCAAATGCTTTCATTAATGCTGCATCATCAAACTCTCCCAAAATTTCCACTTGCAGATTTTTATTACGTATCCACGTTAACAAATGGCGACCTAACATATATCGACGACCAGGAATGAGTAACTTCCGTTCTTCTAAACATTCAGGGAACGGTTTTTCAGGAAGTGGATGGCTGCAAAAGAAACTCATATTACATTCACCGAGTTTTACAGAAAACAGGCCTTCTTGTTGTGAAGAATCCACAGGGCAATCCGATAAAATCATATCCAGCTTATGCTGGCTTAATTGTTCTAATAATAATTCATGCGTTGATTCAAAACAGCGCAGATGAATTTGCTCATGATCAATCACCGCCGTTTCTAATACGCGACTGACTAATTGTTTAGATAATGCATCCGCAACACCGACATCAAACAACAAGTTCGATTCACGACTATAGTTGACGATATCCAGCATCTCTTGGCTTAACATAAACATTTTATCGGCATAACGAAAAATAAGTTGCCCCAACTCTGAAGGAACTAACCCCCTTCCTTGGCGTTTAAACAACTTACCACCCAATCTTTCTTCTAATGCCTTAATTTGCCCTGTAATCGTCTGAGGTGTCAGATACAGAGCTTCTGCTGCACCTACAACAGAGCCTTCTTTACACACATGCCAAAAATAATAAAGATGGTTAAAATTGAGATGTGACACCCGCATAGTTATCTTCCTTTCAACTTCTGTGCCTTAAACACAGATTATGTAATAACGCATTAGTTTGCGATTGGCTTTCCTTGCATCCAATCCTCATAAAAACACCTACGGCACAATACACTGTATTGCACCGTAGATTTAAATATATAGCTCGGTATTTATTGTGTTGAGAAACTCAAATCCGTAATAAATTTCCTTATATTGACTTCGTTTTTGACTTCGGTAAAACAGAACGAAGCAACAAATATCCCACAACTGCAGCTACCGTTGAACCTACTAAAATACCCAGCTTAGAGTAGGTATTATAAGCTTCACTTGCACCATCAAATGCTAATCCTGCGATAAAGATAGACATAGTAAAACCGATACCACAGAGCACAGATACTGCAAATATTTGCTTAAGATTAATCGCATCTGGTAATTTTGCAATGCCTAGTTTTACCGAAACCCAACTAAAGAGGAAAATTCCAATCGGCTTACCCAAAAATAGTCCCAATGCGATACCTAATGGTAATGCGGATAACATGCCATCTAATGTCACGCCATTTAAGGAAACGCCCGCATTACTAAATGCAAATAGTGGCAAAATTAAATAGGCAACCCAAGGATGTAACACATGCTCTAATTCTTCAGAAGGCGAATCACCCTCTTTATTTCTTAATGGGATAATGAATCCGACAATAACACCCGCAATAGTGGCATGAATGCCCGATTTTAAAATACACACCCACAAAACAAACCCAAGAACTAAGTAAGCAGCAGTATTACCAACTTTACGCCAGTTCATTATGCCCAGAGCAATAACAATCAACCCAGCCAAAGCCAATGGCATCAGTGCAATACTCTTTGAATAAAAGAGTGCAATAATCACAATAACGCCTAAGTCATCGATAATTGCTAAGGCCAATAAAAAAACCTTTAATTCAACAGGGACACGTTTACCTAATAACGCCATCACCCCCAATGCAAATGCAATATCTGTTGCCGCTGGAATTGCCCAACCTTGTTGCCCTACAGCATCGGTATGATTGAACATAAGATAAACCAATGCAGGCGCTAACATTCCACCTACAGCGGCAATTGCAGGGAAAATGGCTCTATCACGTTGAGCTAAAGAACCTTCTTTTAATTCACGTTTAACTTCTAATCCGACCACCAAAAAGAAAATAGCCATTAAGGCATCATTTACCCAAAGCAGTAATGGCTTATCAAGTTCGAATGCACCAAACTTGAGCATAATAGGAATAGATAAAAACTCATTATACAAAGCACTTAGAGGTGTGTTCGCCATAATTAATGCGATAATAGCAGCAATAATCAGAAGAATACCGCCTGATGCCTCTAATCTCAAAAATTGTCTAATAATTGCCGTCATAATATTAACCTCAAAATTACTAATCTTGTTAATAATATGCTAACCATGGATTCGTAAAAAACAGTTTATTTATGGATAACAGATCGTTTTTTTCGAGTTGATAGAGAAATATTAAGGAAAACAAGATAGGTAGTCATAATTAAGTAACATTATTTCTTAATGTGAAAATATAACCATAATTAGAAAGGTAACATGCAATATATTGAAAAATATATAATTTTTTAACTCATTAATAAAAATAAGCATCTAGTTCAATAAACAACACCAATCGACAAAATAGACCAAACATATTAATTTTTAATTATCAAAAAATAATATTATTTTTGTCTCTTTCATTTATAGCATCCTTAGATTATGAGAGAAAAGAAAATGTTATATATTTCACTATTTATCCATTGTGTTATGGTTTTATAAAAATAATTTTCGCTTTAGTACAAAGGCCTTTATCAATATGTCGATTACCGTTTTTATTGCCGTGCTATTTGCCGCTGTCTTCCATGCATGTTGGAATGCATTAGTCAAAGTAGGCAGTGATCGATTTCTTGGGATCTCATTACTTACTTTTTTTTCAGGTATTGTGACAATCCCTGCTCTATTTTGGGTTGGACTACCCGATATAGAAGCATGGAAATGGCTTATTCTTTCTGTCCTATTTCATATTGGTTACACTCTTTCTTTAAGCCGATGTTATACCTTGGCAGACTTTAATCAGGTCTATCCGATTTCTCGCGGTAGTGCGCCATTAATGACCGCTGTCCTTGGCTTTTTTCTTTTTCATGAAACCCTTCCTGTTAATGGCTTGCTCGGCATTTTATTGATTATTTTGGGTATTATCCTTATTTCACGTAGCCGAAAAATAGCGACGTTTAATTTACGTAAAGATGCACTCTTTTTTGCGCTTCTTACCGCATTATTTACCGCAAGTTATACCCTATCTGATGGTAATGGCTCCCGAGTAGGAGAAACACCTTTTGCTTATATTTTATGGCTCTTCTTTTTAAATGGTATCGTAATGTATTTGCTGGCATGGCTCCGTTATCGCCAGCACTTAAAAGCCAAAATAAAAGATTATTGGAAGCCCGCATTTTTAGGTGGTGTCATGCAATTAATCAGTTATGGCATAGTGATATGGGCGATGAGTCATGCTTCTATTGTGCTGGTAGCGGCATTAAGAGAAACCAGTGTATTGTTTGCTATGGTCTTATCTGTTTATTTGCTAAAAGAACAATTTAACCGCAAACAATTATTAGCGTGTTTAGTCATTTTAGCGGGTATTGTCGCCATCAAGATGGGATAATCTTGCGCCATATTCAAATAAAAAGGCCCGATGATAAATACTATCATCGGGCCTTTTTGAAAGAAGGAGTAAAAATTATTTCGTTAAATCATCAAAGAATTTTTTCACACCATCTAGGAAGCTTTTAGAGCGCGGTGTATTTTTCTCACCACTTTTACCACCGAATGATTCACCAAGTTGTTCCATTAACTCTTTTTGTTTCTCATTGAGTTTAACTGGAGTTTCAACAACAACACGGCACATCAAATCACCGATAGTGCTACTACGTACAGACTTGACGCCTTTACCTTTCATACGGAACATTTTGCCCGTTTGAGTTTCTGCTGGGATTTTAAGTTTTACACGGCCATCCAGTGTAGGAACTTCAATTTCGCCCCCCAAAGCAGCAATCGCAAAGTTAATCGGAACTTCACAATAAAGGTTATTACCATCACGCTCAAATATATGATGTTGACGAACATGAACCTGTACATATAAATCGCCTGCTGGTGCACCATTCTCGCCGGCTTCACCTTCACCACTTAAGCGAATTCGATCACCCGTATCAACGCCAGCTGGGATTTTAACAGACAGTGTTTTATAACGCTCAACACGACCATCACCATGACATTTAGAGCAAGGCTCTTTAATCACTTTACCGCGACCATGACACGTTGGACATGCTTGTTGTACAGTGAAGAAACCTTGACGTAAATGAACCTGACCCGCCCCATGACAGGTAGAGCATGTTTCTGCCGAAGTACCTTCTTTAGCACCACTACCGTGGCATTTATCACAAGTTTCTAATGTCGGTATACGAATTTCTTTGGTCACACCACGAACCGCTTCTTCAAGCGTTAATTCCATGTTGTATTGTAAGTCAGAACCTCGTGATGCGCGTTGTTGACGGCGACCACCACCAAAAATATCACCAAAGACATCACCGAAAATATCACCAAAGTCAGCGCCACCACCGAAACCGCCACCACCTTGGCCGCCAAATCCGCCTTGCTCAAAAGCAGCATGACCATATTGATCGTAAGCTGCACGCTTTTGTGCATCACTTAAAATTTCGTAGGCTTCTTTAATTTCTTTAAATTTTGATTCTGACTCTTTATCACCCTGATTACGGTCTGGATGATATTTCATTGCTAAACGCTTATATGCACGCTTAATTTCTTTTTCATCGGCATTTTTGCTTAAACCGAGAACTTCGTAAAAATCTCTTTTTGCCATTCTAGATTACCCTTGACATAAGCACACGGGCGTAGAGTTTCCTCGACGCCCGTGTTCGGTATCAGTAACTATTCACAGTGAGTTACCGTGGCCCGTTAAGGGCATTATTTCTTGTCTTTGCCGTCAACTTCTTCAAATTCTGCATCGACAACATCATCATCTTTCTTCGCACTTGCATCTGCGCCAGCAGCATTACCTGCGGCACCTGCTTGTGCTTGTTGTTGTGCGATTTCTAACAGTTTCTCAGAAGCTTCAACTAATGCTTTAATTTTTGCTTCGATAGCGTCTTTATCTTCGCCTTTAGAAGCAATTTCTAACTCACTTACCGCTTTTTCGATAGCTTCTTTATCGTTCGCCGGTAATTTATCACCAGCTTCTTCAATTTGTTTACGAGTACCGTGAACTAATTGGTCTGCTTGGTTACGAGTTTGCACTAATTCTTCAAATTTACGGTCTGATTCTGCATTGGCTTCTGCATCACGTACCATTTTTTGGATTTCTTCTTCATTTAAACCAGAAGAAGCTTTAATTGTGATGTTTTGCTCACGACCACTGTTTTTATCTTTAGCTGATACATGCAAAATACCATCAGCATCGATATCAAAAGTAACTTCGATTTGTGGCATACCGCGTGGCGCAGCCTGAATGCCATCTAAGTTAAATTGACCCAGTGATTTGTTATCACTAGCACGTTTACGTTCACCTTGTAATACGTGAATAGTTACAGCAGATTGGTTATCTTCTGCGGTAGAGAACACTTGACTATGTTTAGTTGGGATTGTGGTATTTTTTCCGATCAGGGAAGTCATTACACCACCCATTGTTTCGATACCTAAAGACAGTGGAGTTACGTCAAGTAACAGAACGTCTTTAACATCACCCGCTAATACACCGCCTTGAACCGCAGCACCCATTGCAACCGCTTCATCAGGGTTAACGTCTTTACGTGGTTCTTTACCAAAGAAATCAGCAACAGTTTTCTGAACCATTGGCATACGAGTTTGACCACCAACCAGAATAACGTCGTTAACTTCACTTACTTTCAGGCCAGCATCTTCTAATGCAACACGTACTGGTTCCATTGAACGCTTAACTAAATCTTCAACTAAAGATTCTAATTTTGCACGAGTTACTTTGATATTTAAGTGTTTAGGACCTGTTGCATCGGCAGTAACGTATGGCAAGTTAACATCTGTTTGTTGTGCTGAAGATAATTCAATTTTCGCTTTTTCAGCAGCTTCTTTCAGACGTTGCATTGCTAATGGATCGTTACGTAGATCAATGCCTTGTTCTTTTTTAAACTCATCAACTAAGTAGTTAATTAAACGGCTATCGAAATCTTCACCACCTAAGTGAGTATCACCATTGGTTGACAGAACTTCATAGGTTTTTTCGCCATCTACTTCATCGATTTCGATGATAGAGATATCGAATGTACCACCACCTAAGTCATAAACTGCGATAGTACGGTTACCGACTTCACGATCTAAACCGTAAGCCAGAGCAGCCGCTGTTGGTTCGTTAATAATACGTTTAACTTCAAGACCTGCGATACGGCCCGCATCTTTAGTTGCTTGACGTTGCGCATCATTAAAGTAAGCAGGAACGGTAATCACTGCCTCAGTAACTGCTTCACCTAAATAGTCTTCTGCTGTTTTCTTCATTTTTTTCAGGACTTCAGCAGATACTTGTGGTGGAGCCATTTTATCGTTACGAGCTTCAATCCAAGCATCACCATTATCAGCCTTAACAATTTTGTAAGGCATGATAGCAACGTCACGTTGAACTTCTTCATCTTCAAAACGACGGCCAATTAAACGTTTGATGGCAAATAAAGTATTTTGTGGGTTAGTCACAGCCTGACGTTTTGCTGGCTGACCAACTAAGATTTCACCATCTTGTGCATATGCAACGATTGAAGGAGTAGTACGATCGCCCTCACTGTTTTCAATAACCCGGGCAGTTTTGCCATCCATTACAGCAACACAAGAGTTAGTTGTACCCAGGTCAATACCAATAATTTTACCCATTTAAACGCCTCCAAAGAGAATTCTTTATCAATTTGACTACCAATCTATATGAGGATGAATATTCATTTTTCAAGTCAAAAATTAATAGACTTAACAACATCATCTCAAAGCGGATATAAAATCAACGCAACTCAATAGTGGTAATTGCAGTTGAAAAGAAGATGGGGTCATAAATACATTCATCAAGGGGAATCATTAAAAAAAATGCAAAAAATGCGAAAAAAATGATCCAGCCAAGTCCGGATAAATTAAAAGTTATTATTTATCAATATATTAAAACAATCACCAATAGCATCATGGTGAATTAACACACAAATTTTAAGACTTAACTTAAAATTCGAGTATAACAAGTTGAAAATAAAGGTTTTTTAATAAATCACGAAGAAAAAAGAGATTAAATAGAATGAGGTTATTTTTGTACTACTTGAATACAGTATGAATTCCAAGCATTCATACAAACAAACAGTTTAAATAACCTCTTAAATTATTTATGCAGAGGTAGAACGACGGGCTGATTTTGGTCTAAATGCTTTCACAATATCTTCATTTGTTTCAACGTAAGGGCCATCTAACAACTGGATACAATAAGGTACACTCGCAAAAATACCACTAACAATCACTTTGCCTTCGCTATCTTTTAACCCTTCTAACGTTTCTGCAATCGCTTTGGGTTGTCCGGGTAAGTTTAAAATTAATGCTTGGTTACGAATAACACCAACTTGTCGGGATAAAATTGCAGTGGGTACAAATTTTAGGCTAATTTGGCGCATTTGTTCACCAAAACCAGGCATTTCTCTATCTGCAATGGCCAATGTTGCATCTGGAGTAACATCACGGCGTGCAGGCCCCGTTCCTCCCGTTGTTAGCACTAAATGGCAACCTGATTCATCAACAAGTTCACAAAGTGTTTGCTCAATCATCAATTGTTCATCTGGGATCAAACGAGATTCGATATGAAAAGGCGTTGTTAACGCAGTTTTTAGCCAAGCCTCTAAAGCGGGTAAGCCTTTATCTTCATAAACCCCACTTGATGCGCGATCAGAAACAGAAACTAACCCTATGCGTAATTCATTCATATCAACCTCAATTAATCAATGACCATCTAACTTGCGCGCAGATATTACCATGAGAACACAAGAGAATTAAAAATAATCTCAATATATTAATGATGTTTAATATTTGATTATTGAGAACGGATAATAAAAATTGATAACTCTCTATTTTTATTTATCGTTAACTAAAATAGAAAAAGGGAGCGTAAGCTCCCCCTCTTTAATCCTAAATAATATTAATTAATATTATTCATCAATATATTTAGCTATATAAGATGCCGCTAAACTTTTAGCTTCTGCTAATTGTGCTGCATTTAATGCACGAGCAGTACGTTTTAGCATTGCTTCATCACCATCACCATTTTCAACAGCAACAGTAAACCATGCATAAGCTTCTTTCAGGTCACGTTTAACGCCTTTACCGTAGTAATAGTTTAACGCAAGATTGTTTTGTGCAAGACCATTACCTTGAATCGCTGATTTTTTGTACCATTCAACGGCTTTACGTGCATCTTTAGCCACACCATCACCTTCATCGTACATCACACCTAAGTTATTTTGTGCGTCACGATTACCTTGGTTTGCAGCCTTCGTATACCAGAAAACAGCTTTAGCACCGTTACGCTCTACACCTTCACCGTCATCATAAGAGACAGCAAGATTATATTGTGCATCAGAGTGGCCTTGTTCTGCTGCTTTTGTATACCAGACAACTGCTTTTTCATGATCTTGTGCTACACCGATACCTTCATCATAAGAGATACCGAGATTGTATTGCGCATCACTATCACCTTGCTCACCAGCTTTAGTATACCAATACACGGCTTTCTCATGATCTTGCTTTACACCATCACCATCGTCATAAGAAACAGCAAGGTTGTATTGTGCTAAAGAAACGCCTTGAAGCGCAGCTTTGTTATACCAATAAACTGCTTTTTCTGCATCGCGATCAATGTCATCGCTCATGTCATACATAAGTGCTAAGTTTAACTGTGCTTCAGCATGACCTTGCTCTGCAGCTTTGGTATACCATTCCAGCGCTTTTTGCGCATCTTGTTCGACACCTTCGCCATTCTCATATTTTACGCCCAATTGATATTGAGACGCTGAATTTCCACCTTCAGCACTTTTTTCAATTGCAGGTAAAGAGAAAGCGGTTTTGCTCTCTGCCATTGCAGCGCCACCGAAAAATAACGATGCAAGTACCGTTGCCAAGACAATCTTTTTCATAATTCACCAATAATAAATAGAGTATTCTAATAATATATTTTTATAATTATTACTGGATAAATAATATATTCCAATCAATTTAATCTTAAAATTTTCTTAAATGTTATTTTGAGAAGAAAAAAATAAAAATACCCACCTGTAAAAGATGGGTATTTAAGATTTTTATAAGAATTTAACGACGAATTATAATAAATCCGCAATCATTTTCTCTAATTTTTCCTGATCGACAGCAAATTTACGAATACCGTCAGATAATTTATCTACTGCCATTGGGTCTGCATTATGCTCCCAATAGAATTGTGCTTCAGTGATAGCTTCTGGACGTGCTTTCACTTCACCTTTATAAGATAACTTATGTTCAACTTCACCTTCAGCTTCTGATAATTCTTTTAACAGAGCTGGTGCGATAGTTAAGCGGTCACAACCGGCTAATTCTAAAATCTCCCCCATATTACGGAAGCTTGCGCCCATAACAACAGTGTTATAACCATGTTGTTTGTAATAGTTGTAGATTTCAGTCACAGAAATAACACCTGGATCTTCAGCAGGTGCAAATTCTTTTTTATCTGTATTGGCTTTATACCAATCCATGATACGACCAACAAATGGAGAAATCAGGTAAACACCCGCTTCAGCACATGCACGAGCTTGAGCAAAAGAGAACAGTAAAGTCAGGTTACAGTTGATACCTTCTTTTTCTAATTGCTCTGCGGCACGAATACCCTGCCAAGTAGATGCTAATTTGATAAGAATACGGTCGTTACTAATACCTGCATCGTTATAAAGCTTCATTAAGTGGCGTGCTTTTTCGATACATGCTTGAGTATCATAAGACAGACGAGCATCCACTTCTGTTGAAATGCGGCCAGGGATCAGTTTTAAAATTTCTAAACCAATATTTACTGCCAGCTTGTCACAAGCATCAACGATTTGTTGTTCACGAGAATCGCTTTGTGAGCGTGCCCATTCAATCGCTTCATCAATTAATTTACGATATTCAGGAATTTGAGCTGCATTTAAAATTAAAGATGGGTTGGTAGTTGCGTCTTGAGGCTGATACAGTTTCATTGCTGCAATGTCGCCAGTGTCAGCAACAACTGTTGTCAGTTTACGCAAAGAAGTCAATTTGTTGGTCATTTTGTTTATCTCATCTACTAGGTAAATCTGTTTGCAGTCACCTGCGGATATCTATTGATAATAACATGGACTGCTCACACTACAAGACGCTTAGATTCATACAAAGCAATTATTTGAATGCCAAACGTTTTCGCGAAACAAAAGCGGAAAAAAACAGAAAAAGATCACAGGCTGAATCGTTTAAATTGTCGATTTTTACCCCAAATAAGAGAAACCATTGTTTTTTCCTATTACTATAATTTAGCCTATTATCGAAAGAATTTGTTATATTTGATGAACATTAAAATAGCCAATTGAGGGAATTATGCTAATTACTATTTCACCAGCTAAAACACTGGACTTCGAATCGCCTTTAGCAACAACGCATTTCACCCAACCTGAATTGCTAAAATATTCCCAACAACTTATCGAAGAGTGTCGAAAGTTATCTTCAAGTGATATTGCAAGCTTAATGAAGATAAGCGATAAACTCGCAGGATTAAATGCTGCTCGTTTTGGTGAGTGGCAACCTAATTTCACACCTGAAAATGCGCGCCAAGCTATTTTGGCATTTAAAGGTGATGTTTATACAGGCATGCAAGCTGAACTCTTTTCTGAAGATGATTTTCAATTTGCTCAACAACATTTACGCATGCTTTCAGGTTTATATGGTGTATTACGCCCTCTGGATTTAATGCAACCTTATCGTCTTGAAATGGGAATAAAGCTAAAAAATAAGAAAGGTAGTGATTTATACCAATTTTGGGGAAACACGATTACAGAAGCATTAAATAAAGCGATTGAAGCACAAGGTGATAACGTTTTAGTTAATTTAGCCTCTGATGAATATTTTAAATCAGTTAACCCGAAAAAACTCAATGCTGAAATTATTAAACCTATTTTTCTAGATGAGAAGAATGGGAAATACAAAGTCATTAGCTTTTACGCTAAAAAGGCGCGCGGATTAATGAGCCGTTTTATTATTCAAGAAAAACTCACTGACAAAACACAACTTAAAGAATTTGATTTAGAGGGTTATCAATTTAACGCTGCTGAATCTGAAGGTAATACCTTAGTATTTAAACGTACCGAATCACTGGTCAAATAAAAATATTGATCACCCATTATCTTACAAATAAAAACAGCACTAACATAAGTGCTGTTTTTTATATTGAAGATCACAAATGTTTTGTCACTAATGGCAAAGGTGACCATATAGGTGATGGAATAAATTCACTACCTTGCATTATTGCCAATTGTTGCTCGTTAAATTGAGCCATTTCTTGAATAATTAAAGCAAGAGATGGTATAGAAAGCGTGCTTTGCTTTTCAATAACAGTAACTGAAGAATTAATCTCATCTTCTTTTACCCTTAAGGTTAAAGTAAATTGGTTATCTTGTGTTTTATACTGCCTTTCATCACCAATTTGAGAATAAATTAACCTATCATGCTCAGATAACCCAGAAATAAAAATATGGCTATTTTTACCTTCATCATAAACAATAACTTCACCACAGCGTTTTTTTACAATATAAACATTACTGCCAGTTCCCCCACTTAAATAATCAAGGCCTGATCCCGAGATCAAAAGGTCATTTCCACTCCCTGCATTTAGGCTATCATTACCCTCTCCAGCAATTAAAATATGATGCCCATGATTAACCACAATACTATCGTCTCCTGCACCAGCATCTATCACAGAACTATTTTTATTGTGATTAACAACAATATCATCCCCATCCATAAGGTAGAGAACTGACAATAGATCGGTTGCTTGGTTTTGTTGCTCTTGCAAGGTGGTAGAGGTCGATACTAATTCAGAGTGAGAAGGATAAAGGGAATATGCAAGCAATGCCTCTTTATTTAAGCTCAGTGATCCAGGGATCATAAGTACATCATCTTCTGAGCTGAGAGCTAAATTTAAATCATCAGTAGGTATAAGCAATTGTTGCTTATTCTCTTGTGTGGGAAGAGTAAAGACGACATTGTCTTTATCAATTAGGCGAATTTTCATACCAGAGTCAACAATAGATTGAAGATGTGATAATTCAAATACAAGTTTCAGGTGAGCATTCGGATGATAGCGGTGAGATAAAACACCATTATGAAACTTTAAATCAAACCCACTGATATCAGATAAAATAAAATTACTAATACAATCAGGAGTTAATTTATTTGAATGGTTAGAAAGAGAGATAGTGATTGTTTCATGTTTATCTTGCGCTAAAAATGTTTTGATTTGATAGCTATCATGACCTGAACTGAGTTTAATTAACGAATTAGGAGTAATACCAAGATAATAATTATCACAATCATTGCCATCAATAGTAAATCGTATGTTCTCGTCGATAGAAAATCCACTGTAATGTAATTGGGGTAATAAGTTAATTATTATCATTTCATTAGGATATGAAATACTTAAAGAGTGATTATTATTATCTATATAAAAATGTTGAACATTCTTATTGTTACTGCTGTATTGTTGTAAATAACTAAACTGATAAAATATATTATCTTTACTACTTGTACATTCTTTAGCTGTTAGCATAAATCCGTCATTCATAACTAAAGTATATCGATGAGATAATGCTTTCCCTTCTTTATCTTTATAAACATTTTTCAATTTTATTGAATGATAAATTAAATCATTATTTTTATTTCCATCATTCACTTTTATATCAAATAAAATATCTTTTCCATAACGACGGATCGCAGAAATCTCATCAAAACGATAATTCAATTTTACAATACTGGTATTATCTTGAGAAAATTCATTAATAATTGTTTCAAACTGAATATTATAACTTTGTTCTAACGATGCCCTTAAAATAATATAACTATCATTCCCTTCACCACCTTCAGCATATCCTTCCTGTAATACTAAAGTATCATTTCCCCCTAATCCATATAATAAATCTGCCCCGCCACCACCATCTAAGTAATTATCCTCTTGATTGCCATAAATAATATCATTGCCTGTTTCACTCCCTATAACATTTTCAATACTGTCTAAATAAGCAATGACACTTTGATTTTGTAATACGATATTAGGCATAGAATCAATCAATTGCCTTGAGTAAAAGCCATCCTTATCTTGATAAAGAAAAAGTTTCGAGTGGAAATTTTGGCTATTTGTTTCTTCTTCTGCCTCTTTGAACTTAACGTAATTATCTAATAAATTAACTTCATAACCCGTATATTTATTTTTTGTCTTAATAATACGGAGTGTGTCACATCCTTCACGCCCATAAAAACGACTAGCATAAAGAGGTGATCTCGAAGTAAATAAATTAAATGTATCATCTTTATTTCCTCCACTTAGCCTTTTAGTTCCATTATAAATATCAAAGGTATTTTTAGTATTTGAAGGAGCGACAATAATATCATCACCGTTATGAGTATTAAAATAAAAAACCTCACTTTCATTCCAACCCAAATTATAATATCTTTCATATTTATTAGCTTTTATTAAATCATTAGTTACTTTTTTTTCACCAAATAGATGAATGCTATTTTCTCGTGTTGTTTTTATTCTTCTGAAAAAATCATCATCAACAACCTCAGAGAATATAGGTGAATTATCATCTGAAATAATATCTATAGAGTAACGTTTCAATTCATTAATATAAAAATCCATATCAAAAATAAGTATTTCATTTGTGGCTATAGCTTCTTTAGGTAGATAATACTTATATTCTGTTTTTTCTGAACGTAAATGATAAGAGAGTGCTGCTATTTTTTCTGCTTCTTTTTGACTCATATTTAATGATATTCGCTGAGCAACATACTCACCAAAAGAATTTAAAATTGAATCTAATTTCTTACCCATTAGGTTTGGCACTATCTTATAATAATAACATTCTTGATATATTTGTTTCTCATTAGTATAGAAATAACGAGCAAGATTAAATTGCTTTCTTATTTCTTCAAGATAATTAGCTGCATTTTTATCGATCAATGATTCTAATTGCGTTTTGGTTTCTAAATAGATAATTTCATTTTTTTTATCCGGTATAAGATCCCCCATCAAAAATGCATAAAAGCCATTATTCAGCTCTTCTAGTGGTGTAAAATGCACTTTTGTTTTTGCTTCCTCAATAAGCCTTGCTGCTGTATAAATTGAAGTTGCTAAAGCAATAACGGCGCCTGCAACAATACCTATAGGACCAGCAATTGTTGAGCCTGCAAGCATCGCAACAGAAACCCCCAAAGTTACCAATCCAGACACTACAGCCAAAGATCCATTAACAATATAATCAATACGTTGCTTTTCACTATTTTCATCTGAAATTCGACTAAAATTATCGTAAACATTATAAATATCGAAGCCAATAGAAAGTATATTCAGCCCAACACCTATTTTTGTGCTTATTTTATTAATATATTCCAATGGATTATTACTATATTTTAGCAATCCTTTAGCTAATGAAATTTCAATTACTTCAGACAAACCATTGTAGACCATTTCAGACCACATTATAGCAAGGTTATTAATGATCTCTTGACGTTCTTTTGATGTCAACAATGGATTATTAAGTTGTTCAGCCAGCATAAACGTAGAATTAACTGACTGCCACATACTATAAGTAATATTAGCATAACCAATCTTACTTATTATTTTCATATGTCGTGGAATTATTGATGACAGTTTCCTTAATACATCCCAATCATTATTACTATATTTTTTATTTTCTAACTCAATAATTTTAGCTAATCTTTCATAAGCAACAATATAATCAATTCTATTAGCATCATTAGAAAGTAGATATTTAATTTTATCTTCTTTACTATTTAGCAAATAAGAAAATAGAGAAATTATCTGTTTGTCTTTTTCATTGCCAGAAATAGATAAAAAATAATCATTCAAATGATGAGGATCGAAGGTGAGTTTTGACTCCCATTTATCTATCTTACTAAGATCAATTAAATCGATACTTTTTCCATTAATTATCGCTCCTACATTAACCAATAATTGCTTATCAAAAAAATGTTCATTTATTTTTAATTTTTCTTTATTAAATAATAGTTGGCCATTCATCTCTAATATATTTAATTGATTAAAGTTACTTGCTTTTTCTAAAGCCTTAGAGGGAGATGATGTATTTAGTATCTCTTTATGATGGATCATTGTAATAATATTTTTAAGTGAATTTATGATCCTTTTATAGTTTTCAAAATTAGAGATATTATCTAATAACACTCTGTATAAATTACCTTTTTTATTTCTATCAAAAAATGAATTAAGTAAATTTCTTGAAAAGAAACTTAATTTATTTATCAATGTTGGATTATCATAAATTGCATGAATCACCTCAATTGTTTTATTTGTTTTTTCAATTAATGTCAGTGATCCTTCTGATAAGGAAATCAATGATTGCCATTGTTGATATGTTATTCCCCCCATTAAATATTGATTAAATTTTTTATTAATCAGCGGATCATGTATCATTTGTGTTAACTTATTTTTTATTTTTGTTTTACTTGAAACATTAAAAAAAGCAGATAACTCATATTGATATTTTTCACATGCAATATTTATGGAAATATCATTATTGATAAGCTTATCACTGAGCTCATTTAATTTTTCCCTATACTGTTTGATATTAACATTATCAATTTTATTGATGATAGAACCGAGTTGATAAAGATTAAGCCCATAATGATTAAGTTTAATGTAATTAAAGATATCTAATACTGTGATTTTATCTGAATAGTCATAAATAACAGTTTTAATATCTTTTTCATAGCCTAGTTTAAATTCTTTATTATCACGATAATTAGGATGTATTTTAGAAACAAATTGGTATAACCCCTCAGTTAATTTTTGATTTTCTTTTTTTATTTTTTCATTAAGTGAGATGGGTTCTATATTATTAGATTCTATCTCAGGAATGATGACATGAGATAGTACAACATTTGCAAGTAAAGGTTTATCTATATGTTGTCGTTTGACTAAAGGTTTAACAATTACGTTATCCTTTGATAGAGATAATCTATTATCAATTATTTGATAAATAGGCATATTTAGTCGTTGAGCAACTCCTTCAATAAAAAAATCACCATATTGGTGACTTAACAATTTATCCTTTTTTGCAAAAACAATTGTTTTTTCATTAAAAAATTGATTTTCTAAAATAATATTATATAGTTTTTCGACTTCATCTTTTTGTCTAATTAATTCTTGATTAAAAAGACTTCCTTCACTATTTCCTGTTACTATTATTCTTATTCTATTTTTTAGACAATAATCCAAAAGATGACTTACTTCTGGCTTATCTTTTAGATATGAGGTTAACTCTTCACTTTTAATACCATTATAGAAGTAATTTATAATATCTTCTTGATAATACATTTCTATATTATCAAGAATAATATTATCTATAATTTTATCAGTAAAGATAATGTTTTCAGAAAATAAAAAGTTTAAATTTTCTTTACTATCATCAAATAATAAATAACTACAATCTATTTTATTTTTATTTTGATTAAGTGATTTTTCTAAAAGAACACGAGGATCATCTTCATTAATAAAGAAATTATTTTGATAGTATCCATAATTTTTTTCACGGTAATTATTGAGAAAATAATTTTCCAATTGAATCATTTCATGAATAATCATTTTATTGGTGAATTGCTGATTTATAAAAAAATCAAAATACAAATCGTTATAAGAGCTTAATTTATTACCTTTTTTTAAATCTATTTCATTTTCAATAAAGCCAATTAACTTACTTACATAATTATGATTTTTATATTCTAATAATTTCTTATAGTTATCTTTTAAATGTAACTTATTTCCTTCTTCTAATAAAAGAGTATTTTTTAATTCTGGAATATCAATTCCTTTAATTACTTCATCTATATATTGATGATTCTCTTTAAACTCAATAGTATAATCATATCCGTAAACTCCCATACTTCTATTTTCATCTAGTGATAAATAAGGACTTTCAATAATATTATTGTAAATGAAATTACTAACACCTTTATTACCTTCATTAATTTCATTAATCATTAATTGATAAAACTTTGCAGCAACTAAACTATTTTTTTTAGATAAGGCGATTAACTTATCTTTCCCATAAATTAACTTATCATAGAATAACTTACTTTCTATTTTTTCCTTTACTTTATTTAATATATTAAAAAGAGATATACCTTTATTATTATAATTAAAATATTCTATTTTGTTAATAAGAGAGAAACTTGCTGACAATTTATCAAAATATATATTTCCTTCTAAGATATCAATTAAAGAAACTATTTCATTTAATAAAGTAGATTTGCTTCCTTTTAATAAATAACTATTAATCTTAATCAGCTCACGGTAGTATATATCACTAAATTCAATATAATTTTTATTTATTATTATTTCTTGAAAATTATCAAACTCAGTTTCTTGAATATTTATATCACCATTATCATTTTTATTTAAAATAATTTTACTGGCTTTTTCATTCTTTACGATCTGAGGAAAATGGTTTTTTATTAAATAAATCCCTTCATCAAAATTAGAATTCTTTACAACAACTTCTATTATTTTATTGTTTCTTTTTAGCTCAACTATAAGATCACGATGTTCATTATAATGAAGAACACGCCCTGTAATATTTTCATCAAAGGGTAATGCAAAACCTATTTTCTTTATATTATCAGCAAGACCTTTATTTATCTCTACATCATTATAATCCCATACATTTCGGTAATTTGATTCTTTATTATTTATATACTCATCAAAAATAATATATTTTTCATTATCAATATCATGTGAGCCATAAAAATCCATTTTACTCTCTAAAATTTTATTTATAGATTCAACACTAGAATACTCTAATAATTCACTATTAGAATCAAACAAAGAAAATTTATAATAATTTTCAGAGTATTTTTTATATGAAATAGCAATAGCATGATCTTTAAATCCAATAATAGCATAATAATTATCATTATTTTTTATGATGTACTCTAAATATTCATTAATTTTGTTTTTATCATATGCTATTTTTCTTATATGTGATCTTTTTAATCCTCGTTGTTCTAAGATTTTACTATATTCTCTTGATTTTATTGAATCAAATACAAAATATTGTACTTTTTCACTTAACCTTTCCATTTGGAAATGCTGAGAAAATATGATACTTTTTATTTCTTTAATTAGATTTAATATTTCGTATTCCCGTATACTACTAAATAAAATTGAATCAAATTTATCGGCTATAAATTCTTGTTCATTTTGATAAGATCGCACATTCTCCTTTAACCAGAATAAATATTTATTCCCTCCTTCTAAACCACCATTTATAACTTCGACTAAATAGTTCAAACTCAGCCCATAACATAATCCATTAAGATTTTGAATATGACTAAAATCATAATTAGTTTCTGTTGAGGTAATTAAATTTATCCGGCTCATTATTCTTTCTAATGGTTTTAATAGATCCGTATATTGTGAAAATTTTTTCATAACATTATGTTTTATTTTTGTAATAAACCAACCTGTACCGACTTTATAAAGTAAATGTTCTCCACTATCCGTTATTTGCTCATATTTAGATTTTGCAATTGTAAATGCTTCTTCTATATCAGAGACATATATATGCAGTATTTTCTCTGTTTTGTTCAAGTTATCTCTAACAATAAAAATATTTTTATACGAATAATTCTCATTAAGCTCAATACTAATATCTTTATTGATACTTATTTTTTCTTTAATTTTAATATTATTGATTATCATATCAAGAATGTTTTTATTATTAACACTCCAATTTTCTGTATTATTAAAATTATTAGAATATTCTTTTTTATTATAAAATCGATAATATAAAAATCCATCATCATTCTTAATATTTATAAGAGAATTATTTTTATTTATTAGGCTATTTTTATCATAAAAAAACTCAGCACATCCATTAAAATCAATAATTTTAAAACTATTATTTTCATTATCTATTTGTATAAATAGCTTATTATCTTCAAATTCCAAATAGTAATCACCAGAAGCATTATGCTGCATTAATAATTCCAATCGTTCTTTTTTTATTTTATTAGATCCTCTTCCTGCTAATTTTGCACTATTAACAAATAGTTCCTCTATGCTTTTATTGATTTTTTTCCTAATTAAATCAAGCTGTTTTGTAAATTCATTTTTATGATAAAGTGAAAAACTATTCTCTATTCTTTCTAGAAACTCATTCGCAGCATACTCATTTTTAGAAATAAAAATAGATATATAATTTTCTGTTAATATTCTTTTTACAGATTGTACTTTAAAAAAAAGTTCTGAATTATTTTCTTTTATATGATTTTCAATTTTCAATACAATTTCATTTATATTATCTTTGAATAGCACTTTTTTGAATCCATTCATATTTAATTTCCTTACATTTAATTAGACTGTTTTCTGGAAATAAAATATATATATTAAATTTTATTTTTTTTAAATGCTTACTTTCCTATTTTAGATAAAAAAATAGCTCAATAAAATATTGAGCTATTTAATTAAATATAAATCTAATTTTTAAAAATAATGATTACTTAGGTGCTCTTTCAAGTAAGAATGCACGTAATTGAGCAAAATCAGCTGGTAAGAAATGTGATAACAGTTCTTTATCAGCCCGCTCTGCAAGCTCTTTAGGAAGCGGTAATTCACCGCCTAAAATGCGTTCTACACTTTCTTTAAACTTCGCTGGGTGTGCAGTACCCAAGAATAAACCGTATTCACCCTCTTGAAGCTCATCACGTAATAAACGATAAGCAACAGCTGCATGTGGCTCTGAAATATAACCTTTTTTTGCAAGCTCACGTACTGTTTCTTCAGTTGTTTCATCACTAACAGCACCATGAGATAAATCGGAGAGATCCCACTCTTTACGACGGTACAATTCTTCAATACGTGGCCAGTTATTAGGCTGGCTAACATCCATTGCATTAGAAAGTGTTGCAATAGTACGGTGAGGTTCCCATTTACCATTATCTAAATAGCGAGGAACCGTATCATTTACGTTTGTTGCTGCAATAAAACGTTTAACAGGTAATCCTAAAGATTTAGCTAATAGACCCGCAGTTAAATCACCAAAGTTACCACTTGGTACAGAGATCACGAGTTGTTCATGTTTTTCAGCAGGAATTTGGGCAACAGCTTCAAAGTAATAACAAATTTGAGCCAATAGTCGGCTGATATTGATAGAGTTTGCTGAGTTCAAATACATTGTTTTCTTTAAGAACTCATCATCAAAAGCTTGTTTTACTAATGATTGGCAAGCATCGAAGTCATCTTTAATTGCAACAGTGTGAATATTTTCACCTAATGTACAGAACAATTTTTCCTGTAATGGGCTAATTTTGCCTTCAGGATAAAGAATAACAACTTGTACATTTTCTAATTTGTAGAATGCATGAGCAACGGCAGCACCAGTATCACCAGATGTTGCAGTTAAAATAGTTACAGGTTGATTGCCTGCAACTTCTGACAACATCTGCGCCATAAAACGCCCACCAAAGTCTTTAAATGCTAATGTTGGACCGTGGAAAAGCTCTAAACAACTAATGTCGTCTTCAACCTGAGTCACAGGTGCAGGAAATGCAAATGCAGTGTTAATTCGTTTTGCTAATACATCAGCAGGAATTTCATCACCAATAAATGCCGTTAAAATACGGCTACTGCGTGTTGCAAAATCAAGCGCTAATAATTCATCAATTTCAGCTTTAGAAAACGACGGTAAGTCCTGTGGAAAAAAGAGACCTTGATGTTTACCTAAACCTTGCTTTACTGCTTGAGCAAAGCTAACTTGCTCTTGATTATCTTTCAAATTGTATAATTTCATGACTTACCCTATCTGTCTTGCGCCACGCGTATCTAAACGGCAGATATGCACAAAACCTTCACTGTTTTGTACATAGTGTTGTTTTAACCATTCGGCCATATCTTGTGCGATTTCTAATGAATCAGTAATGGTAAAAAGAGTAGGGCCTGAACCTGAAATGCCACAAGCCAATGCCCCTTTCTTTTGTGAAGCTTCTCTGGCTTTTTCAAATCCTGGCAGCAACTGAGTGCGATAAGGTTCAGCTATCACATCTTTCATTAAATTTGCCGCTAATTCAGGTTGTTGAGTATGACAAGCATGAATAAAACCAGATAAATAGCGTCCGTGATTAATGATATCTGCCTTAGCATATTCTTTTGGTAATATGGCTCTGGCTTGTGCAGTAGAGACTTTAATTCCTGGATAAGCCATTACCCAGTACCAGTTTTCAAATGTAGGTACAGATTGGCAAATGATACCATTTTGTTCAAGAATAAGTTGTAGGCCGCCTAAATAGCAAGGTGCAACATTATCATAGTGAACACTTCCTGAAATGCGCCCTTCCAATTCACCCATCATTAATAACAATTGTCTTTCGTTGAAAGGCTTTTTAGCGAACTCATTAAGTGCAACTAATGCAGCAACAACCGAACAAGCACTTGATCCTAAACCAGAACCAATTGGCATGTTTTTTTCTAAAACCATTGCCACAGGAAGTTCTTTGCCTAATTTCTCACAGAATAACTGCCAACATTGATACACAATATTTTGTTTAGGATCAGCGGGTAATTTGCTAACAAAGTGCCCTTTACTTTCCAGTGTAAATGATGAAGCGGCATCAACGGTGACACAATCGCCGAGCAATTGTCCATCAATAGGTGAAACCGCAGCGCCAAGAACATCAAACCCGACACTCACGTTACCTATTGATGCCGGTGCATAAACTTTAACCACGCTTAAACTCCCAATTTCCATGATAAGGTACGTAATACATCTGCAAACACTCCAGCGGCAGTAACATCATTACCCGCACCATATCCACGCAACACTAATGGAATTGGCTGATAGTAGCGAGTGTAAAAGGCTAAAGCATTTTCACCATTTTTTACTTTAAACAGAGGGTCATTAGCATCAACAGCCATCATTTTAACTTGGCATTGACCTTCATTAATAACACCGACATAGCGTAATACTTTACCTGCTTTTTGTGCTTCTTCGACCTTAGCATCAAATTCAACATCAACTTGAGGTAAACGACTTAAGAAACTTGCAACATCACCTGTGCTGTCAAATGAAGTCGGTAACACAGGCTCTACATCGATATCACTTAGCTCTAATTTATAACCTGCTTCACGGGCTAAAATCAGCAGTTTACGCGCAACATCCATCCCTGAAAGATCATCACGAGGATCAGGTTCTGTGAAACCTTTTTCTTTCGCTGAAAACGTTGCTTCTGACAAACTCTTACCTTCGTCTAACTGGCCAAAAATGTAAGAGAGTGAGCCTGAAAGAATACCATTAAATTGAACCAACTCATCACCTGCATTAAGCAAGTTCTGTAGGTTTTCAATAACTGGTAAACCTGCACCCACATTAGTGTCATATAAAAATTTACGACGTGAAGCTTCAGCGGCTTGTCGGATTTGATAGTAATAATCCATCGACAGCGTATTCGCTTTTTTGTTTGGTGTAACCACATTAAAACCATTTTGTAAGAAATTTGCGTATTGTTGCGCAATTTCCTCGTTTGATGTGCAATCAACAATCACTGGATTTAAGAAGTGGTACTCTTTTTCTAAGCGAATAAGCTGACTAAAACTAAACGGCGTTTTAGCTTCTTTTAAGGCTTGTTGCCAATTATCTAAATCAATACCTTGCATATTCGTTAACATGGCGCGTGAATTAGCAATGCCACATACACGAAGATCGATATGCTTATTTTTCAACCATGCCTGTTGACGATGAATTTGTTCAATTAATGCATTACCGACACCACCCGCACCAATCACAAAAACTTCAACGATTTGATTTGTGTTGAATAGCATTTGGTGACATAAACGTACCGCATTAGTTGCTGAGTCGTTGGCAATAACTGCAGAAATAGAGCGTTCAGACGAACCTTGAGCAATGGCAACAATATTAATATTGCCTCGTGTTAACGCAGAGAAGAATCGCGCTGAGATCCCTTTCAGTGTACGCATACCATCACCCACGACAGAGATTATCGCTACGTTTTCCATGATATCTAATGGATCAAGTACACCATCTTTTAATTCTAAATAGAATTCATCTGATAATGCTTTTTGCGCTCTAATCAGTTCTTTTTGTGGTACGCAAAAACTGATGCTGTATTCAGAAGAAGACTGTGTAATAAGAACAACAGAAATACCAGCTCTCGACATCACAGAGAATACGCGAGCCGCCATCCCTACCATACCTTTCATACCTGGGCCTGATACGTTGATCATTGCCATGTTATTAAGGTTAGTGATCCCTTTAACTGGAGTACTCTCATCTTTTTGACCATCGCCAATCAGTGTACCCGGTGCATCAGGATTACCTGTATTTTTAATCAAACAAGGAATTTGGAATTGGGCGATTGGAGCAATGGTGCGAGGATGAAGAACTTTAGCACCGAAGTAAGACAGTTCCATTGCCTCTTGATATGACATGCCCTTCAATAAACGAGCATCAGGTACTAAACGAGGATCACAAGTATAAACACCGTCAACATCAGTCCAAATTTCACAGCATTCAGCACGCAAACAGGCTGCTAATACTGCGGCTGAGTAGTCTGAACCATTGCGACCTAATACAACCAGTTCACCTTTTTCATTACCTGCAGTAAAACCAGCCATTAAAATCATATCGTCTTTCGCGATATTAAGTTCCAAGATACGGCGAGTAGATTCAGGAATATCAACGGTAGATTCTAGATAGTGACCTTGTGCGAGTAAATTTTTTACAGGATCAATAACAGTGACATTATAGCCACGAGCTTGTAAAACAGACTCCATAATGGCGATAGAGAGCTTTTCACCGCGACAAATCATTGCTGCATTAATGCTATCAGGGCATTGACCTAATAAAGAAATACCATGAAGGATGTGTCTAATTTCAGCAAATTCACGCTCAACTTTATCTTTTAAACGCTCATAATCGAAACCAGGCTGTTTTTCTCTTAAACCTTGTAATAAATTGGCAAAAATTTGTTCGGCTTCACGTACTTGAGTGAGAGGATCTTCGCCTTCTGCCGTTTTTTCAATCATTGCAACCAAATAATTCGTTATTTTGGCTGGTGCTGATAATACAAGAGCGACTTGTCCTTGCTCTCTTTTTTTCTCAGCGATATCAGCAACATTCAGCACACGCTCTGCATTGGCAACTGAAGTTCCCCCAAATTTTAACACTCGCATACAACTCTCCTGATTTTTCACCCAAAAAAAAACCCGCATTTCTCAATGCGGGCTTTTTCGATTTTCGTTTTTTATATGCGACAGCCCGTCCCGCAATATAAAATTCCGGTGGTGGTGGTAATAATTGTCATTTTAGCTGGGCTGTAAATACGCATAACTATCCTGTCTGTCTCAAATTTAGTTTGACTATATACTGGTTAAAGCAAAGCGAGAGAGATGTCAAATTTTTTCTTTTTTTTACACAAAAAATAAATCCTCACTTAAGTGAAATTTTTTCGAGTACTACCTCTATTGTAGTATAGATATTCCTATCACAAAGGGATAAACAAAGAAAATAAAGCTACTATTTTGGAGTTATTTGGGTATTTGTACTTTTATAAGGAATAAGGTATTTTAGGCTCCTTTAATTTGTGTAACAAAACTGGTAAAAAAAATAATCCCCACTATATTTAACATATATTTTTCTTTTACATTACATAAATCAAATTATATAGTTAACTATTGAAATCAGGGTTAAGCTGTTATCTTGATTTTGATATGTGTCAACAAAAGTTAGCTTTTTAGATGGTATTTAATACAACTGGTGTTATATTGCTGTTAATAGACTATGGGCGTTTTGCATTCTGATTTTAGCGTTCATTGTCGATTAAAATCGTAATTTTTTTGTAATAACGTGATGGTTATTTATCGAATTTCAATCTGGGTCTAGTTTTTGCGTGCTAATAACAAAAATGAATAACCACACAAGTGCACACACAGAAGTTAAACACAGATTTCCTTTTTCTATTTTTGGTAATTTTAGGTAGCAAATATGCAAACCCCGCACATTCTGATTGTTGAAGACGAAGTAGTTACTCGTAATACCCTGAAAAGCATATTCGAAGCTGAAGGGTATATCGTACACGAAGCCACTGATGGCAACGAAATGCACAATGTTCTATCTGATCATGATATTAATCTGGTTATTATGGACATTAACCTTCCTGGTAAAAATGGGCTGTTACTGGCTCGTGAATTACGTGAACAGGCAAGTGTTGCATTAATGTTCCTAACAGGTCGTGATAATGAAGTAGATAAAATCTTAGGCCTTGAAATTGGTGCCGATGATTACATTACTAAACCATTTAACCCTCGTGAATTAACGATTCGTGCTCGTAACTTATTGTCACGCACCATGAATTTAGTTAATGGCACAGAAGAACGCCGTTTAGTCGAGAGCTATAAATTCAATGGTTGGGAGCTTGATATTAACAGTCGCTCACTAATCAGCCCTGCTGGTGAACAATACAAATTACCACGCAGTGAATTTCGTGCGATGCTACATTTCTGCGAGAATCCAGGAAAAATCCAAACTCGTGCAGAATTACTGAAGAAAATGACAGGCCGTGAATTGAAACCTCATGATCGTACTGTTGACGTTACTATTCGTCGTATTCGTAAGCATTTCGAATCTACACCAGATACACCTGAAATCATTGCTACAATCCATGGTGAAGGTTATCGTTTCTGTGGTGATTTAGACGAGTGATTTGATTTTATCTCAAACACTTAACTAATAAAAACCCCCGAATAAATTCGGGGGTTTTCTTTTATGTAGCATCGTATTAATAAAATAACAAAAGATGAAAATTGATCTCAACAACTATTTTGAAAAAAAATACAGCTATTTTTTAAAAAATATTTTAAACCCTGTTCATATTAATTTTATTAATCATTAAGTTATCCAATTAATAAAAATCACTCTTTCCACGGCATAATAGGCACAGCACTGATCGCATTTTTTGGCGAGCCATCAATCACCTTATCGGAATAAGTTAAGTAAATCAGTGCATGACGTTCTTTATCGTAAAAACGGACAACTTGAAGCTTTTTAAAGACTAAAGATGTTCTTTTTTGGAAAACCACATCACCTCGGTTTTTTCCTTTAATCACCTTTTCACTTAATTCAATAGGCCCCACTTGCTGACAAGAAATTGCCGCATCCGCCGTATCTTCAGCAAGACCTAGACTTCCTGAGATCCCACCTGTTTTTGCACGACTTAAATAACAAGTCACATTTTTAACTTCAGGATCATCAAATGCTTCAATCACAATTTTATGGTTAGCACCAAAAAACTTAAATACGGTATCGACGTAACCAATTTCTTCCGCTTTTGCCATAAAAGAAAAAGGGAGTAAGATAGACACTGCTAGCATCTTTTTGAAATTTAACATATTTACTTTGTTCCATTGAAAAGATGAGAGAATATTAGGCCTAGAATAAAACAATCTTTTGCTAACTGATAGAAGAATTTGTGTACATCAGTCGCCGAAAAAGACTATATTTTACGACTGTCTAACAATATAACTTGTTATAGATGTTCAGGCTATTTACCATCTACCGCAATAAATAAACGAATATGACTAAGGGAGATGTATGGATCAAACCAACATCATACGTGATTTGCTCGCTTGGCTTGATAGTAACCTCGATAAGCCATTATCCCTCGATAATGTCGCAACCAAAGCAGGTTACTCCAAGTGGCATCTACAACGCATGTTTAAAGAAGTTACAGGACAAGCGATTGGTTCTTATATTCGTTCAAGGCGTCTATCTCGCGCGGCTGTTGCATTACGTTTAACGAGCCGCCCCATTTTAGACATTGCTTTGCAATATCGTTTTGATTCCCAACAGACGTTTACCCGTGCTTTTAAAAAGCAATTTGATAGAACTCCAGCACTTTATCGTCGTACTGATGAATGGTGCGCGGTGGGAATTTGTCCTCCTATTACTTTAGATCCTCAAAATTTACCAAAATGGGAATTTGTACAATTACCTGAGAAAAAACTTATTGGTATTGAGCAAACATGTAGCCATACACTTGAGCAATGGGCTGAAGCTTGTTCCGATATGCGCCAAACATTCTGGCGTTACTATATGAGCAAAATAAATGCGGTTCCTCACCAAGTTTATGGCCTTCATCATGCACAACATAGTGATGAACATGAAGATGAGCAACGTGTGCTTTATACCACTGCCGTTGAACCTGACTATGCGACATTTATTGAGGATGATTCAGCCCATGAAGTCTCATTAGCAGGAGGTGATTACATTCGCTTTGATTTCGAAGGTGAGGCAAAACGAGGGGCAATGCAGGAGTTTTTATTCCTGATTTATGGTGTTTGTTTACCTAAAATGGGACTAACTCGCCGTAAAGGTTATGACGTCGAAAAATACTATCTTAAAAATGTGCGTTACAGCAATGAGATGGTGACAGAGCCACAAGATCATATCGAACGCTTTGAATATTACATCCCCATTAAACGTGAAGATGTAACGGCATAAGAAAAAGCTCTCTTGATAGTCACGTCAAAGAGAGCTTTTATTTTTTAGCGTTGAACTTCATCTAATGCTGTATCAGTAAGATGACTCACATCTCCAGCCGTTTCAATCACCCAACCACTGGCAAGCCAAGGGCTGTTTTGATAATCAACACGAGAAATTGAACAATTACGCAGTCTTAAACGACGTTCTGCATATGCAGGTAATCCCAAAACGGTACTCAGCAAACATCCTAATGCAATACCATGGCTCACTAATAATGGGCGGCTATTTTCGGGCAAATCAAGGCACTGATTTAACGCAGCCTGCATTCGGCTCGCTAATTCTGCCATTGATTCTCCTTGGGGAATTCGTCCATCAGGTGTACCATCAATCAAACTCTTGCGCCAAGCCTCTTCTTGTGTCTTTAATGTTGCGATCTCTCGCTGTTCAAGAACGCCCATATTGAGTTCACGTAAACGTGAGTCAGTTATCACTTCACAACCACAAGCTTGTGCAATGATTTCTGCCGTTTGACGAGTACGGCCAAGATCGCTTGAGATAATGTGGGTAATACCTGCTGATTTTACTTTTTCAGCAACTTGCTGTGCTTGACGCACACCATTTGCTGTTAGTGGGCTATCAGATTGCCCTTGAATACGTCTCGCCACGTTCCATTCAGTTTCACCGTGGCGAACAAGATAGACCTGTAACATACATTTTTTCCGTTATACTGCTCTAATTTTTCAAAGGATGATTAATTCATTATGTATCATGTCATTGCAGCCACTACGAATCCAGCAAAAATCAACGCGATAAAACTCGCTTTTGAGCAAGTGTTCGGTAAAGATACCTTTGATATTGAAGATATTAATGTCGATAGCCGTGTTCCACAACAACCTATCGGAAACACAGAAACGAGAACTGGCGCACGTCAGCGTGTCATGGCAGCTCGTCAAGTTCGCCCTGAAGCAGATTTTTGGGTAGGTGTTGAAGCCGGTATTGAAGATGATATGACTTTTGCTTGGATTGTTGTCGAACATGGAAAAATTCGTGGCGAATCACGCTCTGCAAGCCTTATGCTACCAGAGCAGATCTTAAAAGGGATCCGTGAAGGCAGAGAGCTTGGTGATGAAATGGCTTTCTTGACTAAGATTGACAACATTAAACAACGTGGTGGTGCAATTGGTTATTTTACCGATGGCCTACTTAGTCGTACCTCTGTTTACCAGCAAGCATTAGTTTTGGCATTAGTGCCAGTAACTCATGATATCTATAAAGAACTCAATCAAAAAGAAGATTAATAATTAATCTGATATGTGTTTTTTAGGTAAATAAAGAAAGCAAAAAGCCATTTAATCATTTGATTAAATGGCTTTTTATCTTTCTAGCTCACATTATTATAATGCAACTATTTTTTCGTCATTAGCTCTTTTTCAAGCCATAACTTCACTTCATGTGGTGCCGTTTTTAAGCTATTAGAGCCTCTAGTAATAGTGGCGATACCAACGCCTAGCTCTTCTTTTAGCTCACGCTGACTTAAGTCTCCCCGCATTAGCTCTTGCACAATGCGTACTCGTGTCGCCAAAGCACTTCGTTCATCAGGTGTCATTAAAAGCTGTAAAATAGGAAAGTGCACATCTTGCTCAAATGCATGTTGTAATAACTCAACAAATCTTAGCCAGTGCTCATTCTCTTCAGGTGATAATGCAGGATCTTGCATCGTGAAAGCCTCTTTTTGCCACACTCATTAACTAGTACAAACTATATCATACTTTGCTAATGTACAAAGAGGCTCCCACAACAAATCGCCTTTTTATCCCTTAATAACGACTATTCCATTCATTCTCAGTTAATACGGGTTGTTGTTCACCCGCAAAATAACTATAAAAAACAGCAAAAGAGAGTACATTTTTGACATAACCACGGGTTTCTGCAAAAGGAATACTTTCTACAAACGCAATCGCATCTAGTTGGCCATTTGCATCAGATAACCAACGATCAACACGCGCAGGCCCCGCATTATATGCAGCACTTGCCAAAATACGGTTTTGGTTAAATCGCTGATAGACAGAATCAAGATAAGCAGTACCAATCTCAATATTTTTTACCGGATTTGTTAACTGCGCACTACTGACATAACCCGTAATACCCGCTTGTTTTACCGTAAATTCGGCCGTTTTTGGCATTACTTGCATTAAACCTGTTGCACCCGCTGAAGAGCGTGCTTGTGGGTTCCACGCGCTTTCTTGGCGAGCGATTGCCATTGCATAATTGCGGTCTATCGATTTATCTTTCGTGTATTGCTCAAACTCATTTTTCCAAGCAAGAGGAAAACGTTCTTCTAAGTGATCCCACATTTTTCCTGTAATAGTGGCTTGCACTGCTAAATCAGCCCATTTTTGTTCAAATGCATAGCGTGCTAATTCAGACTGCATTTGTGCAGGTTGTGAAGCAACATAGTTTGCCCACTCTGAGCGCGCTAAGTTATCCATTTGCCAATACATTAATTCACGAACACGTTGTACTTCTGGCTGATTAGGGATACTTGATGAAACACTCGGTGCCTTATCTATCACCATCACATATGGCTTACCTAATTTGCTCGCGGCAACCATTGGATAAAAACCACGATTTTGCGTCAGCGCTTCTAAAATAGCTTGTGCTTCGCTATTTTTACCTTGAGATTGCAATACCATTGCACGCCAATAACGCCACTCTTCCTTATTTTTACTTTCAGGGGAGAGCCTTTCTAACCACAATGCCAATTCAGCAGGTTGATTTTGGCTTAATGCTAGGCGTACACGACGTTCACGCAGTGTATCTGATGCGGTATCTTGAATAACGCTATCACGCCATTTCACCTGCTCAGATGTAGCATAAGGCATATATTGCCACGCCACAGTATCACGCATTAATTGGCGTTCACTAGCCGTCATTTTTTGGGCATGTGCGATATTATCCAGTTGTGCTCTTGCCGCATCTGCATCTTTTCTTGCCCAACGTGAAAATGCCGATTGTATGATAGAACGAGTGAAATCGGTTGGTGAAAGCGCGGTTGCATAGCGCCCAACTAAGTTTGGATAGTCTTGTAATTCAACTAAAGCATCACTAATCGTTTGATAGTTTTCTGGAAGGCGTCTTGCTAAATAAGCTGCAAGTCCTGTGTTTCCATTTTTAATGGCTAAGTTAATTCGTTCTAATACTAACTCTGGTGTTAATTGATTAGCTTTTTGCCATTCATCAAAAAGAGGATCACAACTTGATGGCATTGATGTGCCATTTAGCCATGCTTCTTTAGCCCCTATCCATGCGGTTTGAACATCGCCGGTTGCCCACTTGGCATAATAATAGTTACATCTAGCTGCTTTGGGATTCGGTGGATTAGGGCTAAAAGTCAATAAATTTTGCCATTCTTGACGCTTAGCCAATTCATTTACAAATAACGAAGGAAGTGCTTTTGCTGGTGGTAATGTTGGGTATTTCGTGACAAATTCAGTCACCGCAGCAGGCGCAATAACATCAAGATTATCGGTGATTTGGCGATATTCCAAATAAGGATAAAGTGGATAATTTTCTAATGTCGGGAGTAATTTTTCAACTTCATCTGTTTTTTTAAGATCCCATGCAGCTTTAATCTCTTGATAGCGAACACGTTGTTCACTTAATGAATCTGCTTGTGCCCATGTTGAAAAACACAAAGCCCCTATTGCGACTGCTAATGACCACTTTTGCTTAACCACGTAATGTCTCCCACCTCAAATAAAACCACCAAATACTGAATACATTAGCTAATATGATAATCATTAACAATGTAAGTTCCCCTCTTTAAGAGAAATTTTCATTACTTTCAGAAGAAGCACGAAAGGTAGATAAAAACCTCGCTTTTGACTAAGGTTTTCTTTTATAAATCGGGTATACTGGCGACTTTCATCATTTTCGGGTCTTTGGCAAATTACTGACATTGACTTTGCTATTGTTCATTTAGGTGCTCTAAAAACGCAGCTTAATTACAAAAAATTTGTTTTTATCGCGAAAAATGGCACCTCAGAGAAAATCTCTTTTATAATCAAAGGGTAATTATAGTGGCTCAATACGTTTATAGTATGTTGCGTGTCGGGAAAATTGTCCCACCAAAACGACATATCCTTAAAAACATTTCACTCAGCTTCTTCCCGGGCGCGAAAATTGGTGTGCTTGGTCTAAATGGTGCCGGTAAATCAACATTACTTCGCATTATGGCGGGTATCGATACTGATATTGAAGGTGAAGCACGTCCACAACCGGGTATTAAAATTGGTTATTTACCACAAGAACCAAAATTAAACCCTGAACATACCGTACGTGAAGCCGTTGAAGAAGCCGTTAGCGAACTAAAAAACGCATTAAACCGCCTTGATGAAGTTTACGCGGCTTATGCCGATCCTGATGCTGATTTTGATAAATTAGCTAAAGAACAGGGTCAATTAGAAGCAATTATTCAATCTCATGATGGTCATAACCTTGAAAACCAATTAGAGCGTGCAGCAGAAGCACTGCGCTTACCTGAGTGGGACGCTAAAATTGAGAAACTTTCAGGAGGTGAACGCCGCCGTGTCGCTATCTGTCGTCTGCTGTTAGAAAAACCAGATATGCTGTTATTAGATGAACCCACTAACCACTTAGACGCAGAATCTGTGGCTTGGTTAGAACGTTTCTTACACGATTATGAGGGAACTGTTGTTGCAATCACGCACGACCGTTATTTCCTTGATAACGTAGCGGGTTGGATCTTAGAACTTGACCGTGGTGAAGGTATTCCATGGGAAGGTAACTACTCTTCATGGTTAGAGCAAAAAGATGCACGTCTTGAGCAAGAAGCTGCAACTGAAGCTGCTCGCCATAAATCAATTCAAAAAGAACTTGAGTGGATCCGCCAAAATCCTAAAGGCCGTCAAGCAAAAGGTAAGGCTCGTCTGGCTCGCTTTGAAGAACTGAATAGCGTTGATTATCAAAAACGTAATGAAACCAGCGAACTCTTTATTCCACCTGGACCACGTTTAGGGGATAAAGTGTTAGAAATTAATAATCTAACAAAATCTTATGGTGATCGCGTTCTAATTGATGATTTAAACTTCTCTATTCCTAAAGGCGCTATTGTTGGTATTATCGGCCCTAACGGTGCGGGTAAATCAACGCTATTTCGTATGATCTCAGGTCAAGAACAACCAGACTCAGGTACTTTAGTACTAGGTGATACTGTTAAGTTAGCATCTGTTGATCAGTTCCGCGACAGCATGGATGACAGTAAAACTGTTTGGGAAGAAGTCTCTGGTGGCCAAGACATTATGCGTATTGGTAACTTTGAAATTCCAAGTCGTGCTTATGTTGGTCGCTTTAACTTTAAAGGCGTTGACCAAGGTAAACGTGTTGGCGAACTTTCTGGTGGTGAGCGTGGTCGTTTACACCTTGCTAAACTACTACAAGTTGGCGGTAACATGTTACTGCTCGATGAACCAACCAACGACCTCGACGTTGAAACTTTACGTGCATTAGAAAATGCCCTGTTAGAGTTCCCAGGTTGTGCCATGGTTATTTCCCATGACCGTTGGTTCCTTGACCGTATTGCCACACATATCATCGATTACCAAGATGAAGGTAAAGTGGAATTCTTCGAAGGTAACTTTACCGAATATGAAGAATACAAAAAACGTACATTAGGTAACGATGCTATTCAGCCTCGTCGCATGAAGTACAAACGTATGAGTAAATAATCGAGTTTATTTACGATACTTGATACTAAAAAAGCAGAGATTATTCTCTGCTTTTTTATATTTAATTAGCTTGAAATTTAATAAATATATTTAAAGTTTAAAATAGAAAAAATAAATTCTCATTAATCTAAAATAATCCCGAAAACACAGATATACCTCACCATTACTTAACGGATTATATTATGATAAGAATTAATTATTTTGAATTTTATAATTATCAATCTGAAATATTATTAGGTCATGTTATTCTAAATGGTATAAACAAAATCATCACTCCACTATTTAGAGATAATATTGATAAAGAAAATTTCTATCCTATTTTTATCACAAAATCATTTATAGGTAGAAAAGAACACCGATGGGAAATAAAAAGTTCAAAAATTCAAACTCTATCTGAGAATAATATTCTTATAAATATTTGGCTATCTCCAAGAAATGTTTCAAAAAGAAACTTATGCTTTATGTGATATGATCCAAACTGTTTGTGTTACGCGAATACTTCCTCCTTTATTTAAATTAAAAGGATACAATCAATATTATAGAAATGAGGATTATCGAGCTTCACTTTGTCGTGGAGATAAAAAATTATTAGATAAAGGGCTACTATCATCAATATCAAAAAATAAATTATATATAGAAATTGAAGAATTAAGAAAAACAAATAAAAATTTAGAATCAGAGTTATATTCTTTAAAAAATGACTTATTGATATTAAAAGAAATGTATATGTATAGCCATGAAAGCAATGCATTATATATTGATGAGGTTGATGATGATATTTTATCATACAAAAACTCTATTAGATAATTATATTGCTGTCATATTTTCACTATGATACTCTTATTTCGTTGGTGGGAATAAAAGAGGCGGCAATCTTCCCCGCGACGCTGAAAAATTGCGATGCCGACGAACACAAAGATTAAAACTAAAAAACCACCTTACGGTGGTTTTTTAGTTTCTGTTTTTTAAAATTATTTATTTTAATATGTAATAAATAATTATAAATAATAACTTAACTCTCTTGCTTATACTCAAACGTTAAAGGCGCAGTAAACGAAATATTACCATTTTCTAAACGATAGCTTTCAGGTGCGGGAAATGGCGAAGCGCGTTTAATCGTATTTAACGCTTCTCTATCAAGAATGCGATTACCTGATGATGTTTCCACTTTCGCATCTAACAACTCACCTTTTGCATTTAGCACAATAGAAACTTGTGTCACGCCTGTCGCTTTAAAACGTATTGCTGTTCTTGGATAACGTTTATACATCTCAATATGACTATGTATCAAACTTTCCCATCCCATTTGCCCACTTACAGAAGAGGAAGATAAACTATTAAATTGAGCACTACTGCTTGTATTAGAGCCAGAAATAGGCGCGCTTGTTACCTCCGATGGAGCTTCTGAGACAGGAAGATCATCAGGTACTTTCACCGCAACGGGTTTTGGCTTCACTACCGGTTTTACTTTCGGCTTTTCAGGAATACGCTCATAAGTGCCTTGTGCTACTACTGGCATTTTAGGTAAATCCAATACTTCTTTCACAGGCTCAGGTTCTGTCTCTGCTGGCTCAGGAACAGACATCACTTTCTCAGGTCCAACAGGAACTTCTTTTGTTTCTGCCTGTGCTAATTGATAGATACCGAGATCCATTGTCATCGCAGGTGGTAAAACGCCATGGCGTTCATCTTTAGAGGTTATCCAGCCAATAGCAACAACAACTAACGTTGCATGAAATAAAATACTGGCGGTTAATCCACCAATAGAAAATGAACCACGGCGTGAAAAAGTCGCCGACATACTACTCATAATTCTTGCCTCTGATTTTCTTTCTTGTGAATTATAGGCATAATATAAACACAAATGATATTGCTTATTATTAATAATACAATAAAAAATTAGCTTGATAATTATCATAACTTGTTCGCATGAGAAGCAGTAAGAGCTTATTATTTCACTCTTTTTTAGACACCAGAGATTATGGCTAGCGATAAATCATTGGCACAAAAAATTAGTTGTGCCTATCAATCAACCTATGGACAACTTGTGCGTTTTTTCCACAAACGTACGGGTAATTACCATGACGCAGATGATTTGTCTCAAGATGTGTTTACACTATGGCTAAACAGAAAAGAACAAACACCTGTACAAGAACAGCGTGCTTTTTTGTTCAAAATAGCGAACCACGTTTTGATTGACCATTGGAGAAAAAATCAAAAGCAAAAAGATATCTATCAGGATGATTGTGAACTAGATGACGCAGCTCAAAGTTATACCACGGAGCTTGATCCGGGATATGTCCTTGAGCATCAACAGCGTTTAGATCTACTTAGCGAAGCAATTGAAACATTACCTCCACGCCGTCGAGAAGCATTTGTTCTTTATCGTTTTGATGGATTATCACAAAGCGAAATTGCAGAGCAAATGGAAATCTCAATCAGCATGGTGGAAAAACATATTGCGGCTGCCCTATTACATTGCAAAAGATATGTCGATGCAGGACAGGAGAAATGCACGAATGATGAGTAAGCCGGAAAAAAACATACCGGAAACTAAACCTCACACAGATGAGGGAGCAGATCATCTTTTTTTAGAAAATGATGATGAATTACTCAATGACTCTATTGATGAGCAAGCAGCTCTTTGGTTCACCCGACAACATAGCCAAAGAATGACTCCAAAACAACGCCAAGAATTTAAAGAATGGATTGAAAATGATATAAATCGGCAAGCATATCAAGACATTGCGGGTATTTGGCGCCAATGTGATACATTATCACGACCAACAATAACCACTGTTGAAAAGAAAAAGCGTTCTCTTTGGCGCCCCGCTATCCACACTACCGCAACTTTTTGTCTACTCACTGTTTTATATCTCCCTTATAGTCATTTACCCGCATTACTGATGGATAATATGACGCTTGCAACCAGTGACTTACCGAAAGAGATGACCTTAGCCGATGGCTCTAAAGTCTATTTAGACAGGAACACGCAAGTCAGAGTCGCTTATGTACAAGAAGAAAGACAGCTATGGTTAGATAAAGGGCAAGCCTATTTCAAGGTCAAATCAAATCCTTATCGCCCTTTTTATGTTCATGCAGATACCCGATTAATTAAAGTTGTCGGCACTGAATTTGAAGTCAGCCGCTATAATGACAACCAAATTAACGTTGCTGTTCATGAAGGTATCGTTGAGGTTAAAGCAACTCCTAAATCCTCTCCTACATATTTGTATGCAGGCTCTCAAGCCACCAGCAAATTAACAAGTGACAGTTTTGTTATTTCTTCGGTCAATATTGATTCCGTGGGAAGTTGGCGTTTTGGTCAACTGCATTTCTTTGAACGCCCATTGAATGAAGTAATAACCAAACTCAAACCTTATCTTGATATCAATATTCAAATTTCCTCACCCGAAATTGCCAAAATGAAAGTCTCAGGGATCGCTAACATTAATGATGCCAAAGACTTTATTACCGCAATTCCACTTATATTGCCGGTTAATGTTGTTTTTACCGATAAAAATAATGCGTTAATTATCAATAAGTAAAAAGAAATATGAAAAATATTCTTTTTTACAGGTGAGGATAATTCTCATTTCACCCTCTTCCCTAGTAACAACAATTATTAAGTTAGTGAATGGGATTGGTGAAATGAAAATGAATAACAAAAAAGGGACCCTTAAGAGGTCTCTGCTAGCGTTGCTAATAAGTACCACTATTGCTGCACCTTGTGCTTATGCATCTACCGTTTCTGTGGCTTTACCAGAACAGTCTTTGGCTGATTCATTGAGTGCCATTGCAAAACAAGGGCAAGTACAAATTTTATTTGATGCAAATTCAGTTAAAAACCTGCGTGCTCCAGCACTTTCAGGTCAATTTGAAACACAAACTGCATTACAAAAAGTCTTAATTGGTAGTGGTTTAGAAATTATTCCACAAGGAAGTGGATTTGTTATTCGTCCTCTCGCCACGACTAACGCGATTGTCATTCCTGAAGTCAAAGTCACGGGTGTCGGTAGCAGTTATCACCCAGCTACCGATGTCATTTCCGCGCCACAATATATCACCGCAGAAGAGATAAAACAGCGTAATACTGGTGATGGAAACGTAACTGACTTACTGAAAAGTAACCCTGCTGTTCAATTTTCCAATAATGACAGCACATCAATGAATCAGGGTGAAATTAAACCTTCACGTATTTCTATTCATGGCTCTAGCAGTTATCAAAACTCCTATAAACTTGATGGTGTCAGTTTTAATAATGACTTTGACCCAGCAAACTCAGGTAATGGAGAAACCAACACTCGTATTAGTAGTGATGAGCAAGGTATGTATCTTGATAGTCGCTTAATTGATAGCGTCGCGGTTTATGATAACAACATTCCTGTTGAGTTTGGTGGTTTTACTGGCGGGACTGTCGAAGTACAAAGCCGTCGCTGGTCAGGCGAAACTCATGCCAATGCCTATTACCGCACAACGCGCTCAAGCTGGAACAATATTTTTACTGATCCAAAGCTGAATTTTGATACAGCTAATAATGATTTTAGTAACCCTGCTCGTTTCCAGAAAAAATATGATAAACAAAACTTTGGTGGTTGGTTTGAAACGAGTCTAACTGACAATACGGGGCTAATTTTCTCTGCATCACGTCGTGAATCAACCATTCCGATGATGATTAGTGCAGAGGGTGGAATTATCCTTACGCCAGATGGCCAGTTAGAACAAGTTGAACAAACGCCACACTATCGTGACCAAACCCGTACTTCCGATAACTATTTCATTAAATATTCGTGGGATATTTCAGAAAAACAAACCTTTGATTTATCAACAAATATCGCACGATACAAAAGCTATTTATTCTCAGGTTCAGTCTATAACTCAGGCTATGATAATGAGCATAATGGTTTAAGTTTTACTGCACTCTATAAGCATCAACTTGATCTTGGTTCATTAGAATTAACTGCGGGTTATCAAAACCTTGAAGATAAACGTTCTAATGATCAAGACTACTTCGTCACCATAAAAGACTATACCGATTGGCAAAACCCACAGCAGATAAGCAGTGGTGGTCAAGGCGATTTGAAAAGCAAACAAGAAACCTACAATGCCAAAAGTATCATGCGATTTAACCCAATTGAATGGGGCTCAGTTAGCCACCAGCCAACAACAGGGTTTGAAATTAGCCGTACTAAAGGCTCTTATGTTCGAGACAAAACCTATTACAACCACACCTATACTGGCTCTACATGGGGCGATGAGTGGATGGGTTCATTACAACAAACAACCCGTTTCTTAGCCGGTACACATGATGCTTCATATACCAACTACGCAATTTATGTTGACGATAATCTCCAATATAAGCGCTTAACTCTGCGTCCAGGTATTCGTTTAGATAGAGATGATTTTGTTCAAAAAAATAATATCTCTCCACGTTTAAGCGGAACTTATGATATTTGGGGCACTGGTAATACCTTAATTATTGGTGGCGTAAACCGTTACTATGGCCGTTCAATGCTGACTTATGCGCTTTATGGGGCACAGAACGCAGGCTTACAGCACTGCTACTTCTCTTGTGATAACGATAATCCAAGCGATTGGGAAAACCGTACCGACTTTGAAGGTGTTGATTCACTGAAAACACCTTATAACGATGAACTAACACTAGGCTTGCAACAAGAAATTGCATCAACCACTTGGCGTTTACAATACGTTCATCGTGAAGGTCGTGATGAAGTTCGTAGTGATACAAAATATCCAAATGACAAAGATAAAATAAGAATTCGCCATTTTAATAATAATGGACGCAGTACTCACGATACCTTAACGCTTTCTGTGAAAAACAGTCAGCCTTGGGAACTAGCACACGCCGATCATGTTTTTAATGCCTCTATTAGCTGGCAAAAAAGTAAAACAAATACGCCTAAAGACTCTGGTTATGCCAACTTCGATCCTAGTGCACAAGGGATGAACTACGACAAAGTATGGTATGACGGAAAAATCATCAATGCCAAAGACTTACCTTCTGGCAATTTTAACTCACCATTAAAAGTTACCGCTGAACTTACCAGTGTTTGGGATGATTTGGATTTGACTTGGTATAACCGTCTTCAATGGAATGGCGCTCGTTCACAAGCGGAGAAAGCCAATAATGGCTCCCCAAGACCAAGTGAATATGGCCCATTATTCGAATACAAAAAACGTAATTACAGCAGTCGTTTTTCTTGGGATACCAAATTGGGTTGGAAACCTGAATTTGCTTATGGCGTAGGTATCTCTGTTGAAGTGAATAACGTCCTTAACACTAAAAATGTAACTGACTACTTCACTTATCAAGATAAAGATTACAAATCGTATGAACCAGGTCGTCAGTTCTGGTTACAAGTCAGCTACGACTATTAATAAATTGACGAAGTTAATGTGAGCAACCAAGTCGATACACAATAAAAACATGACCAATAAGCAATGAAAACAATAAAACAATTTTTCTATTTAGTTTCACCTTTTTGGGGGCGGCGTGCCGCCCTTTACTGCTGGTTTCTATTGATTGTCTCTTTGACCTTAACCCTGTCATCCGTTTGGTTTAACGTCAAAATGAATGAATGGAATGGTAGTTTCTATAACGCATTACAACAACTTGATGGACAAGCTCTCTACAAGCTACTTCAACAATTTGTCATTATTATTGCAGGATTAATTACAGTCGTAGTAATGGGCGATTTCTTACGCCAAAAAATGGTTATTCGCTGGCGTGAAGGCATGACTGAACAAGTGCTCGATCGCTGGTTATCAAAAAACAGTAAACACTACATGTTAAGACTGACTTCTCAAGAGCCTGATAACCCGGATCAGCGTATTGCAGAAGATATTCGTTTACTGATTGAATCAACAATGCGTTTAACCGTGACATTTTTGCACTCGTTACTCACGCTTATCTCTTTTGCTACCATTCTTTGGTCACTGTCTGGCGCTATCTCTTTCACATTAGGAGGTAGCGAGTGGACAATTCCAGGGTATATGTTCTGGGCTTGTATTATCTATACCATTATCGGGATCACCATTACGCAGTTTATTGGCTCACCCTTGCGTAAGATTAATATGGATAAGCAACGCAAAGAAGCTGATTACCGTACTGCGCTCATCACCCGAAAACAACATGGCGATGCGATTGCAGGTCAACGTGGCGAAATCAGTGATCGCAATGAATTAATGGGGCGTTTTTTAGGGGTTATTCGTAACTGGAACAATCTTATCCGCTACGAAAGAAACCTTGCATTCTTCACTGTCGGCTATCAACAAGCCACTGCAATGGCACCGATTATTTTTGCCTTACCTAAATTCCTTGCTGGCGAATTAATGCTAGGGGGATTAATGCAATTAAGACAAGCCTTCTCTAGTGTTGCTGGTGCATTAAGCTGGTTTATTTTCTCTTATAAAGAGATTGCTGCATGGCAAGCAACAGTGACTCGTCTTTATAACTTCGTGGTACTTTTAGAGCATGATCATGAGCCAGAAGTCACAGATTTAAATAATAAACAGACTAAATTGAAGGCCAATCTTTCTCTGTTTATGCAAGATGACAGCCTGTTAATCCAAGATATTAACTTCTCTGTAAAAGCAGGTGAGTTAACCGTTATTGAAGGTTGTTCTGGCTTAGGAAAATCAACACTACTTAGAGCATTAAGTGGACATTGGCCTTATTTCAAAGGGGATATTCAACGCTCGCCAAATGTATGTTGGGTCCCACAACGTATGTATCTGCCTTTTGCACGTTTAGACAGTTTGCTCGCTTATCCTTGTCAGCCTAATCAGTTCTCCGCCAAAGAGTACGAAGAAGTACTTCATTTAGTGGGCTTAGACAAAATAAAAAATCAACTTTCACTAGAAACTGATTGGACAACACGCCTATCAGGTGGTGAGCAACAACGCCTTATTTTTGCCCGTTTATTACTCAATAAACCTGAGCTTATTTTATTAGATGAAACCACTTCTGCACTTGATGAGCAAAATGCATTAAACATGTTGCAGTTACTAAAACAACATCTGCCAACCGCAGGTATTGCCTTAGTCAGCCACCAGCGCTTTACACATGTGATTGCAGATAATGTGATTTCACTCAAAGCCCCTACCGTGTCCTCCTCTCAACCTGCTGGAGTTACCGAATATGTATCGTAAATTACTGATTATTTCAGTCAGTCTTTCACTTTTAGGGTGTGCGGCAAGCACTCCTAATCAAAATGACAAAAGTACGCTATTACTGCGTCCTGATGTCCGCCATTTTACCCTAGATAATGGTTTAGACGTCTACTTACTGCAACGCCCACAAACAGGTGTTGAAATGCGTCTATTGGTAAAAAGTGGTTCGGTTCAAGAAGATGAAAAACAGCTTGGTTTTTCACACTTTACTGAACATATGGCATTTAAAGGTACAACTCATTTTCCGGGAACAACGGGCTTTAAACAACTTGAAAGCCTAGGCATGAAATTAGGTAGTCATGTTAATGCCGCGACAAGTTTAAATGCGACGACTTATAAACTGTCATTGCCGAATGCAAACCCGATCCAGATTAAAACGGGATTAAAGATCTTATCTGACTGGGCATTTGAAATGACATTTGACCCTATCGAGTTTGATAAAGAGCGTCCTGTTATTGTTGAAGAGTGGCGTTTACGCCAAGGTATCGGTTTTCGTATTAACCGCCAGTTAGAAGAATTACGTTATTACGGTAGCCGTTATCTTGATCGTGATCCTATTGGCGATTTAGAAATCGTTAAGCATGGTGACGTGAAAGATGCAAAACGCTATTACGATACTTGGTATCAACCAGAAAGAATGGCATTAGTACTGGTTGGTAACTTTAATCAAGGTGATGCCATTGCCGATATCAAACAACTGTTTAACGCTAAAAATAGCGAAAACAAAGGAATTGATGATCCTTCTTGGCACAATTTTATCGACCATAAAGATCTACTGGTTAAAACAATTTTCGATAAAGAACAAGGTTCACGTATTTTACAATTCACCTTGCAACGTACTTTGCCAGCACCTTTAAACAGTCGACAAGGCCAATATGAAGATTTAATGGATTCATTATGGCTATCAATTTTAAATCAACGTTTCTCAACTATCGTTGATAATGGCTTAATGGCTTCTATTAGCGCTAATGCACAAGGCGCAATGCTAGACTCTCGTCGTTCACAACAATTGATGATTGCGCACCCTAAAGGCAACGATTATCAAGGTGCATTAGATATCTTATTTACAGAAGTTCAACGCCTAGCTTCTGTTCCAGTGACTCAAGAAGAGCTAGATAATGCCCGTAACGCAATGCTAAAACGCCTAAGCCAACAAGCTGCGGGTGAAGAGCGTTACGAGCACGATTATTTAGCCAACCAAATCACAACAGCCATTGAATTGGATATGCCAATTCAAACTAAAAAACAGGCACTAAATTTAAGCTATCAATTAATCAATAAAGTGACTCCTGAAACATTGTCAGCTTATTTTTCTCAATATCTAAAACAGTCATCACCACGAGTTGCTGTGATTGGTCCTGATAATGATGCTAATTTATTTAATGCAACTAAAGCAACACAACGTTGGCAAGAAATTAGACAGTCAAATCCAGGCGCATTTACCCTAAAAACACAAGCCGTTGTATTAGATATTAAACCTGAACTCACAGGTTCAATTGTTTCAACGCAATCACTCCCTATTGAAAAAACGCAACAGTGGACTCTGAGCAATAACGTAAAAGTAATTGTGAAAAATGACAGTTATCTCAAAGATAATATCCAAGTTTCACTGCGTATTCCTGGTGGTTCATCACTTGAAACAAATCAAAGCTTAGGCATGGTTCAATGGGCGTTGAAATTACCCGAAGTAAGCGGATATGGTAATTATAATGCGCGTGAATTAGCGTTATTTACCAAACAACACCAAATTAGTTTGCGCCCTTATAGTGAACTATTATTCCATGGTTTCCGTGGCGAAGCACCAATTGATGAACTAGAAACCTTACTAACCTTAATGCATCTAAAAATTACCTCTCCACAGTTTAACGGTGAGAAATTAGAGCAACAAAAACAAGCCATGGCATTAGGTATTTCAAAAACACCTGTTGAACGTACTTTCTTGGATAATATCAATAAAGAAAGCTATCAAAATGGCGAACGCTTAGTGGTTTCTCCGCAAGGTGCTTGGAAACAGTTTACTGCTCAACAATTACAGCAAACAAACCAAATGATCTTAGGACAACCGGCTGATATGACATTAGTTATCAGTGGTCCTGTCAATGTTAATCAGGTAAAACCTTTGATTGAACGCTGGGTTGCAAGTCTCCCGACACGCTCTGAACAGCGTCTATTCTGGGCAGATCCTGCCATTAATCCAAAACTGACTTCATTTAGCAAAACATACCCTATCGCAAGCAGTGATAAGAGTATGATTAGCATTCAATATGCAGCGCCAGCTCAATGGTCACAACAACAAGTACTTGCGCTAAATTTACTGGATACAGTGATCAGCCAACGTTTAAGACTCAACCTACGTGAAAGAGCAGGCGGAATTTATTCACTTGGGTTCTCTGAAATGTTAACGAAAGTACCTACAAGCTACTATACCGGTCGTTTAAACTTTACGGCATCACCTGAGCGTGCAGATGAATTAATCGCCCTTGCTCGTAAAGTCGTGAATGAAGTTAAGCAATCAGGTATTACAGAGAAAGAGTTACAAGAGGCTAAAAATATCTGGCTAACTGAAAATTCACAGGTAAATGACAGTGCAAGTTATTGGACAGAGGCGCTTGCTCAAGTTGCAACTGATGACCAACAGTATCAGCGCTTACTCACTGATCCTGCCATTATAAAAACATTAAGTGTTAACGACATAAACCAAGTAGCTCGCCAATGGTTAGGTGAAAATGAAAAGGTCTTTAAGTTAACGCCAGCAACTCAAAAATAAACATGACTTAGGTTTAAACCGATAAGCCATAAAGTTGCTTAAAATAAAACGCCCAGATCGAGTCTGCATATAGCGTGAGATCTGGGCGTTTGTTCATCAATTTTAATCAAGTTACAGCAATTAAATTCAAATTTATTGACTATTAAATTTATTAATCTTTTTTAACTGCAAAACGACCACTACCTAAAAACATCACAGCAATCGCAGCGAATAGATAGAAACCTGCACTTTCTGGTGCCCATCCCCCTGTTTTAGGATTTAATGCAAATAAATCACCAGAGTGAACCATTAAGACAGCAACAAACATTGTACCTGCTAAAACAAGTGCCGACGCACGAGTAAATAGACCGATAATCAATAAGATAGGCGCAACAACTTCCCCAATCACCGTACCATAGGCAATAAAAGCAGGTAGATTAAAATTAGCTAACATTCCTTGAATACCAGCTAATCCACCTGGTTCCATCTTATGAAGCCCATGTAATAACATTAAAACCCCAAGAGAAACACGTAATACAAGTTTACCTAAGTCAGAACAGTCAACAAGTTGATTAAATTTATTAATCATAACGTCTCCAAATTCAAAATAGTGATGTGTGTTTTTAATACATATTAATAGGTACACTACATTATATGATGAAATATTATGAATGAGTGTGATTTTTATTATCACTATTTGTTCTCATTAAGTAATCACTTAGATTATTATTGCTTTATAACGTGCTATTCACCTTTTCCATGATTAAGATCACAACTTGTTAACATAATGAACTCTTAATCACTCACTTCTCGTTATGCTATAGATATCTCATCTGACCAGTCTAAAAAGGGTATCTGATGGCACATTATTCTCATCTATTTTCTCCCCTTGATTTAGGGTTTACTGTACTAAAAAACCGAATATTAATGGGCTCTATGCATACTGGTCTTGAAGAAGATCCTAAAGATGCCCCAAAGCTTGCACAATTTTATGCACAAAGAGCCGCCGCAGGCGTTGCACTTATTGTCACAGGCGGGATATCACCTAATAAGCAAGGTGTATTATTGCCGCACGCCGCAACATTAATGTCTGACTCCCAGCTTGCACCGCATCAATTGGTTACTGATGCCGTTCATCAGCAAGGTGGTAAAATTGCTTTACAGATCTTGCATACTGGTCGCTATAGTTACCAACCTAATTTGGTAGCGCCTTCTGCTATTCAATCACCAATAACCCCTTTTATGCCAAAAGAAATGAGTCATGAACAAATCGAACAAACTATTGATGACTACATTCACTGCGCTCAATTAGCTCAAAAGGCAGGCTATGATGGTGTTGAGATAATGGGATCTGAAGGCTATTTAATTAATCAGTTTTTAGTCAGACATACGAATCAGCGAGACGATCAATGGGGTGGTAACATTGAAAATCGTTGTCGCTTCGCTTTACGTATTCTTAAAGGAATAAAAAAAGCCGTTGGTGAGCAATTTATTATTATTTATCGCCTTTCTATGCTGGATTTAATTAAAAATGGTTCAGATGCATCAGAGGTTGTTTATCTTGCCAAAGCAGTTGAAAAAGCGGGTGCCACAATGATCAATACAGGGATTGGCTGGCATGAAGCTCGAATTCCAACGATAGCGACGATGGTGCCAAGAGGCCAATTTGCAAATGTAACACGCGAATTAATGGGCAAAGTAAATATTCCTCTTATTACATCAAACCGCATTAACACACCACAAACTGCAGAAGCTATTTTAGCGGAAGGCTGTGCCGACATGGTTTCAATGGCACGCCCTTTTCTTGCAGATCCTGAGTTCGTTCTAAAAGCACAACTAGGACGTGAAGATGAAATTAATACCTGTATTGCTTGCAATCAAGCGTGTCTTGATGAAATATTTTCAGGGCAAACAGCATCTTGCTTAGTCAATCCTTTGGCTTGTCGAGAAACCGAACTTCTGGTTATTCCAACCCAACAACCTAAAAAACTCGCAGTTGTTGGCGCGGGGCCTGCGGGATTATCTTTTGCTATAACAGCGGCTAAACGTGGTCACCATGTAACACTCTTTGAAAAAGAAGATGTTATTGGTGGGCAGTTGAATATTGCTAGCCAAATTCCCGGAAAAGAAGAATTTAAGGAAACCTTACGTTACTTTAAACGGCAGTTAGAACTCACTGGTGTGATTGTTAAAAATAATACTGAAGCCACTCCTCATCATCTTAAACACTTTGATGAGATTGTTTTGGCCAGTGGTGTAACACCGCACCTTCCTGATATAGAAGGCCGAGATAATACGATTGTTAAAACTTATTTGGATGTTTTAAAGCACCATCAACCTGTAGGTAAAAACGTAGTGATTATTGGTAGCGGAGGTATTGGCTTTGATACCGGTCTCTATCTTACACAAAAAGGGCAATGCAGTAGCCTAAGCCCCTGTGCTTTTAACAAAGAATGGGGCATTGATCCAACGCTTTCATATCGTGGCGGTATAAAACCTGAAAATCACTTAAAAGATGATAATAAACAAATTATTATGACTCAACGTAAAGCTGGAAAGATAGGATTGAATTTAGGTAAAACAACTGGTTGGATACATCGACTAACATTAGAGAAAAAAGGCGTTAAATTCTTAACACATTGCCATTATCAAAAAATTACGCCAGAAGGTCTTGTTATTGAACAAGATGGAAAACAACAACTTCTTGTGGCCGATAACATTATATTATGTACAGGGCAACGCGCTTATCATCCTTTGCTTACTTCTTTAGAAAATAGCCATACAAAAGTCCATCTTATCGGCGGTGCTAAAGATGCCAGCGCATTAGATGCAAAACGTGCTATTAGACAAGGAACAGAATTAGCTCTCAATATTTAATTCTTTTTCGGTGCTTGAGCAAAAAGAAACCCCACATAAAAATGAACTGCACCCCAAAAGTTGGACACCAACTTTGGGGTGTTTTTCTATGGCTAAATATTCTCTTGATTTTAAACTAAATGTGATTAATTTTTATCTCGAAGGCAATGGTTTTCTATCA
>NZ_PENV01000043.1:0-1232 GCF_003144375.1 Proteus genomosp. 4 str. ATCC 51469
TGATCTGCTTTAATCAAACAGGACACTTTAATAATGGAATATAATCCAATTATTGAGGTGTTAAATGAAAAAACGAACAAATAGATTTTATACTACTGAGTTTAAGCAAGAAGCGGTCGCATTAGTCACCGAACAAGGTTATAGCGTCCCAAAAGCGGCAGCTTCATTAGGGATCACCGATAAATTACTGTATAACTGGAAAGCAAAATTCGACGCTGAACAATCCGGTAGCAGCTTGAATGCCGACGAGAGAGCTGAGCTATTAAGGCTTCGAAAAGAAAATAAAGAACTTAGGATGGAGAAAGAGATCCTAAAAAAAGCCAGCGCCCTCCTGCTAAAGGAAACCAAGTAGCGTTTAAAACGATTAAGCAACTATCTTCACAGTTTCCCGTGCTGAAGCTCTGCAAGTTAATGAAAATAAGTCGTTCTGCCTACTATGCTTGGCTTAAACGCCCAGCAAAATTGATCACCGCAGAACAACTTAGACTGTACCGCAGAGCCAAAGCTATCTTTGAACAGAGTCGAAATAGCTTAGGTTATAGAACGTTACGTAAACGGTTATGCAAAGAGGGCTTTAGCGTGAGTGCTTATGGCGTTCAAAAGCTAATGGCTCAGCTTGGCCTAGTCGTCACTCAGCGCGTTGCTTACAAAGTCACCACAAAACGCAAACACAGTGATGCCGTAGCCGATAATTTGCTCAATCAAAATTTTAATCCTCACGCACCTAACGAAGTGTGGGCGGGTGATGTGACCTATTTAAAAACAGGGGAAGGCTGGATGTATTTAGCCATCGTGATGGACTTATACTCACGCCGTATTGTGGGTTGGCACATCGATAAACGAATGACGGCAGATTTAGTCAGTAAAGCCTTGATGAAAGCGTATAACTTACGCCAGCCCGAAAAAGGCTTAGTCTTTCATAGTGATAGAGGCTCTCAATATACGAGTAAGCGATATAGCCGCTTGCTAACAAGCTATGGTATTAGGGCAAGCATGGGTGATGTTGGAGCCTGTTGGGATAACGCCGTTGTAGAACGATTTTTTGGCAGTTTAAAACACGATTGGGTACTGAAAATCGCACAGCCGACTCGGAAACAGATGAAAGAAGATGTTATCGCGTATATGCGCTATTACAACCTAGAAAGGCTTCATACTGCCAACGGTGATCTGTCCCCCATTGAGTATGAACAAAATTCCTTAAGAAAAGTGTCCTGATTTAGTTGCGCAGAACA
>NZ_PENV01000044.1:0-340 GCF_003144375.1 Proteus genomosp. 4 str. ATCC 51469
TCATCAAATATTTTTAGCTCATCTTTACAGTGACTATGTGTAAGTGGCACAGGATCGTCCTTATAAGTTGTTATAGTCACCATTCATTTGCGCTCTAGTTCTGAAAACATTAAGAGCATTGCCAAGTCGAATAGCTTCATTTCCCACTGGCACTACGGTTCTCGCGCTCACTGAAAGGTAGATGAACCTCCCGTCAGAATATGAAACAAACCCATGATTATTAAGGTAATTAATATAATCGCTTAACATAGATTCGGTTATGCGCTCTCTGCCCGTTGCTTGTTTTACATCTTCTAAATTTATAATGTAATTAGCTTGATAGTCAGGACCAAACTCACTA
>NZ_PENV01000045.1:0-620 GCF_003144375.1 Proteus genomosp. 4 str. ATCC 51469
AAGCATATGTTATCACCATTTATTTCGAATTTATGGTTATTATAAGGTGGTTGTAGTGTAGTTACAATGGGGTTATAAAGATAAAAGAAGTCTATATGCCCCAATGTGGTACTAATCAAAACGGAGCGAAGCGACAACATCTTCCTGTCTTTGCTTTTCTCCATGAGTAGTTATCGGGTCATGGCTTCTTAGCTCTCTAATTTAGCTAAGTTTGGTTAGATTGGGCTTCTTTCGACGGTGCAATCCAAGAAATCCCTAGTCCGTTGATTGGTGCTCTTATCAGGTACGCACTGTAATCTTTCGATACCGCAGCGTGATTCGGAGGCAGAGCCGGAATGTCGTTTTCCGGTACGTTTTACTACCACAATTTGCCTGTTTATCCTTTCGGAGACCGGGCTAAGTCCGAGTCAATCAAGTGGTGCATTTGAGTTAATGTCGTTGAATGGTTTTAAGGAAGTAGTGACAAGCTAGCTTCCCGTTGCTAAGATTGGATTGCTGAGGTCTAATCGAAGCAACGAATGCACGCGAATTAGATTAGCAGAGCCGAAGTGATGTCACAATCATTTCGGCTCTGCGCCCTCTAAAGTCCAGAAAAAAATCCTTCATGTTTTCAACTCGCA
>NZ_PENV01000047.1:0-849 GCF_003144375.1 Proteus genomosp. 4 str. ATCC 51469
AAATTTATGCCACCTATACACCTACAACCTTCATCACCACAGGGCAATTGCCTTCGGCAATTCAACATAACACCCGAGGATTATGTCTTGCGCCCTTTGGTGATAGTAATTACAGACTGATGTTTGGCTGGACACTACAAAATTAATATCTATTTAATGATTGACTTAGCCGCTCAATGTTTATTTTCCCAATAATTCACAAATAGATGAATACCACTAAAACTCAAACCAAACACTCCCCCAAAAATAATCGGTTGTTTTAAAAAGAATATATCAATGTAAAAAATACCTAATTTCATATAATGAATAGATTCAACAATAAAACCAAGCAATAAAAATGTAATAAAAACCAGTGCAAAATAACAAAAAAATAACATTAAAAAATAATTAATTACTTTCATTTTCGTTCTCTATTTTGATTTTCTTCAATACTTCGCTAGTCTCTTTATTTAAATATTCTGAACCCGCGGATCCAAGAAGGCTACCTATAATTCCAGGCATTGGCGATATACTCGGCGGAGCTGTAATTGATGGCATTAAAACTAATGGGCGTTCTTTAAGCCCGTTAGACCAAGGATTAAATTTATTATCAAAATGGTGAGTTAACCATTTTGTGCCTCCATAGCCGGCTGTTGAACCAACTAATGCGCCTCCCATTGAGACCCAAGGTGATTCTCCATCAATTAAACTTGAAATACCCGCACCAGTTGTATTGGTTGTGAGCGTTCCCCAATACCCCATTCCTGATGTTATTCCTCCTGTTAACAAAGAAGAACCAAAGCTTGCATAACTAAAGCTCGCTTTTGGGTCTGTGTTAATATTATGCACCTGCATGGCTAAATTTGCTGT
>NZ_PENV01000048.1:0-536 GCF_003144375.1 Proteus genomosp. 4 str. ATCC 51469
TCTAATGACTGGCTACCTTCCACTAAATGACTCTCAATCATAACGCCGATTAATGCTTTTTCACCTGAGCTAATTTGTTGGCAAATATCAGCACCAACTTCCATTTGTTTCTCAAATTTCTTGCAACTATTGGCGTGACTGAAGTCAACCATCACGTTTTGTGGTAAACCTGCTTTTTTAAGCCCTTCTTTTACCGCTGCTACATGTTCAGCGCTGTAATTTGGTTCTTTACCACCACGTAAAATAATGTGGCAATCACCATTACCTGCTGTGCGCACAATGGCTGAATGGCCCCATTTAGTGACAGAAAGAAAACAGTGTGGCGATCCAGCTGCATTGATTGCATCAATAGCAACTTTAATAGTTCCATCTGTGCCATTTTTAAAACCAACAGGACAAGACAAACCAGACGAAAGCTCACGGTGTACTTGAGATTCTGTAGTACGAGCACCAATGGCACCCCAACTCATTAAATCAGCAACGTATTGAGGCGTTATCATATCTAAAAACTCGCCAGCTGTTGGCAAGCCACTATC
>NZ_PENV01000049.1:0-520 GCF_003144375.1 Proteus genomosp. 4 str. ATCC 51469
CTAAATTTGCTGTGCCCGTAGTTGTTACACCTACCACACGGCTAGCAACAGTAGTGCTACCTAACCAACTCGATACATAAGGGCTAATAGCCTTACTCATTATTGGTAAACCTAATGCTGTCGTTGCAACCACAGCGCGTGGAATATTATTACCACGCTGTAATTCATTATAATTTTCAATGATAGGAGCCAGTTTTTTGATACTATATTCAGCAATTGATTTGCAATGAGCATTACAATCTGCTGATTGAATAAGTAAAATTAATTCATCTTGTTGTTGAACCAAGTGCTCTTTAGTGATCCTAGTTTCTATCGCTTTTTGCTGTTGTTCTGCATCGACATTATTTCCTAATTCAACTAAATGTTTCTTTTCCTCATCTGTAGAAGCAAGATAATACTTTTCAAGCCATGAAGTTATTTGTTTGGCTGTTAGATAATTATTCTCAACCACCACTTTCCCTGCTTGGGCAGCATTGGCAACACCTGCACTATTATCGCTGATTAAACCGCCAACAATCCC
>NZ_PENV01000050.1:0-517 GCF_003144375.1 Proteus genomosp. 4 str. ATCC 51469
TTAGGTAAGGAGGTGATCCAACCGCAGGTTCCCCTACGGTTACCTTGTTACGACTTCACCCCAGTCATGAATCACAAAGTGGTAAGCGCCCTCCCGAAGGTTAAGCTACCTACTTCTTTTGCAACCCACTCCCATGGTGTGACGGGCGGTGTGTACAAGGCCCGGGAACGTATTCACCGTAGCATTCTGATCTACGATTACTAGCGATTCCGACTTCATGGAGTCGAGTTGCAGACTCCAATCCGGACTACGACAGACTTTATGAGTTCCGCTTGCTCTCGCGAGGTCGCTTCTCTTTGTATCTGCCATTGTAGCACGTGTGTAGCCCTACTCGTAAGGGCCATGATGACTTGACGTCATCCCCACCTTCCTCCGGTTTATCACCGGCAGTCTCCTTTGAGTTCCCGCCATCACGCGCTGGCAACAAAGGATAAGGGTTGCGCTCGTTGCGGGACTTAACCCAACATTTCACAACACGAGCTGACGACAGCCATGCAGCACCTGTCTCAGAGTTCCC
>NZ_PENV01000051.1:0-508 GCF_003144375.1 Proteus genomosp. 4 str. ATCC 51469
CAAGGTATCAACACTCAATGGCGAAATGCGATTGTGAATGATTGGAATAGGGCATTTGGTGGTCGCTATCCACTCAAAAATACGCAAAGTGAAATCTCATTACCGTTAATGGCGCAATATCTACGCCCTGATAATGGTCGTATTCAACGCTTCCTTGAAACTCACCTTAACGGTGTTTTACATAAAGAAGGTACGCACTGGGTACCCGATACCACAAATGCACAGGGCTTAACCTTTAACCCTGAGTTCTTAAAAGCCTTAGACAAACTAAGCTATCTCGGAGATGTCGTTTTTGCGAATGGTGAAGCGCGTCTTTACTTTGAATTACGTCCAGGTACATCACCTGACATTATGCAAACCCACCTAATGATAGATAAACAATCTCTTATCTATGATAACCAACAACCTCAATGGCAACGCTTTGTTTGGCCGGCAGATACCGTTGCTTCAGGTGCATCGCTGAGTTGGATCACCACCAATACAGGTACACGTATTTATGGCGATTATC